>JALZKI010000025.1 GCA_030859325.1 Actinomycetota bacterium
ACCAGATCGTTCCTGTGCTGTCGTCATGGGAGCAGAGTTGCTCAACTCCGGGCTATTTCTAAGCCATCGACCAAGAGCTGTGGACAGTCATCCAGGCCTTGAACCTGTGGACGCTAACTGGCTCGGCAAGCCGGACACGAGGCCGTGAGCCGGGTCCGACGTGTCGCCCGAGCGTAGTGCTGGACATGATCTCGAATATTGTTCGAATAATGTCTTAGACCGATGTGTTCGCTGCGGCCGCGAGTGTCGGTGCTCGGTCCTAGCGTTGGTTCATGGCCAACGCCGGCAAACGCGTCATCGAACGCCTCGACCCCGACGGCGATGAGCGGGAGACCGAGAAGAAGCTGAACCGTGAGGAGCGCGCCGCGCACCACAACCGGTTCCTGTCCCTGACCGACGACGGCGCCGGTGGGGTCCGGATCAAGGGCCGCACCACCATCGAGGACGCCGCGGTCATCAAAGCAGCCCTGTTCACCCTGGCCGCCCCCGAACCGACGGCTCCGGGTGCCTATGGCGGGCACACCGGCACGAACAACCGGACCAGCTGTGTGTGCGGGGACCCCGAGTGCGACAGCAGCGCGACCGGGACCGCCGGCACGTGTGCCAGCGGTCCCGGCTGCGCCCACGACGGGCGCGATCCCCGTGAACACCGCGCCCGGTTCCTCGACGCGCTCGTCGAGGCGTGCCGGCGGCTGGCCGGCACCGACGTCCTGCCCACCTCCCACGGCCCGAAGCCACGGCTGACGCTGACCATGGACTGGACCTGCGCGACCAGATCGGGACCGGCATCACCGACAACAACGAACACCTCTCCGCCTCAACAGTCCGCCGCCTCGCCTGCGACGCCGACATCATCCCCCTAGTCCTCGGCTCCCACGCAGAGGTCCTCGACGTCGGCCGCACCCAGCGCCTGGTCACCGCCCTCATCTGGCTCGCCCTGATCGTCCGCGACCGGCACTACGCCTTCACCGGCTGGCGCCGCCCACCCATCGCCTGCGACGCCCACCACATCCACCACTGGGCAGACGGCGGGACGACCACCCTGGACAACCTCGCCCTCTTATGCCGGACCCACCACATGACGATCCACAACACCCCCTGGGAGATCCGGCTCAACCCCATCGACAAACGACCCGAGTTCCTACCCCCTGCACGCCTCGACCCCCAACGACGACCCCTCCGGCGACGACGACCCCGCGAATTGACCCCCCGCAGTAGAGCTTTGTCACGACTTGGGTGGCTCGATGTCGCTCTCGCTCAGCTCTTCGACGTTCACGTCCTTGAACGTCAGCACCTTCACGTTCTTGGCGAACCGAGCGGGACGGTACATGTCCCAGACCCAGGCGTCTGTCATGGTTACCTCGAAGAACACGTCACCGGCCTCAGTGCGTGCCTTCACGTCGACCTGGTTGCACAGGTAGAAGCGGCGGTCGGTCTCCACGACGTACTTGAAGATGCTCACCACATCGCGGTACTCGCGATAGAGGTGCAGCTCCATCTCGGTCTCGTACTTCTCGAGATCCTCGGCACTCATCGCCCAACCTCCATCGACCCGTACTCCGTCGGCCGCGCCTCGGCTGCCTGCCCGAACAGCGAGGGTTCAAGACGTCCAGTCTCTTCCACAGCTTGTGCCGCCCTCGCCATCGCCTGCTCGCGTGTCTCCCCCTCGACGCGACGCACGTTAACGAACCGACGCCGGTGGATGCCGCAGGGGCCATGCTCAGCGAGGGCCGCAGAGTGCGAGGAGGTGATGTATCCCTTGTGTGTAGCGAAGTCGTAGCCCGGATACTGCTCGTGCAACGAGCACATGATCCGGTCACGGGTGACCTTGGCGATCACCGAGGCGGCCGAGATGCAGGCAGCCACCCGGTCTCCTTTCCACATGGCCAGACCGGGCACCTCGAGGCCGTCGACCGGAAAACCGTCGGTCAGGATGTACGACGGGCGCACCTGAAGTCGAGCCAGGGAGCGTCGAAGCGCTTCGATGTTCGCCACATGCATGCCGAGCCGGTCGCACTCCTCGGGCCCGATGACCACCACCGACCAAGACAGCGCTCGGCGCACGACCTGCTCATAGCAACGCTCACGCGCGTTGGCGGTCAGGAGCTTCGAGTCGGCGAGTCCCGGGACACGGCCGCTCGAGCCATCGGGAAGGATCGCGGCTGCCGCGACGAGCGGACCCGCGCAGGCTCCGCGACCGGCCTCGTCCACGCCTGCTACCGGCGAGAGCTGTGCGCGACGGAGGGCCCGCTCGTATCCGTAGAGGCCGGCGTCGCGTCGTACGGTGATGCCTCGGGGCAGCACACTCATCGCTCTAGGCGGCCCATCGCACTAGTCCACCGAGTCGAAGGTTGCCGGCCGGCCCAACGTCTTGGCGTTGTCCCAGGGCCACACGACCGCGAAGACCTTGCCCACGACCCTGTCCTCGGAGATGAAGCCGCCGCCTGGGTCGCCGAGGTGCACCCGGGAGTCCGCGGAGTTCGAGCGGTTGTCGCCCTGGACCCAGATGTGGTCCTCAGGGATCTTGGTCGAGAAGTCGATCAGGGAGGGCTGCTCATCCTTGGCCAGGTATGACTTTTCGTTCAGAGCAACGCCGTTGACCAGCATGCGCCCGCGGTTGTCGCAGCACTTGACGACGTCACCCTCGACGCCGATCACCCGCTTTACGAGGTGCCCACCGGTGGGATAGAGACCGAACAGCTCAAGCGCCTTGGTGAACGGGTTCGTGGCACTGCGCAGGTCCGTGGGCTGCAGCCAGTTGGCCGGGTCCTCGAACACCACGATGTCGCCGCGCTCCGGTCCGCCGCTCCAGTAGGAGATCTTCTGCACCAGGATACGGTCGTTGAGCACGAGCGTGTCGTTCATCGAACCGGAGGGGATGTAGAAGGCTTGCATGAAGAAGGCCTTGATCACGATCGCCAGCACCAGCGCGATACCGAGCAGCAGGATCATCTCCTGCCAGACCGGCAGCTGCTTGTCGTTCTTGTCCTTGCCTCGTGAAGCCGCAGGCTGCGAGCCCGTCGTACCCGGACTGATGGGGTCCAGGTTCTCTGGCGCTTTGGTCACCCGGTGAGCCTAGCCAGTGATACCGCCCGACAGTTCACTTGACGGGAGTCGCCTCACGCTTTTCCTTGATCTTGGCAGCCTTACCGCGCAGGTTGCGCAGGTAGTAGAGCTTGGCGCGACGCACGTCACCGCGGGTCACGACCTCGATCTGGTCGATGATCGGCGTGTGCAGCGGGAAGGTGCGCTCTACTCCGACACCGAAGGAGACCTTGCGGACGGTGAAGGTACGGCGGATGCCCGAACCCTGGAGACGGATACACACGCCCTGGAACACCTGGACCCGGGAGCGGTTGCCCTCGACGACCTTGACGTGCACCTTCAGGGTGTCGCCGGCGCGGAATGCGGGGATGTCGTCGCGGGCGACTGCCGCGTCGAGCGTGTCGATGACGTTGGTCATGAGCTGGTCTCCTCGTAAAGCGCCACAGGCCACCCACGGAATAGGTGAACATCTTGGTTCGGTGCTGCCGCCGACCCTGACACGCCTGTCGTGCGGCACTCCCCCTGTGGCAGGTGGACCGCCGGCTCACTTCTGCACAGGAACTATGCGAAGCGCAGCCGCGACGCGCTGGACCAAACGTCAAGTTTGCCATAGCCCGTCGTCGCTCGTGAAATCTGCGAGGACTTCGCGGTCCCGCGCGCCCAGAGCTGCGTCCGGCAGCCTCGCGATCAGGTCCGGCCGACACTGCGCCGTACGCCTCAGCGCCTGGTCGCGTCGCCATCGCGCGATCTCGGCGTGGTGGCCGGAGAACAGAACGTCCGGCACCGACAGGCCGCGCCAGGCCGGGGGTCTGGTGTACACCGGGTACTCCAGCAGACCGTCGCCCCCGTGCGACTCCTCGGCCAGGGACGTCGGGTTACCCAGAAATCCCGGCAGTAGTCGGACCACTGCCTCGATGATGACCAGCGCCGCGACCTCGCCCCCGTTGAGCACGTAGTCGCCGATGGAGATCTCCTTCACGTCCATCCGCGAGCGGGCGTGCTGCACGACCCGTTGGTCGATGCCCTCGTAGCGCCCACATGCGAAGACCAGCCATGGCTTGCCGCTCAGCTCCTCGGCGACTTGCTGGGTCAGCGGCTCACCCGCCGGCGTCGGGACGACCAGCGTCGGCGCGGGCGGGACGGCCTCCGGGGCCGCCACGGCGGCGTGACCAGCAGGCTCCGGCAAGGTCGTGACCTGGTCCAGGGCATCGCCCCATGGCCCCGCTTTCATCACCATGCCGGCGCCACCGCCGTACGGCGTGTCATCGACGGTGTGGTGCCGGTCGTGGGTCCAAGCGCGCAGGTCATGCACGTGGACGTCGAGCAGACCGGACGCCTGCGCCTTGCCCACCAGCGAAAGCGCAAGGGGGCTGAGGTAGTCGGGAAAGATCGAGATGACGTCGATGCGCACGCTCAGGCGCCGCCGTCCTCGTCGCCTTGCTGTCCGGTGAGCAGGCCGGGCAGGTCGGCTATCACGACTTGGCTGTCGGGTACGTCGACGCGCGGGACGAGCTGGGCGACGAAGGGGACCAGGATCTCGCGACCGTCCTCCGCTCGCACGCTGAGCAGGTCCTGGGCTCGCCCGTGAATGATCTCGGTCAGCTCACCGACCTGTGTTCCGTCGACGGTAACCACCCGGAAACCGACCAGCTGGTGGTCGTAGAACTCGTCCGGATCCTCCGGTGACTCGTCGGTGGCAACCGCGGCCACCAGAAGCAGCCCGCGAACGGCCTCTGCCTGGGTGCGGTCGGCGACGTCCTCGAAGGTGACCAGAAGTCGAGACTTGTGCCAGCGGGTAGACCTCACGGTCAACGGCTCAAGCCGGCTCGGCGACGGCGGCGAGCCGCCGACAGGGGTCTGGGTGGTCAGCGACGCACCGTCGGCAAACCTGCGTCCGGGCTCGTCGGTGCGTAGCTCGACCGACAGCTCACCCTTGATCCCGTGCGGTCTGCCGATCCGTCCGACGACCACCTCAGTCGTGCTCATCCGTCGGCAATCCTCCCACCAGGGTGTCTCAGTGAGCCCCCGCCGCACCTCTCGGCTACCGACGACGGTCGACATCGACGAAGTCGACGCGTGCCCCGCCTTTGCCAGCCAGCGCACCGATCACGGTCCGGAGGGCGGTTGCGGTGCGGCCGCCACGTCCGATGACCTTGCCCAGGTCCTCGGGGTGCACGCGTACCTCGAGAATAGAGCCGTGACGCAGCTGCTTGTCGCGCACCGTCACGTCGTCAGGGTTGTCCACGATGCCTCGCACGAGGTGCTCGAGCGCTTCGGTCAGCACCGAGCTCAGGCCTTATTGTTGTCGTTGTCAGGGTTGTCGACCGTGGCGCGGCCCGCCTTGTCAGCGGGGACCTCGCCCCCAGCCTTCTCCTCGGCCCTGTCGGCGTCCAGCGCCTTCACCTCGGCGGCCTCCGCCTCCTCGGTCGCGCCCTCCGGGGTCTCGACACGAGGAGTCTCCGTGGCGGCCGGCGCCATCTCAGCGGCCGGCGCCATCTCAGCCTTCCTCGAACCCTTCTTGGTCACGGCCTCTGCCTGAGAGCCTTTGGTGGACTCCTTGAGCGCCTCGTTGAAGATCTCCGACTTGTCCCGCCTGGGCTCGGCCACCTTCAGCGTGCCCTCGGTGCCGGACTCGCCCTTGAAGCTCTGCCAGTCCCCGGTGACCTTGAGAAGGGCAGCGACGGCCTCGCTCGGCTGCGCACCGACGCCGAGCCAGTACTGGGCTCTCTCGGACTCGACATGGATGAACGAGGGCTCCTCCTTCGGGTGGTACTTCCCGATCTCCTCGATGACCCGGCCATCACGCTTCTTGCGCGCGTCCGCGACGACAATGCGGTAGTACGGTGCACGGATCTTGCCCATGCGCTTCAAACGGATCTTGACGGCCACGTCTGTGGTGTCTCCTTGCAAGCTGGTTGAGTGTGTGAGTGTCTCGACACCCGGTGGGGACCAGGCCGGTCGGCTCGTGGACGCTGCATGGGCGAGTGAGAGGGCTCGCTCAGACAGGATCAGCGAGACATTCTGCCAGATGCACCAGCCTCCTCATAATCCCCTCCGGACTGATCAGCTTGCCTCCACCGGCGTCGGTGACGCCCTGATGCTGGACGGCGCCTGCATCGAGCATCGGCTCGAGGCTCTGCGCGATGTCCTCGACGTGCCAGTAGGCGACGGGCTCGGTCATGCCGTGCGCAGAACCGTTCGGGTCCAGCCCCGCCTCCACGTCTCCAGAGCTGAACCCGACGAGTGTCCTGGTCTGTGCAGTCATGACGCTCCCGCTGGTAGGAAGAAACTCCGGTCTCAGCCGACCACCCGGCCGCGGAGCACGATCCGCTTCGGGTCCTTGAGCACACGCAGGTCTGCGAGCGGGTCGGCGTCGTAGACCACGAAGTCGGCCGGAGTGCCTTCGGACAGGCTTCCGTCCAGGCCCAGCCATTCCCGCGCCCTCCAGGACGCGGCACCGAGCGCGTCCTCGGTGCTCAGCCCGTACGTCGCCAGCTCGATGACCTCGTCGCCGATCAACCCGTGCGGGAGCACACCGCCGGCGTCCGTCCCCGCGTAGATCTGCACTCCTGCCTCGAAGGCGGCCCCGATCGTGTTCCGCCGCCGTTCGAAGAGCTGCCGCATGTGCTCGGCGTACTTCGGAAACCTCTCCTCACCCGAAGCCGCGTAGTCCGGGAAGTTCTCCAGCTGCCTGACCGTCGGCACCAGTGCCACCCGGTTCGCGACCATGGTGTCGACGAGATCGGCGCTGAGCCCGGTGCCGTGCTCAATGCAGTCGATGCCCGACCCGATCAAGTCCGGGAGCGCCGCCTCGCCGAACACGTGTGCGGTCACCCTGGCCCCGTGTTCGTGGGCCACCTTCATCGCGGCGTCGAGGGACTCGCGGGTCCATGACGGCGTCAGGTCACCGGCTTCCCGCTCGATCCAGTCCCCGACCAGCTTGACCCATCCGTCACCACGCTGTGCTTCCTGCGCCACGTATGCCGGCAGGTCGACCGGCTCGATCTCGTGCGCGTAGTTGCGGATGTAGCGCTTGGTGCGGGCGAGGTGTCGACCGGCCCGGATCAACCGCGGTAGGTCGTCACGTTCGTGTATCCACGACGTGTCGGCCGCGGACCCGCAGTCGCGGAGAAGGAGGGCACCAGCGTCCCGCTCGGTCAATGCCTGCTGCTGCGACACCTCGTCGGGAACGGCACCGTCGGCGTCGAGGCCGATGTGACAGTGCGCGTCGACCAGCCCGGGAACGATGTAGCCCTCAGCCACGAGCTCGGCGGAGGCGCTCGGCTCGAAGGTGACCAGGCCTTCGCCGACGTACAGGTCTCGCGCCTCACCCTCGGGAAGCACGATGCCGCGGAACCGAAGTGTGCTCATGTCTCCCGACGCTACCGCGATTGCACCCTACGCCGGCTGCCCGCCTGAGGACTCGACCCGGGCGCAGCTACTGCTTCGGTAGGAACTTCGAGAACTCGGCCGGTAGTTGGAAGTCGTCCGGGATCATCTGCTCGTCCTCGGCCGGCAGAGCGAACGGGTTCGCGCCGTTGCCACCGTCCTGTGCCTTCTGCACGCCCGCCTTCTCCTGGGCCGCCCGCTTGGCCGGGTTGCCCGAGACACGCTTCGCCTTGCCCTTCCTGGGAGCCTGCTTGGCCTTGGACCGCTTACCCCCACCAGCTCCCGGCATCCCCGGCATGCCCGGCATGCCCGGCATCCCGCCGCCTTTGGCCATCGACATCATCATCTTGCGCGCTTCGAAGAACCGGTCCACGAGCTGGTTCACGTCCGAGACCTGGGTTCCCGACCCCTTCGAGATCCGGACCCGTCGTGAGCCGTCGATCAGCTTGGCGTTGTGCCGCTCCCCAGGTGTCATCGACTGGATGATCGCCTGGATCCGGTCGATCTCCCGCTCGTCGAAGTTCTCGAGCTGGTCGCGGAACTGACCCATCCCGGGCAGCATCCCCATGATCTTGGACAGGGAGCCCATCTTCCGGATGGCCTGCATCTGCTCGAGGAAGTCGTCGAGGGTGAACTCGCCGCCCTGTCCGGTGAGCTTGGCGGCCGCCTTCGCCGCCTGGTCCGAGTCGAAGGTCTTCTCGGCCTGCTCGATCAGGGTGAGCATGTCCCCCATGTCCAGGATGCGGGAAGCCATCCGGTCCGGGTGGAACAGGTCGAAGTCGGTCAGCTTCTCGCCCGCGGAGGCGAACATCACCGGCTTCCCGGTGACCGAGGCGACCGAGAGGGCGGCACCTCCTCGTGCGTCACCGTCGAGCTTGGTGAGTACGACGCCGTCGAAGCCGACACCGTCGAGGAAAGCCTGTGCGGTGTTCACCGCGTCCTGGCCGATCATCGCGTCGACGACGAAGAGGATCTCGTCCGGCGTGACCGCGTCCCTGATGTCCGCGGCCTGCCGCATCATCTCCGAGTCCACACCGAGCCGACCGGCAGTGTCGACGATGACCACGTCGTGCAAGGTGCGCCGAGCCTCCTGGACTCCGGCGCGTGCGACGGCGACCGGGTTCCCGGCACCGTTACCCGGCTCGGGCGCGAACACCTTCACGCCGGCACGGTCACCGTTGACCTGGAGCTGGTTGACGGCGTTCGGCCGCTGGAGGTCCGCGGCGACGAGAAGTGGGCTGTTGCCCTGCTCCTTGAGCCACAGAGCCATCTTCGCCGCGAGTGTGGTCTTTCCCGAGCCCTGCAGACCGGCCAGCAAGATCACCGTCGGCAGCGTCTTGGCGAAGCGGAGCCGCCGGGTTTCGCCACCGAGGATGGTAACGAGCTCCTCGTTGACGATCTTGATGATCTGCTGGGCCGGGTTGAGGGCCTGGCTCACCTCCGCGCCGGCGGCCCGCTCCCGGATCGCGGACACGAACTGTTTGACCACCGGGAGGGCCACGTCTGCCTCGAGCAACGCGATCCGGATCTCACGTGCCGTCGCGTCGATGTCGGCTTCTGACAACCGGCCCTTGCCACGCAGGTTCTTGAAGGTGTCGGCAAGGCGGTCAGAAAGAGTCGCAAACAATGGTGGTCATTCCTTGGTGGTCGCTGAAGCAGGACCGAGCCTGCCCTCTGTGAGGAGATCGGGTCAGGTCTCAAGGGTAACCGGGTGATCGAGCGCCCGCCGTACAGCATGCGCGGCCGCGGCCGACCGCTGCTCCCCCAGCGCCCCGGCACCGGGCTCCTGCACGTAGAACACGTCAACCGCCTGCGGGCCGAGCGTGGCGACATGCGCCGAGCGCACTGAGAGGCCGAGCGCGGCCAACGCCGAGCAGACCAGGAACACCACTCCGGGGCGGTCGTCGTCGCGGACCTCGAGAACCGTCGACCGCTGTGACAGCTCCGGACGAACGGCCACCGACGCCGCGAGTCTCCCCCGCGTGGGTCTTCGGAGCTGGTCCCGTGGCTCGACCCGCCCTTGCAGGATTTCCTCGAGGCGCAAGCGCAAAGTCGAGGGGTCAAGGTGGGTCTCGGCCACCTCCCACGAAGAGAAAGCGTAGTTGTCCTGTGTCCAGGCCCGCGCCGCCCGGACCGAGATGCGCAGCCCCGCGAACACGGCGGCAGTGGCGGCGAGCAGACCCACGCGGTCCCATGCACAGACCAGGACCCGGCTGTCTTCGGCGCCGTCCTCGACCTGTACGTCGACCCTCTCGGGGTCCTCGAGCGAGGCAGGTGGAATCTCGAGCTCCGGATCCTGTGACCCGTCGACGGGCGTGCCGCCATGCTGCACGGAGGGCTCAGCCCGCACCCGCGATGCCAGCTCCCCGACTAGCCGCGCCCGCCAGGTCGTCCATGCCTTCGCAGAGGTTGCTCTCGCGTCCGCCTCGGTGAGCACCTCGAGCAGGTCGAGCGCCTCTCGGCAGCCCACTCGTTCCGCCACGAAGCGGGCACTCGCCGGGTCGTCGAGGTCCCGAGTCGTGGCACTCTCGACGAGCAGCAGGTGCCAGCGCACGAGGCCGCAGACCAGGCGTACCTCCCCTTCCCCGAAGCCCATCCGCACCGCTATCGGCAAGGCCAGCCGGGCGCCGACCACGCTGTGGTCATGCACGCTTCCCTTGCCGATGTCGTGCAGGAGCGCGGACACCATGAGGACGTCGGGGCGAGCGACACGGCGAAGCAGCCGGGCCGCCTCGATACACGTCTCGACGAGATGCCGGTCGACGGTGAACCGGTGGACGACCGACGCGTGAGGCAGCAGCCGCACCCGCTCCCACTCAGGGAGGATCCGCGCCAGCCCGCCGGTCTCGTCCAGCGTCTCCCAGACCGCCAGTAGCCCAGGCCCCGCAGCAAGCAGGCGAGTGAGCAGACCACGCACCTCAGCGGCCCAGGGTTCGGGGACTGGGGGGCACTCGCGGGCCAACCGCGACGCGGTGGCCGGTGCGAGGATCAGGTTCCGCTCGGCGGCCTCCGCGGCAGCGCGCAGGAGGAGAGTTGGGTTGTTCGCGGGCTGGGCCCCGCGGTCGAGAACGACCTCACCGGAGGAGACCGCGATCTCGGGAGCGACCCGGTCGAGCACCGGACGCCGTGGGCGTGAAGCGGCGGCCGGACGTGCCAATACAGCGTCCACGCGCGCCCACGTCAGTCGGGAGATGTGCATGACCCTGCGACCTGTCTCTCGCACCCTCCGCTGGGCAGACTCCGCGTTCTCGAGCCCGAGCTCGGAGGCCAGGTCGATCCAGACCTCCGGCGCCACCCGGTCGGTGGATCGCCCCGACACCTTGTGGAGTGCGTCGCGGACGTCGAGCAGCTGTCGGCGACAACGCTCGAGGTCGACATGGGGGACATCGACCAGCCAGGTGGCGACCAGGGCCTTCAGGGTGGCGGCATCCCGCAGCCCGCCCATGGACTCCTTCAGGTCCGGAACGGAGGCATGGGCCAGCTCGCCGAGCCGGGCGCCGCGCGCCGACACCATCTCCTGTAGCTCCGGCAGCCTGCGTCGGGCCGCGCGGCGCCACTGGGCGAGCACCGACGTTCGCAGGCGCAGGGTCAGGGACGGGTCACCGGCCAGGTGCCGGGCGTCGAGCAGGCCCAGCGCCACCCGAAGGTCGCGGTCTGCGGCCAAGGTGACCTCCGACATGGACCGGACCGAGTGGTCGAGCGCGACGCCGGCGTCCCAGAGCGGGTACCAGATGTCCGTGGCCACGGCGGTGACGTCGACCTCGACGTCGTGCACCAGCACCAGGTCGAGGTCGCTGTACGGTGCCAGCTCTTTGCGGCCGTAGCCGCCGACGGCGACCAGGGCGATCCCGCTCTGGTGAGGATCCGCTGCGACGCGCGAGAACGCTGCCACGCACAGGGCATCGGCAGCGTTCTGGCGCGACAGGCGTTCGGTGGCCGTCATCGAGGGATCAGAGCGCCGCCTCGTCGCGGTCCCCGGTCCGGACCCGGACGATGGAGTCGACGGGCTGCACCCACACCTTCCCGTCACCGATCCGCCCGGTCTGGGCGCTCTTCACGACGACTCCCAAGACGTCCTCGGCGTCGGCATCGTCCACGACGATCTCGATCCGGATCTTGGGCACAAGCGCGATGTCGTATTCCGCACCCCGATAGACCTCGGTGTGACCCTTCTGCCGGCCGTAGCCACTGACCTCAGTGACCGTCATGCCCGTCACACCGAAGGTCTCGAGCGCCTCACGGACCTCTTCCCACTTGTGCGGCTTGATGACCGCGGTGACGAGCTTCATGCGCTCACCCTTCCCTTCTTGTCGACGCCTTCGTCGTCGAGCTCCGCGGCGCCCGCCCTCGGCGCTGTGGCGGTCACCGGGTCGGGCATCGACCCGGCTCCGGTGCGGCCACCGGCAGAGGAGTGCAGGTCGTACGCCGTCTCGGCGTGGCTGCTGAGATCGATGCCCTCGACCTCGTCCTCGTCGTCGATCCGAAAGCCGACGGTCTTCTCCAAGACGGTACCGATCACGTACGTCGCGACGAACGAGACTGCCAGCACCGCAAATGCCCCCACGCCCTGCCGCCACAGCTGGTCGAGACCTCCACCGTAGAAGAGCCCGTCGACTCCTGCGGGCGCGGCCGCGGTCGCGAGGAACCCGACGCCGATCGTGCCGACGAGTCCACCCACCAGGTGCACCCCCACGACGTCGAGGGAGTCGTCGTACCCGAAGCGGTACTTCAGGCCCACCGCGAGCGCGCAGAGCGCCCCCGCGACGAGGCCGAGCACGATGGACCCCATGGGGGACAGTGCCGAGCAGGCGGGCGTGATCGCAACCAGACCGGCCACCACCCCCGAGGCGGCACCCAGCGAAGTGGGATGGCCGTCACGAATCCGTTCGGTCGCCAGCCAGCCCAGGGTGGCGGCGGCAGTGGCGACCAGCGTGTTCACCCAGGCGACGGCCGCGAGGTTGTTCGCGGCGAGCGCAGAGCCGGCGTTGAACCCGAACCAGCCGAACCACAGCAGACCGGCTCCGATCATCACCAGCGGGAGGTTGTGCGGTCGCATCGGGTCCTTGCCGAAGCCGCGACGACTGCCCAGGACCAGCGCGAGAGCCAGCCCCGCGGCACCGGCGTTGATGTGCACCGCGGTACCACCGGCGAAGTCGATGGCCAGCAGGCTGTTGGCGACCCAGCCACCGACGTGCTCGCCGGCGGAGAAGTCGAAGACCCAGTGTGCGACCGGGAAGTAGACCACCGTCGCCCAGACACCCGCGAAGATCATCCAGGTGCCGAACTTGGCGCGGTCAGCGATGGCTCCCGAGATCAGAGCGACGGTGATGATCGCGAACACGGCCTGGAACCCGACGAACGCCATCGGCGGCAAGGTGACACCCTTGGGCTCAGCCAGGAGCCCGTTGAGGCCGAAGTACTGTGTTGGGTCGCCTACCAGCCCGAGCCCGAGGTCGTCGCCGAACGCTATGGAGTAGCCGTAGACGACCCAGAGCACGCTGATCAGCGCCAGGGCTCCGAAGCTCATCATCATCATGTTCAGCACGCTCTTCGAGCGCACCATGCCGCCGTAGAAGAGAGCGAGGCCGGGGGTCATCAGCAGGACCAGAGCCGCTGACGTCAGCACCCAGGCGGTGTCGCCGGAGTTGAGTTGCGTGGGATCCATCGCGAGCTTCCTCTTGTCCTCTCGTGGAGAGCTGGCCCCAACCCCACGGCGCTGTCGGGACGGGCCACCTCGGTGTGCACAACCCTGAGGTCCCAAGGTTTCCGAGAGCGGCCATGCGTGTTGCGTTCAGGTCACGTCTCCCCGCCGAGTGTTACGACTGTGTGAACAGGCGAGAATGTCTCCCGTGAGAAGTCGCAGGCAACAGCGCAAAGACCGCAGCCGCAACGCCGCAGCCAGTCGTGCCGCCCGTTCTGGCCCCCGTTCTGGCCCCGGTTCTGGCCCCAGCCCAGACGCCGGGAACGAGGTCGTCCCGCAGACTAGGTCCGGGACGGGGGACATCGAAGTGGCCGAACCCGCAGGAGTTGACCGCGGAGCCGTGATCGGCAGCGATCTGCGGTCGGTGGCCGCCTGGGCTCTGCGTTTCGTCATTGTGGTCGCCGCACTCTGGTTGCTGCAGCAGGTGACCGGACTGCTGTGGAGCGTGCTGCTGCCCATCCTGCTCGCGGTGGTGTTGTCCACGGTGCTACGGCCGCCGGTAGCGTTCCTGGTCCGCCACCGCTTCCCCTCGTCGCTGGCCGCGCTGCTCACCATGCTGGTCGGCGTCGGCACGATCTCTGCGGTGCTCTACGCCATAGTCCGCTCGGTCATCTTCCAGACCACTGCGCTGGCCGAGAATGCCGCGAAGGGTCTCCGGCAGATCGAGAACTGGATCCAGGGGCCACCGCTGGGAATCCGGTCGGAGCAGATCAGCGCGGCCGTCGACGCAATCACCTCTCGACTCCAGTCGAGTGCCGGTTCGCTGGCCGGGGGCGCGTTGAGCACGGCGGCCGCGGCCGGGTCGGCGCTTGTCACGTTCCTTCTCGTCCTCGTGCTGACCTTCTTCTTCATCAAGGATGCTCCGCACTTCCTGCCCTGGCTGCGCCATGTCTCCGGGCGTAAGGCCGGCCGACACCTCACCGAGCTCCTGACACGCGTGTGGAACACCCTGGGCGGTTTCATCCGGACCCAAGCCATCGTGAGCGCTGTGGACGCGGTGCTCATCGGTGTGGGACTGCTCGTGCTGGGAGTCCCGCTGGTCCCGGCACTCGTCGCGCTCACCTTCTTCGGTGGCTTCATCCCCATCGTGGGCGCCCTCGTCGCCGGCGGTATCGCGGTGCTGGTCGCCCTCGTGGCGAACAGTCCCGGCACTGCGTTGGCTGTTCTCGTCCTGATCCTGGTGGTCCAGCAGGTGGAGAGCAACGTCCTGCAGCCGGTGCTTCAGAGCCGCAGCATGAAGCTTCACCCCGCGATCGTGATCCTGTCGGTTGCCTTCGGCGGTGGGGCCGGTGGCATCGTGGGCGCCTTCTTCGCGGTTCCGGTGGCCGCGACCTTGGCCGTGGCCCTGCGATACCTCGGCGAACAGGTCGACCTGCGTGCCGGCCAGCTGCCAGCCGACAAGGTCCGATCGGAGACCGAGGAGGGCGCCGTGGTCGCCAGGATCGCCGAGCAGAAGGGCGCCGTCGTTGCGGCTCACAACGCCAAGACCCGAAGACGGGAGAACCAGGGGCTGGTGGGCACGGTGATCGACCGGGTGCGCGCCCGGAAGCTGTAACCGGACGGAGTCCGGTCCGAACCACCCCGCAGGGCTCGGCCGTGCCAGGGTCAGACACGGTCAGGCAGGGTCGCCGAGCAGTGCGTCGACAAATGACTCAGGGTCGAAGGGTGCGAGGTCGTCGGCCCCTTCGCCAAGGCCGACGAGCTTGACCGGGACGCCGAGCTCACGTTGTACGGCGACCACGATGCCGCCCTTGGCCGAGCCGTCGAGCTTGGTCAGCACGATTCCGGTGACGTCGACGACCTCGCGGAAGACGCGGGCCTGCATCAGGCCGTTCTGGCCGGTCGTCGCGTCCAGGACGAGAAGAACCTCGGTCACCGGCGCCTGCTTCTCGATCACGCGCTTGACCTTGCCGAGTTCGTCCATCAGCCCGGCCTTGTTCTGCAGCCGTCCGGCGGTGTCGACCAGCACGACGTCGGCCTCTTGTTCGGTTCCCGCTCTGACCGCTTCGAACGCAACGCTCGCAGGATCGCCGCCCTCGGGGCCACGCACCGTTGGCACGCCGACTCGTTCGCCCCATGTCGTGAGCTGCTCGGCCGCGGCAGCGCGGAAGGTGTCGGCGGCCCCGAGTACGACCTGCTTGTCCTCGGACACCAGGACACGCGCGAGCTTGCCGACCGTGGTGGTCTTACCGGTTCCGTTGACTCCGACGACCAGGGCGACGCCCGGGACACCGTTCCTCCGGGTGACGTCCAACGAACGCTCCAGGGTGGGGTCGACCAGGGCCAGGAGCTCCTCACGCAACACCTCGCGCACCGGCGCGGGCGACGTACCCTCGACCCGCATGCGGGCCCGGAGTCGGTCCACGAGCTCCTGGGTGGCAGCGACTCCGATGTCTGCGGTCAGCAGCGTGTCCTCGATGTCCTCCCACGTCTGCTCGTCGAGGCGGTCATGGGAGAGCAGGGCCAGCAGTCCCCGACCCAGCGCGCCCTGGGAGCGCGAGAGCCGGGCACGGAGCCGGACGATGCGACTCGCCGTCGACTCGGGACGTTCCAGCGTGGGCGTGCTGAACTCGGGGAGCTCGGCTTCCTCGATGGTCCGGGTGGACGTGTCACGGGGGATCTCGGCGTCGTCACCGACACCCGGCTCCGCGGGTCCCACGACGTCGGGCGCAGACCTGCGGTCGGCGCCCTTCGCGCGTCGGGAGAGAGTGGTGACGAACCCTGCGATCAGGACGACGCCCGCGATCGCGATGCCGACGATCAGATACAGATACTCACCCACGCACACCATCCAAGCAGACCGAGAAAACGCATCTGGACGGCCACGTCGGGTGGGGCCCCGAGGGTCAGCCGCGCGGCGGGTCCTCCGGCTCGAGCGGTGTCGGGAGCACGCCTACGACCTTCTGCATCGCCTGGCCGAGCCACGGCGCGTGAGGCACCTGCTGTCCGCGCTGCGGGAACGCCACGAAGAGGACGACACTTGCGGCCAGCATCACAATGGCGAGCATGGCCAGCACTATCAGGATCACGGAGGTTCACTTCCCGGGTTGGACTGCAACGGATCGACGGCGACCGGGCGCATGCACCGACGGACCGTGTTTCCATGCTCACACGGCGCAGCGGCGAATGGGCAGTTTTCGCGGCACGACGTGAGGACTCTCACGCCGGGAGGGCCTACCTGCGGCTCAGGGCAGCGCCCTGACCAGCCGTTGCGTCACGGACCGTATCTGCTCGGGGACCGGACACACCGACCGGGCACCCGCATCGGTGGAGTTGACGACGTAGACGTGCACGAACCGTCCCTCGGCCGCGGCCTCGTCGGCGTCACCCTGGAACAGACCGATCCGGTAGGTCACCGACGAGGTGCCGACCCTTTCCACCACGAGTCCCATGTCGATCGGCTCGGGGAAGCCGAGCTCACGGAAGTAGCGGCACGAGGTCTCCGCGACCACACCGATGGCCTCCAGGTTCCGGATGTTGCTGCCGGTGGCCTCGAACAGGTGGGCGTTGACGCACGTGTCGAACAGCTCGTAGTACCTTGCGTTGTTCAGGTGTCCGTAGGCGTCGTCGTCGGCCCACCGGGTCGTCGCCCTACGCCAGGTGGCGTAGTCGGAGCGAGTGGGCCGTGGAGGACGTTTCGAGTCGTCGCTCACGCGGACTCGGCCTCACTCAGCCGCTGGCTGATCACCGTAGAGACACCGTCACCGCGCATGGTCACGCCGTACAACGCGTTCCCGACCTCCATGGTCCGCTTCTGGTGGGTGATCACGAGAAGCTGACTGTTCTCGCGCAGCTCCCCGTAGATCTCCAGTAGGCGGCCCAGGTTGGTGTCATCGAGCGCCGCCTCCACCTCGTCGAGGATGTAGAACGGTGACGGCCGGGCCTTGAACAGCGAGACCAGGAACGCCACTGCCACCAGCGAGCGCTCGCCGCCCGAAAGCAGTGAGAGGCGCTTGACTCTCTTGCCGGCAGGCCGTGCCTCGACCTCGATGCCGCTGTTGAGCATGTCGTTTGGGTCGGTGAGAACGAGCTTGCCCTCCCCGCCCGGAAACAGCCGGGGGAAGATGCTGTCGAAGGCGTTCCGTACGTCCACCCATGCCTCGGTGAAGACCTGCTCCACCCGCTCGTCGACCTCGCGGACGATGTCGAGCAGGTCGCGCCTGGTCTGCCTGAGGTCCTCGAGCTGTTCGGTGAGGTACTGGTGCCGCTCCTCCAAGGCCGAGAACTCCTCAAGGGCGAGCGGATTCACCTTCCCGAGCATGGTGAGCACGCGCTCGGCGGCGCGCAGCCGCTTCTGCTGCTCCTCGCGCACATAGGGGACCGTGGCCATCTCGATTCCCACGTCGGCTTCACGGGGTGCGTCCTTCCCGGTCTCGGCGGGTGGGACGGGGACCTGGTTGCCCGGTCCGTAGTCCTCGACCAGGGCGTCGAGGTCGATGCCCAGCTCGTCGACCGCACGCTCCTCCAGCTGCTCGATACGCATCCGCTGCTGCGTGCGCGCCATCTCGTCGCGGTGCACCGTGTTCACGAGCTCGTCGTGCTCGCGGGCGAGGTCACGGCCGGTGGCCCGCACGGCGAGCAGCTCCTCCTCACGTCCGCGACGCGCCTGCTCGACGGCGGTACGCTCCTGTGCCGCCGCAGCGATGGACGTCTCCAGGTGCTGGAGTACGACGACCGCCTCGCGGCCGACCGCCTCGGCGACCCGGCCTTCGCGGTCCAGCCGCTCCCGACGAGCCACAGCCCTCGCACGCGCGTCCCGCTCGGCCTCCGCAGACTTCGTCAGCGAGTCCGCACGGCCGGCCAACGCCCGCGCGCGCTCCTCGGCAGTGCGCAACGACAAGCGTGCGTCCATCTCCTGCTGGCGAGCGGCTTTGGCTGCGTCCGCGAGTCGCCCGCGCCCCGAGGTGTCGGGGTCGTCCTCGCTGGCTGCCTCGGCGGCGGCCAGCCTGCTCTGCAGGTCGACGAGTCCGGCGACGTCTCGGTCCCGGGCCGTCTCGGCGGCCTCTATCGCCTGGGCCAGCCGCTCCGCCTCTTCCTTCGCGGACCGGGCGAGGGAGCCGTACTGGCCGAGCTCCTCGGCCACCGCGGCAAGGCTGGCGTCTGACTCGTGCAGCTTGGCGAGCGCCACGTCGACCCGCTGCTGCGCGTGGCCACGCTCTTCCTCGAGCCGGGACAGGTCGAAACGGAGACGCTCACAGCCGTGGGTCGCCTCGATAAGCATCGTGGTGGCCTCGTCGACAGCTGCCTGGACCTCTATAAGGCTCGGTCGGGAGGGTGAGCCGCCGGCGGCGAAGTGACCACCGAGCAGGTCACCGTCACGGGTCACCGCGGTGACGTCGGGCATCAGCTGGATCAGTGACGTTGCCTCGGCAAGGTCCTCTACGACCGCGATCTTGGACAGCAGTCTGCTCAACGCCGGACGCAACCGCTCCGGGCAGTCCACGACGTCGACCGCGTAGATGTTGCCGTCCGGCAGCCGCGGCCACGTCTCGCGCTCGATCTGCCCACCGCCGAGCAGGAGCCCGGCACGGCCGAGGTCGTCGACCTTGAGACGTAAGATGGCGTCCACCGCGGCGCCGACATCGTCGACCGCGACGGCGTCGCCGGCACTGCCGAGAGCGCCGGCTATCGCGGCCTGGTAACCCGGGCGCACGGAGAGCAGCGCGGCTACCGAACCGAGCAGACCGGAGACGGTCTCGCTGGCCGCGAGCAACGACCCGGCACCGTCCTTGCGGTTCAGGCCGACCTCGAGGGCCTCTTTGCGGGCTGTCAATGCGCTGCGTTCGCGATCGGCGAGCTGAACCTCATCACGGGTCTTGGCCAGCCGGTCCTCGACGTCGGCGAGCCCGGCTGCGGCTCCCTCGTGCTCGGCGTCGAGGCCCTCCTCTCCCGCGTCGAGGCCGGCGATCTTCATCTCCAGGGAGGTGAAGTCACGCAAAGCTCGCTCGGACCGGGCAACCGCCTCCGCCCGTGCGTGGGCGATCCTGCCCAGCTCGTCCTCTGCTGCCGCAGCCCTGCTCTTCAACGTGTTGACCTGCCCGTGCAGGCGCGCGAGCCCTTCCCGGCGGTCGGCGGCCGCTCGCTGGAGGTCGGCGACGCGGCGGTCCTCCACGAGGTGCGCGTCCTCGGCCGCCTGGCGGGTCACGAGCGCCTCGGCCATCGTCGAGGCGTTTCGTGCCACCTGCGCGTTCATCTCGTTCTCCTGAGCGCGGACTCGTTCGGCTTCCGCGAGCAGCTCCGACGGGTCACGACTCGAGCTCGTGGCGGGTTCGGAGGCTCCGTCCTGAGCGTTGCGGACCCGCTCGGCTGCCAGGCTCGCCGTACCCTTGAGCCGCTCACGAAGGCCGGACAGCGCGAACCAGGTCTCCTGCGCCTTCGCCAGCGTCGGCAGATCCTCGCGCAGAGCAGCCTCGAGAGCCGCTTCGGTCGCGCGCGCCTTCTCGATGACGTTCTCGACCTCCGCGCGACGCTCGCGAAGGACGTCCTCGTCGGCCAGTTCCTGCTCTAGAGCGGTGCGGGCGCTGACCAGATCGTCGGCGAGCAGCCGCGCGCGCGCGTCCCGCGCGTCGGCCTGCACTACGGCGGCCTTGTGGGCGGCCTCTGCCTGACGTCCCAGGGGCTTGAGCTGCCGCCGAATCTCGCTGAGTAGATCGTTGAGCCGGGTCAGGTTGCCGTCCGTGGCGTCGAGCTTGCGGAGAGCCTTCTCCTTGCGCTTGCGATGCTTGAGGACACCGGCCGCCTCCTCGATGAAACCACGTCGGTCCTCAGGAGTGGCATGCAGAATCGAGTCGAGCTGCCCTTGCCCGACGATCACATGCATCTCCCGCCCGATGCCCGAGTCGGAAAGCAGCTCCTGTACGTCGAGCAGCCGGCAGGAGTGTCCGTTGATGGCGTACTCCGAGCCGCCGTTGCGGAACATGGTCCGGCTGATGGTGACCTCGGCATAGTCGATGGGCAGCGCACCGTCGGCGTTGTCGATGCTCAGCGACACCTCGGCTCGGCCCAGGGGCGGGCGCCCCGAGGTGCCGGCGAAGATGACGTCCTCCATCTTGCCGCCGCGAAGGGACTTCGCGCCCTGCTCGCCCATCACCCAGGCGAGAGCGTCGACAACGTTGGACTTCCCCGAGCCGTTGGGTCCGACGACACAGGTGATCCCCGGCTCCAGCTGCAGGGTCGTCGCCGAGGCGAACGACTTGAACCCTCTCAGCGTCAGGCTCTTGAGATACACGATTTGCTCCTCACGGTCGCCGATCTGAAGCGCTGGATCTACAGCGCTTGATCGGCAATGCCGGGTGCAGAACGACTGGTCGCTACAACGCATGCCGCGGGGAAGCACAGCAGGAAGCAGCGTACCGAACCGAGGTGCCGAATCCCTGCATCTGCACCGGCCGGTCACCGACCGGGGGCGAGCTCCTTGTGCATCAGCGTGGCGGTGACCTCGAAACCCGCTCCGTCGAGCAGCGAGCGCCACGCCGGTTGGGTGGCTGGGACGGTCGAGCGCAGCGTGACCACCCCCTGGCCGCGACAGGTCTGCTCGGTCGCGGCCAGGATCAACCGTGCGTGACCTCGGCCTCGGAACTCCTTCCGGACATGTACGCCGAGCCCGAAACCGTGCCAGTCCTCGGACATCCTTCCCAGGTCGAGCTTCGACGTGCCGATCTCCTGCTCCCCGTCGTAGGCGAACCACACCCGTTGCCCGGGCAGGGTGCCCATCGGCGCGGTCGGCTCCAGGCGCAGCCACGGAGGGTTTTCGCCGGGCAGCGGCGACGTCGTGTCCAGGCGCCGGGTCAGATGCGTCTCCCGGGCCGCATACCCAAGATTGGCGTACATCTGGGACGCACCGATGTTGTGGGCGAAGACGTTCAGCTCGACGGCGGTGGCCCCCATCGCGTGCGCCAGGTGCTCCCCTGCGAGCAGGATTGCGCGGCCGAAGCCGCGTCCTCGCAGGTGCGCGGGCACGGCGACGTCGTACACGTATCCCTCGACCTGGTCTCCAGGGGTTCGCAGCCCGAGCCAGAGGTAGCCGACCTCGGTGTCCCCGGCGAACGCCGACCACACGTGCTGCCCCGGTGTGGCCAGGCCGAGCGGTAGCAGGCCGTCGAACTGGCGCGCGGCGTCCTTGCGCGCTTGCGGCTCTGACGCGACTCCCGCCTCGACCTGTTGGGCGGCAAAGCCGGAGGTCGTCTCGGCGAACCAGGACAGGTAACGCTGTTCACTCATCTGTTCCAGACGCACCCGTGCCCGGGTCACGTGGCGAACTCCAGCGGCCGGCAAGGACGCATCCGGTTGGTCTCGTGGGTCTCACGTCGGTCGAAGTGCTCGTAGGCCTTAATGACGCCGGTCGCCCACGCTGAAGTTGCGCACTCCCGAGCCGAACTCGCGGACGATACCGACTGCTTCGTGACCGAGGATGCGACCCGGCTGCTGCCCGGCATGCTGTCCTCGATGCCGGGATCCGGGACATCGCTCACCGCACTGTCACCTATCCCTTGCCACGTGACCCCCTTCATGTGATCCTTCTCGCTCGCGTGGCTGGGCGACCTCCTCTTGCAGCTTCTCGACGCCGTCTCGGTTGGAGGCTGGGTCACGCGGTCTCAGACCGGTTGCATGCTCTTCTCGAGCGTGAGCAGGACGGCGTCGTGAGCCGCCGCCGCCAGCGCGTCGTTCTCGGCCTTCAGCCGCAGCATCTGGGCTTCCAGGTCCGCCACGCGCTGTCGCAGGCGTCGATTGTCCGCGGTGAGCGTGGCGAGCATTCGAGGATCACTGCCGCTGAGATAACCGACAAGGGCCTTGGCCATAGATTTCCTCCGAAGGAGAGAGTCTGACCGCACAACGAGACCGGCTGCGTGGGCGCCGTGAAGAAGTGGGATGTTCGACTTCAAGAGTCCCACTCACGCAGCCCTTGGTCAATCCCGCAATGAGCCTGTGGGCCGACTCAGGGGGTGCGACGCCGAGGCCGCGGCTGGCACTGGGGACAGAAGTACGACGACCGGTTCATGAAAGGCACCCGGGCGATGGGCGTGCCGCATCGCGAGCACGGCTCGCCACTGCGTCCGTACACCTCCAGAGACCGGTCGAAGTAACCGCTCCCGCCGTTCACATTGACGTACAACGCGTCAAAGGACGTGCCCCCCTGTGCCAGGGCAGCCGTCATCACGGTCCGCATGGCCGCCAGGACCGACCCGACCTCGCCGCGCCGGAGACGGTGACCGGGTCGGTCGCCGTGCAGCCTGGCCAGCCACAGGGCCTCGTCGGCGTAGATGTTGCCGACGCCTGAGACGAGCCGCTGGTCGAGCAACAGTCTTTTCACCCCGGAGGTCCGCCTTCTCAGCCGCGCGACGAACAGGGCGTCGTCGAAGTCGGGATCCAGCGGGTCACGGGCGATGTGGGCGATCTCCGGCGGCAGCGCGGCTCCGCCGGTGGATATCGCAAGACCGCCGAACATTCGCTGGTCGACGAAGCGCAGCTGGCGCTGCGGCTCGGTCGGCCGCGGTGGGCCGAGCGAGAACCTGACCCGGAGGTGCCGCTCTGCCGGCGCCGAGGCTGTCTGCACGAGCATCTGGCCACTCATTCCCAGGTGCGCAAGGATCGCGTTCCCGTCGTCCAACGGCAGCCACAGGTACTTACCCCGTCGGCGTGCGCTGGTGACAGTTCTTCCGGCCAGCTGCGCGCAGAAGTCGGCCACGCCGAGGGTGTGGCGGCGTACCGGACGGGGATGAAGTACGTCGACCGCGGTGATCGTCGCGCCGACGACCTGCTTCTGTAGGCCGAGCCGGACGACCTCTACCTCGGGGAGCTCGGGCAACTCAGGACTCGGACGTCGACAGTGACGGTGTGCGGAGGCCGTGCTCGGCCGCAATCGCTCGATACGCCGTCTCGGCCGCCTGCTGTTCAGCTTCCTTCTTGGACCGACCCGTGCCGTGGCCGTAGCGGTGCTCGCCGACCTGGACCTGGGCGGTGAACGTCTTCTCGTGGTCCGGTCCCTTGTCCTCGAGGACGTACTCGGGAACACCGAGCGAGTGCTCCGCCGAGAGCTCCTGGAGGCTCGTCTTCCAGTCCAGACCAGCGCCGAGGCCGGCTGCGGTCTCCATCAGCGGGTCGAAGAGCAGGTGCACGACGTCGCAGGCGACCTCGAAGCCGCCGCTGAGATAGACCGCCCCGATGACCGCCTCCACGGTGTCGGAGAGGATGGACGACTTGGCGCGGCCACCGGTGGTCTCCTCGCCGCGACCAAGCTTGATGTGCTCCCCGAGCCCGATCGTGAGGGCGACCTCGGCGAGGGCCCGCGCGTTCACCACAGCTGCTCGCAGCTTGGCGAGACGACCCTCGGAAAGGTCGGGATGGGCGCGGTAGAGCGTGTCTGTGACCACCACGCCGAGCACGGCGTCACCGAGAAACTCCAGGCGCTCGTTGGTGGGCAGACCGCCATTCTCGTAGGCGAAGGAACGGTGGGTCAGGGCGAGCTCGAGCAGCTCGGAGGCCAGCTCGGGTCCCCCGAGCGCCGACCGAAGGTCGCCGTACGACGTCTCGTTCACAGCCGCAGCCGCGCCGTCAGAGCACCTGACGACGTGCCGAGCGGGCGCCGTACTGCCCGCACTCCGGGCAAGCCCGGTGGGGCAGATGCTTGGCGCCACAAGCGGGGTTCGCGCAGGCCACAAGGGTGGGCGCGACGGCCTTCCAATGCGAGCGACGGTGACGCGTGTTGCTGCGCGACATCTTGCGCTTCGGGACAGCCACTTAACTCACTCCTCTGTCGGGCCGGATGTCCCGGCCGGTTCCTACTTCGGTCTCTTCTGCCAGCTCTTGAAGCGCCGACCATCTCGGGTCGACCGCCTCGTCGTGCTGGTGGTCGGGCTCGTCTGCCAGCGTGGCGCCACACTCGGTGCACAGTCCCGGACAGTCGTCTCGACACAGCGGCCTGAACGGAAGTGTCAGCACGACCGCGTCCCGCAGCAATGGTTCAAGGTCGATCAGATCGCCTTCCAACCTGGCCTCGTCATCCCCAGCGTGCGCACGGGCGTCGCGCTCCTCGTAGACGAAGAGCTCCTGGAACTCCGCGACGGTCTCGTCACGGATGTTTTCCAAACACCTGGCACACTCCCCGTCGAGAACCGCCTGAGCGGTTCCGGTGACGAGAACTCCCTCCATGACCGCCTCGAGCCGCAAGGTGAACTCGACCGGCGATCCTTCGGGAACACGGAGAATTTCGATACCGAGGTCCGCCGGCGCCGGCGAGGTGAACGAGACCTTGCGCTGCGACCCCGGGCGGCGGCCGAGCTCGCGGGTGTCGAGCACGAGCGGCGCTCTCAGGTCGAGAGGCACTTCTCACTTCACTTTCGTCGGGCACCAACTGACCAAGGCCCGCCGTGCCTCGCCGCGGACGAGCGTCCGGACCAAGCCTGGCGACTATAGATGACTGTACCGTCACGTGCACATCCGGGCCAAAATCAGTCCCGTTCGACGGTCCTACGCTCGGTGAGACGGTTGTTGAGCCGGTCGAGCACGAGTGGCGGCACCAGTCGCGAGACGTCACCGCCGAACGCCGCCACCTCCTTGACCAGGCTGGAAGCCAGGAAGGAGTACTCCGGGCTGGTCGGGACGAAGACGGTCTCGATGTCTGCGAGGCTGGAGTTCATCTGGGCCATCTGGAGCTCGTAGTCGAAGTCGGTGACCGCACGCAGCCCCTTCACGATCGCGGTTGCTCCGCGCTCCTGGCAGAAGGTGGTCAACAGCCCCTCGAAGGCATCGATGCGTACGTTGTCGTAGGCGGTGCACACCTCCACGAGCATCGAGATGCGCTCGTCAGCAGTGAACAGGCGTTCCTTCGCCTTGTTGACTCCAACCGCCACGATCACCTCGTCGAAGAGGGCGCAGGCGCGGGAGATGATGTCGATATGACCGTTGGTGACCGGGTCGAAGGACCCGGGACACACGACTCTGCGCACTTACTGCTCCTCCTAGCTCGCGGTGGAGCCGGTTCCTTCGGGGGTTGCTGCGTGACCGTACCAAAGCGTCGTCTCGCCGTACTTCTTCGCTCGGTCCGCCACGAAGCCGTCCGGCCAGACCGGATCGCGGCTTCGGCTGGACCGCTCGAGGACGGCGCTGGCCGCTGCGCCAAGCCAACCGTTGGCCCTGGCCGCCGTCAGGTTCGCGACCAGCTCGTCGGTCGGAAGGGAGTAGGGCGGGTCGAGGAACGCGATGTCGTATGGTGCCCGGGGCGGTTGTGACAACACGCGTGCGACCGATGCCGTGACCACGTCGAGGGGCAGCCCGAGCGAGCGGGCGTTCTCGCGGATCAGCGCCGCGGTGCGCCGGTCGTGTTCAACGCACGTCGCTGCGGCAGCGCCGCGCGAGAGCGCCTCCAGCGCCACGGCTCCCGAGCCGGCGTACAGATCTAGGAAGTGCAGGCCCGAGATCGAGCCGGCGGACGCCTCGAGTGCGGAGAACAGTGCCTCGCGCACCCGGTCGGAGGTGGGCCGGGTGCTTTCACCGGTCGGTGACTTGAGCCGTCGTCCTCCCGCGGTTCCGCCGATGATCCGGATCACGAAGTGCTCCCCTCCCTAGGAAGCGGGGGGCGCATCTAGGGCTCGGATCGGAGGTCCGGTCGTCACCGCCCCGTGGCGAGCGGCGATCTCGTCGAGGACTCCGGGATCGGGCGGACCCTCCAGCTGCGCGAAATACGCCTGCTGCTCACCGAACAAGTCTTCGAGGCCGCCCGGAACCGCCAAAGCAAGGGCGTGCAGGGATTCGGGACCGGCGCTGGCAAACGCGTGCGCCACGCCCCGCGGCATCCACGTACAGACACTTACGTGACCACCGGTGTCGGCCTTCGTCGCCAAGAACGGAAGGATGGCCGCTTCTCTACGCGTCTCTCCGCGGGAGATCACGTAGGGAGCAGATCGATCGACCACAGAACCGTCCTTTCAGGCGAGACGACAGTGAATGTATCCGTCGTTCTGCACTTAGCGACAACCCAGGGAGCTCGGCGCTCCATCAGTTCCCACACGGATCAGTCGGCAGGATGAGCATCGCCTAGCTGGTCAGCGGCCCTCATGCCTTCTCCAGATAGTCGG
>JALZKI010000042.1 GCA_030859325.1 Actinomycetota bacterium
GGCCCGGCGGAGGTGCGTTCTCTGGCGGCTCGACTCGGCGTGCGTCCCACTAAGCAGCGTGGGCAGAACTTCGTCATCGACGCCAACACCGTGCGCCGGATCGTGCGGACTGCCGGGCTGTCCGCCGCCGACGTCGTGCTCGAGGTGGGTCCGGGCCTCGGTTCCCTGACGCTCGGCCTGGTCGGCTCGGTCTCACGGGTCGTCGCCGTCGAGGTGGATCCTAAGCTCGCCGGCGCTCTGCCCGCCACCATCGCGACCTTTGCCCCCGCTCTCGCGCCCACGAGCTTCGAGGTGGTCGAGGCCGACGCCCTGAGGCTGAGCTCGCTACCCGGCCCGGCGCCGACGGCACTGGTGGCGAACCTGCCCTACAACGTCTCCGTCCCGGTGCTCCTGCACCTGATGGGACTCCTCCCGTCGCTGCGACGGGGTCTGGTTCTGGTGCAGTCGGAGGTTGCCGACCGGCTCACGGCCGCTCCGGGATCGCGCACCTACGGCGTGCCGTCGGTCAAGGCCGCGTGGTTCGCCTCGGTCCGGCGCGCCGGGACTGTGGGACGCAACGTCTTCTGGCCGGCGCCGAACGTCGACTCGGGCCTGGTCGCCTGGGAGCATCGGGATCCGCCCGCAACGTCTGTGAGCCGCCAGCAGGTCTTCGCAGTGGTCGACGCCGCCTTCGCCCAACGTCGCAAGACGCTGCGCTCCACCCTGAAGGGGTACGCCGGCTCGGCCGAGGCCGCCGAGTCAGCACTGGCCCACGCCGGGATCGACCCGATGGCGAGGGGGGAGTCATTGCACGTCGAGGACTTCGCGCGGATTGCCGAGGGGCTCGCCCGTGCGTGAGGTCGTGGCGCGTGCACCAGCGAAGGTCAACCTGTCGTTGGAGGTGGGTTCGGTGCGACCGGACGGCTTCCACGACCTGGCCACCGTCTACCAGGCGATCGGGCTGTACGACGAGGTGGTGGTTCGCCGAGCGGAAGCGTTTGCCGTGACCGTGCAGGGAGACGAGCGGCTCTCGGTCGCCGAGGTGCCCACCGACGACTCGAACCTGGCGGTGAGGGCCGCGCGACTTCTCGCTTCCCGGCACGGGGGCGAGCGCGGGGCCCACCTCACGATCACCAAGGGCATACCGGTCGCCGGCGGCATGGCCGGGGGGAGCGCGGACGCCGCGGCCGCGCTCGTCGCCTGCGATGTTCTGTGGGGTACGAGGACTCCGCGGAGGGATCTGCTCGCGATCGCGGCGGAGCTCGGCAGCGACGTGCCGTTCGCCCTCGTGGGCGGCACGGCGGTCGGCACCGGCCGTGGAGACGTCGTCACTGCCGCGATCACCCGCGGGAAGTACTGGTGGGTGGTTCTGGAGTCGCAGAGAGGTCTCTCTACCCCTGAGGTCTACCGGGAGTTCGACCGGATCCACACGAACGAGCCACCCCGGCGGCCGGCCGTGCCCGACGGGCTGATGTCGGCGCTGGCCGAGGGCGACGTCGGCCGCCTCGGGCGGGCGCTGGCCAACGACCTGCAACCGGCAGCCTTACGGCTGCGACCAGAGCTCGAGCAGTCCCTCGCCTCAGGTCTCGAGGGCTCGGCACACGGTGCTCTCGTCTCCGGCTCCGGACCCAGCTGCCTGTTCCTCTGCACGGGGCGGGCGCATGCGGTCGAGGTCGCCGGCTGGCTCGAGGGCCGTGGCTTGGGCCCGGTCTCCTCCGCGCCGGCTCCGGTCCCCGGCGCGCGCGTGGTGAGCGGCTGATGGCGGCCCCGGGAGCGAACCTGGTCAACCTCGAGCGCGTACACAAGGCGTACGGCGTGCGGCCGCTGCTGGACGGGGTCAGCCTCGGCATCGGGGCAGGGGAGCGGGTCGGAGTCGTGGGTCGCAACGGGGACGGCAAGACCACGCTCCTGCGGATCATCGCCGGACTAGAGATGCCCGACCGGGGCAGAGTGTCCCGATCCCGAGGGCTGCCCCTCGGGTACCTGACACAGGGTGACGACCTCGACTCGAGCGACACCGTGCGCGAGGCGGTGCTGCAGGGGAAGGCGGATCACCAGTGGGCAGCGGACGCCACCACCCGGGAGGTGGTCGAGGTGATGCTCGCCGGCCTCTCCCTGGACCGGGTGGTCGACGGGCTCTCCGGCGGAGAGCGACGTCGGTGCTCCCTGGCCCGGCTGCTGCTCGACGAGCACGACCTGGTGGTCCTCGACGAACCGACCAACCACCTCGACGTCGAGGCTGTTGCCTGGCTGGCTCAGCACCTCGCTCGTCGTACGTCGTCGCTCGTCCTCGTCACCCACGACCGCTGGTTCCTCGACGCGGTCTGTGAGACCACATGGGAGGTGCATGACGGGGGAGTCGACGTCTACGACGGCGGCTACGCGTCGTTCGTGCTGGCCAAGGCCGAGCGGCAGCGGCAGGCGTCAGCAACCGAGTCCCGGCGCCAGAACCTCATGCGCAAGGAGCTCGCCTGGCTGCGGCGCGGGGCGCCGGCCCGGACCTCGAAGCCGAAGTTCCGGATCGAGGCCGCCAACGTGCTGATCGAGGACGAGCCGGCACCTCGGGACAGGTTCGAGCTTCAGCGGTTCGCCACCCAACGGTTGGGCAAGGACGTGCTGGACCTGGAGGACGTCACCCTGGTCCGTGGTGGGCGGACGCTGCTCGACCATGCGACCTGGCGGCTGGGTCCCGGCGACCGAGTGGGTCTGGTCGGCGTGAACGGAGCCGGAAAGACGTCGGTTCTCCGCCTGATGGCCGGCTCTCTCGCGCCGACCGCCGGACGCGTCAAGACTGGCCGGACCGTGGCCCTCGAGCACCTCACCCAGGCATTGGACCAGCTGGACCCCTCCGCGCGCGTGCTCGACTCGGTGGAGCAGGTGCAACGGATCACCCGGACCGTCTCCGGGGAGATCACTGCCACCTCGATGCTGGAACGCTTCGGCTTCACCGGTGACCGGCTGACCGCACGGATCGGTGACCTGTCCGGCGGTGAGCGGCGCCGCTTCCAGCTGCTACGGCTGCTCCTGTCCGAGCCGAACGTGCTCCTGCTCGACGAGCCGACCAATGACCTTGACATCGAGACGCTCACCGTCCTGGAGGACTTCCTGGACGGGTGGCCCGGCACGCTGGTGGTCGTCTCGCACGACAGGTACCTCCTCGAACGCGTCTGCGACACCGTGTGGGCACTGCTGGGGGACGGCGCGATCGCCATGCTGCCGCGCGGCGTGGAGGAGTATTTGGAGCGTCGCCGGCAAGCGGTCAGCGATGCCGGCTCCGACGGTCCGGTTCGCGCTACGGCCACCCGCACCACCGAGGCGCAGCGACGCGAGGCGAAGAAGGCACTCGCGCGTATCGACCGGCAGCTGGGCAGGGTCGCGCGCCGTGAGAGCGACCTGCACGCCGCGCTGGCCGAGCACGCGCAGAACTTCGAGAGGCTCGCCGAGATCGACGGTCGACTTCGGACCCTGACCGTGGAGAAGGAGGCACTGGAGGAGGAGTGGCTCGAGGCCGCCTCGTCACTCGACTGAGTCAGGTGCGGGGAACCGCATCCTCGAACGGCGCTACGAGCTGTCGCAGAAGGGTGGCCAGCCTCGTGTGCTCGGCAGTGTCGAGGCCGCCGAGCAGCTGCTCCTCACGGCGCAGGAGTCCCTCCAACGCCCCGTCGACCGTCATACGCCCCTCCTCGGTCAGCCGAACCAGCACACCGCGCCGGTCGCTCGGGTCCGGAAGGCGTTCGACCAGGCCTCGGGTGAGGAGCCGGTCGACGCGGTTGGTCATGGTGCCGCTGGTCACCAGCGTCTCTCTGATCAGTCGGCCGGGAGAGAGCTGGTACGGCGTGCCCGCGCGGCGCAGCGCGGCGAGGACGTCGAACTCCCACGACTCCAGGCCGTGCTCGGCGAACGCCGCACGCCGCGCCCGGTCCAGGTGGTGGCTGAGCCTGCTCACCCGGCTGAGCACCTCGAGAGGTCGCAGGTCGAGGTCGGAGCGTTCCCGCTGCCACGCTTCTACGAGGAGGTCCACTTCATCGTGCATGTCCGCCATGGTACCCATCGAGATTCTTGACATCGAGAGATCTCATGTGCTCAATTAATCTTGATGTCAAGATACCTGGAGGTGGATGGCGTGCACACTTGGGACCCAGAGCGATACCTGGCCTATGCCGACGAGCGGGCGCGTCCTTTCGTCGACCTCGTCGCCCGGATCGACGCCGCGGCGCCGCGGCGCGTGGTCGATCTCGGCTGCGGGCCGGGCACGCTGACCCGGCTGCTGGCCGACCGGTGGCCGGGTGCCGACGTGCACGGACTCGACACCTCGCCGGAGATGATCGCCCGAGCGGAGCGGGAGCTCGGTGGCCGGCTTCGTTTCGACGTCGCGGACCTGCGCGAGTGGCGCGCCGACGATCCTGTCCAGGTGCTCGTGTCCAACGCGACCCTGCAGTGGGTGCCCGGCCATCTGGAGATGTTGGCGCAGCTGGTCGGCCAGGTGGCGCCCGGTGGATGGTTCGCGTTCAGCGTCCCGGGGAACTTCGGCGAGCCCAGCCATGTCCTGCTGCACGCGCTGGGCGCCGACACACGCTTCGCTGCCCACCTCCAGGGCATCGCCCGCCCGGACGCCCACGGCCCGGAGGCCTATCGAGAAACCCTGGCTGCCCTGGGCTGTCGCGTCGACGCGTGGGAGACGACCTACCTCCATGTCCTGCACGGCGAGGATCCCGTCTTCGCCTGGATCTCGGGCACCGGCGCACGTCCCACTCTTTCCGCGCTGCCGGAGGCGCTGCGTCCGGACTTCGAGGAGGAGTACAAGCAGCTGTTGCGGGAGGCCTATCCGCCCTGGCGCGAGGGCACCGTGCTCCCGTTCCGTCGGGTCTTCGTGGTGTCGCAGGTCGACGCATGATGGCCGGAGAAGCGAGGCTGCACCACGGCGCCCGACTATCGACCTAGCGATGTCCTGGGTTACCGTGGCGTGGTAGGTCGATGCTCCCACGTCGGCCGGAGGGAGACTCACGATGAGCACGGCACCGATGACCCAGACCGAGCTGCTGACGGACCTCGAGCAGGTCGTCGAGGAGAACCTCAACCGCCATCTCTCGGTGGCCAAGGAGTGGTTCCCGCACGAGTACGTGCCGTGGAGCGAGGGCCGCAACTTTGACGGCGTGCTTGGTGGCGAGGCCTGGACGGTAGAGGACTCCCAGATCTCCGACGTGGCCCGGTCGTCCCTGATCGTGAACCTGCTGACCGAGGACAACCTGCCCAGCTACCACCACGAGATCGCCAGCCTTTTCGGCCGCGACGCGGCCTGGGGAAGCTGGGTGCACCGCTGGACCGCGGAGGAAGGCCGGCACGGGATCGCCATCCGCGACTACCTGCTGACCACCCGCGCCGTGGACCCGAACCAGCTCGAGCAGCTGCGGATGGACCACATGGCTTCGGGCTACCAGTCCGCGCACAGCCAGGACCTGGTGCGCTCGCTGGCCTACGTGTCCTTCCAGGAGCTGGCCACCCGGGTGTCACACCGCAACACCGGGAAGCTCACCAACGACGCCGTCGCCGACCAGCTGCTCACCCGTGTCGCGGCTGATGAGAACCTGCACATGATCTTCTACCGCAACCTGCTCGGGGCCGCGCTCGAGCTGTCCCCGAACCAGACGATGATCGCCATCAACGACGTCGTGTCGACCTTCCAGATGCCCGGTGCCGACATCTCCGGCTTTCAGCGCAAGGCCGTCGAGATGGCCATCGCCGGTGTCTACGACCTCCGACAGCATCGCGACGAGGTGGTGATGCCGGTGCTGCGCTACTGGAAGGTCTTCGAGGTCGAGGGACTCGACTCCGAGGGCGAGAAGGCCCGCGGCGACCTGGCGAACTTCCTCGACGAGCTCGAGAAGCAGGCGCTGAGGTTCGAGGACAAGAGGGACGCCCTCCAGGCACGCATGGCCGCACGCGCTGGCTGAGCTGGTCGGGAGCCGTCGAGAAACGGGTCGACATCTTCCCGTGCGGGTCACCGCCGTTCAGCCGACTCGTCAACGAGTTCCGGCGGCGCATCATCGAGGAGGCGGCGGACAGGTCTCCTTCGTCGAGCTCGCGGCCGACCAGGAGGAGCGGCTCGCGCGCAATGCCAGCGAGTTCCGGCTCGAGCGCAAACGGTCTCACCGTGACCTGGCCTTCTCGCGCAACCTGTTGCGCGACCTCGACGCCGAGTACGTCCTGAACACCGGCGGTGACACAGGGGTCGGGGCCGACCGGCTCATCGCGGGGGCGGACTACCGGAGGATCGAGAGCACCGACGTCCCGGCCAGAGAGGCCGCCGCACGCATCGCCCACGCCTTCTGCCTCGTCCCCGCCCAGGAGCCGACCTGATGACGTCGTACATCTCGCACACCTCGATCGACTGCGCCGACGCCTACACGCTGTCCGCGTGGTGGGAGTTGGTGCTCGGCTACGCCGGAGACCCCGAGGACCCGAACGAGCCGGGAGACGAGGAGTGCCTGATCATGTCCGCCGACGGCTCGCAGCAGCTCCTGTTCCTGGAGGTGCCGGAGGTCAAACAGGTCAAGAACCGGATCCACTTTGACCTGCGACCCGGCGACGGTACCCGGGACGAGGAGCTCGGACGACTCACCGGGCTCGGTGCCGTGGTCGTGGCTGACATGCGCGAGGTGCGAGGGGACGGCACCGGGTGGGTCGTGCTCACCGATCCCGAGGGGAACGAGTTCTGCATCCTGCGCAGCGAAGCCGAGCGCGGATGATCGCCTCGGACGGCTGATCGCCTCGGACGGCTCAGCCGCTCGGCGCTTCGACCGGGGAAAGGACCTCAGGAGTCGAAGCGCAGGCTCGGCGACTTGTCCAGGCCGGAGAGCCCGTGCCAGGCGAGGTTCACCAGATGAGCGGCGACCACCTCCTTCGCGGGTCTGCGCGCGTGCAGCCACCACTGGCCGGTCGTACCCACCATTCCGACCAGCATCTGCGCGTACATCGGTGCCGCCTCGGGGTCGAACCCGCGATTCTCGAACTCCTCGACCAGGATGTGCTCCACCCGTGAGGCGACATCACCGATGATCGAGACGAACGACCCGCTCGCGGATCCGACCGGGCTGTCGCGCACCAGGATCCGGAACCCGTCCGAGGACTGCTCGATGTAGTCGAGCAGCGAGCACGCCGCCTGCTCGAGGAGCATCCGGGGAGGCCCGGAGGTCAGCGCCTTCTGCATCATGTCCAGGAGCCGCCGGACCTCGCGGTCGACCACGACGGCGTAGAGGCTCTCCTTGCCCCCGAAGTGCTCGTAGACGACCGGTTTGGAAACCTCGGCGCGAGCCGCGATCTCCTCGACGGAGGTGCCGTCGAAGCCACGTTCGGCGAACAGGCTGCGGGAGATGATGATGAGCTGCTCCCGGCGCTCGGGGGCCGTCATCCGCGCGCGGCCTGCCTTCTTCTCAGCGCTCGACGTCATGGGCAACCCTGTGCCCGGATGACTCGGATGATGTGCCTCAAGCGGCCACGGGCACGGTCTTCTCGACGTTCGCGACGAGCTTGGCGTTGATCCGCTCCGTGACCGGCCACCGCACGTCGTACACCCAGCCGACCTTCTCCATCGCCCAGATGACGCGGGCCGAGGTGTCGACCTGCCCCTTGAGCACGCCGTGACGTGCGCAGGTGGGATCTGCGTGGTGCAGGTTGTGCCAGGACTCGCCCATGGACGGGATGGCCAGCCACCAGACGTTGGCCGACTTGTCCCGGGAGACGAACGGTCGTTCGCCGATGGTGTGGCAGATCGAGTTGATCGACCAGGTGACGTGGTGCAGCAGCCCGACGCGGACCAGGGAGCCCCAGAAGAAGGCGGTGACCGCACCCTGCCACGACCAGGTGAGAAGCCCGCCGGCGACGGCCGGTAGCAGCAGTGAGACCAGTACCCACAGGGGGAACTGGCGCGAGATCCGGACGAGGTCCCGGTCCTTGAGCAGGTCAGGGGCGTACTTGCGCTGCGGCGTCTGCTCGGGGTTGAACAGCCACATCATGTGAGCGTGCAGGAACCCCTTCGAGAGAGCCCTGATGTCCTTGCCGTAACGCCAAGGGGAGTGCGGGTCACCGTCGCGGTCGGAGAACTTGTGATGCTTGCGGTGGTCGGCTACCCACCGGATCACCGGTCCCTGAATGGCCAGCGACCCGGCTACGGCCAGCGCGATCTTGACCGTGCGGTTCGGCTTGAACGACTTGTGGGTGAAGAGCCGGTGGAAGCCGACCGTGATGCCGTGTCCAGACACGGCGTACATCACCAGTGCGATGACAACGTCGGTCCATCCGAGCCATCCGCCCCAGGCCATCGGGATGGCAGCCGCGATCGCCAGGAACGGCACGACGATGAAGATCGCCAGTGCGATCTGTTCCCTGCGGGACTGCATGTCCCCGCCCCAGGTGGCGCTCGCCTGCGCGGTGTCCGGACCAATGTCCGGTGCGCTGGTCGGTGCGCGCCGCTTCGGGGGGAGATCAGTGTACGTAGCCGTCATGGGGGGTTCCTCGCTCAAACTGGTGCTCGGTGTGTGCACCTACGCCACCGTAACCTACGTTTGCGTAACCCGGTGACTTCTGGAGACTGCCCGCCCGGGGAGGGCCTCAAACCGAGGAACCGTGTCTGGTTGCTGTGGTGCGGGTTTCGATTGCGTACTCTGGTGCCGCACCGATCCCCGGTTGGTCTGCCGGCAGGGCCCGCCGCACTTTGAATGCGGACTAGCGACGTAGGTTCGACTCCTACCCGGGGAGCTCGCGAGCCAAGGACGAGACGACGAACGAGCAGGGGACCCACGTGACTGGACCGGCGCCCGACCAGGCTTCTGCTCATCCACAGGCGCCGGCGGCAGTGATCCTCCTTGCGGCGGGCAGTGGCACCCGGATGAGGTCCTCGACCAACAAGGTCCTCCACCGGATCGGGGGACGCAGCCTCGTTGGCCACGCCATCCGGGCGGCGCGAGGTCTCCGTCCCGCGCACCTCGTGGTCGTCGTGGGGAACCAGCGCGAGCAGGTGACCGCGCATGTCGCCGAGATGTACGCCGACGTGCTCGTCGCGGTGCAGGAGGAGCAGAAAGGCACCGGCCACGCGGTCCTGAGAGGGCTCGAGCGGCTCCCCGGGCTCGACGGAACGGTCGTGGTGACCTACGGCGACGTCCCGCTGCTGTCCACCGAGACGCTCACCGCCCTCGTAGCCCTCCACCATGCGCAGGGCAATGCAGTCACCGTCCTCACGGCGCAGCTCGACGACCCGACCGGCTACGGACGCATTGTCCGCGACCCCGACGGTGCGGTCACCGCGATCGTGGAGGAGAAGGACGCTACCGAGGAGCAACGCGGGGTGCGAGAGTTCAACGCCGGCATCTTCGCCTTCGACGCAGGCGTCCTTCGAGATGTGCTCGGTCGAGTGGATCTCGAGAACGCCCAGGGTGAGATGTACCTCACCGACGTGGTCGCGATCGCGCACCGCGACGGCCACCGCGTCGGTGCTCTGAGCATCCTGGACCTGTGGCAGTGCGAAGGGGTCAACACCCGCTCCCAGCTGGCCAGGCTCGGTGCCGAGCTCAACCGCCGCACCCTCGAGCGGTGGATGGCCGCAGGTGTGGAGGTCGTGGACCCGGCGAGCACCTGGGTCGACGTGGGTGTGGAGCTCGCGCCGGACGTGACGCTGCTCCCCGGCGTCCAGCTGCACGGGAGTACGACGATCGCCTCCGGTGCAGTGATCGGTCCGGACACCACCCTGACCGATGTCGTGGTCGGGGAGGACGCGTCCGTCGTACGCACGCACGGGTCCGACTCCGCTATCGGCGCCTCGGCGACGGTGGGCCCCTTCGCCTATCTCCGGCCGGGAACGCAGCTCGGCGCGAAGGGCAAGATCGGCACGTTCGTGGAGACCAAGAACGCGCAGGTCGGCGACGGTGCGAAGGTGCCGCACCTGTCCTACGTCGGTGACGCGGAGATCGGGGAAGGGACCAACATCGGTGCCGGCACGATCTTCGCCAACTACGACGGGGTCTCCAAGCACCGCACGAGGATCGGCAAGCACGCCAAGACCGGCTCGCACAACACCTTCGTCGCCCCCGTCGAGGTAGGTGACGGAGCGGTCACCGGCGGAGGGACCGTCGTACGCCGAGACGTTCCACCCGGCGCGCTGGCCGTGTCGACCGGCCCTCAACGGCACATCGAGGAGTGGGTGATGCGGAAGCGAGACGGCACACCGGCCGCCGATGCCGCGCGCGCGGCACTAGACTCCGAGGTGTCGACCGCGACGGCCAGGGAGGAGCCTCAGGCGTGAGCGGAATGAAGCGCACCACCGAGAAGAACCTGATGGTCTTCAGCGGTCGGGCGCACCTCGAGCTCGCCGAGGAGGTCGCCGTTCAGCTCGGGAGCGGACTAGTGCCCACGTCGGCGTACGAGTTCGCGAACAGCGAGATCTACGTCCGGTTCGAGGAGTCGGTGCGCGGGTGCGACGCCTTCGTGATCCAGAGCCACACCGCTCCGGTCAACGAGTGGATCATGGAGCACCTGATCATGGTGGACGCGCTGAAGCGGGCGTCAGCCAAGCGGATCACCGTGGTGCTGCCGTTCTACGGCTACGCCCGCCAGGACAAGAAGCACCGCGGACGTGAGCCCATCTCGGCACGGCTGATGGCGGACCTGTTCAAGACCGCCGGCGCGGACCGGCTCATCGCTGTGGACCTGCACACCGCGCAGATCCAGGGGTTCTTCGACGGACCGGTGGACCATCTGATGGCGCTGCCGATCCTCTCGACGTACGTCAAGAAGAAGTACGGCCACGAACAGCTCGCCGTCGTCTCTCCTGACGCCGGTCGGATCAAGGTGGCCGAGCAGTGGTCCAACCGCCTCAACGGTGCGCCGCTGGCCTTCATCCACAAAACCCGCGACGCCAACCGTCCCAACGAGTCGGTGGCCAACCGGGTCGTGGGTGAGGTCAACGGCCGGATCTGTGTGCTGGTCGACGACATGATCGACACCGGGGGGACGATCACCAAGGCGGCCGAGGCTCTGGCCGACGCAGGCGCAGCGGGCGTGGTGATCGCGGCCACTCACGCCATCTTGTCCGAACCCGCCGTGGACCGGCTGAAGAACTGCTCGGCAGTCGAGGTGATCGTCACGAACACGCTGCCGATCCCAGCTGAGCGGCAGTTCGACAAGCTGGCGGTCCTGTCGATCGCACCGCTGATCAGCAGGGCGATCCGCGAGGTCTTCGAGGACGGTTCGGTCACCAGCCTCTTCGACGGACAAGCCTGATTTCCCAACCTGTACGGGCGTCGCTAGGATTGTGCAGTTGCCTCGGCGAGGGAGACAGTCTCGCTCCGTGATCGACGCGGTCAGCTCAGTTTCCCGTTCTGAGCCGCGCCCGCATTCGCGCGGAGCGTTCATCCTCCTTTCTCGACGACCACCTTTCGTAGCGCACGGTTGTAGCTAGTCGATTGAGGAGTTCCCCCCGAATGGCTGAGTCCAAGATCCAGGCGGAGTCCCGCACCGAGTTCGGCAAGGGCGCCGCCCGCCGCATTCGTCGTGCGGCCAAGGTGCCGGCCGTGCTCTATGGCCACGGCGCCGACCCGGTCCACATCTCCCTTCCCGGCCACGACACGATGCTTGCCCTCAAGCACGGTGGTGCCAACGCCCTTCTCTCCATCGAGATCGATGGGAAGTCGCAGCTCGCGCTGCCCAAGCAGGTGCAGCGGGACCCGATCAAGGGGTTTCTCGAGCACCTCGACCTGATCGTGGTGACCAAGGGCGAGAAGGTCACCGTCGACGTCCCGGTCCACGTGGTCGGTGACGCCGCGCCGGACACTTTGGTGGTGACCGAGACCGGCACGATCTCGCTCGAGGCAGAGGCCACGCACATCCCGGAGGCCATCGAGGTCTCGATCGAGGGCGCCCAGGTCGGCTCCCAGATCCTGGCCAAGGACCTCACCCTTCCCCCCGGTTCGGTCCTCCAGATCGATCCGGACGCCCTCATCGTCAACGTCACCGCCGCGCCGACCGCCGAGCAGCTCGAGGAGGAGCTCGCCGAGGCCGAGGCCGATGCCGGCATCGAGCGCGACGAGTCCGACGAGGAGATCGCCGAGTCCGGAGGCGGGGCCGAGGGCGCTGCCGCGGACAGTGAAGGCGCAGCGCCGGCCGAGGGCGACGGCAGCTCCGAGAATTCTTAGGCAGCTGGCGACTCTGTTCGGTAGGAAGGCCGGGAGGACCGTGACAGGCGACGTGTGGCTGGTCGTCGGGCTCGGCAATCCCGGCCCGTCCTATGCCCGCAACCGTCACAACGTCGGCCATCTGGTCGGCGAGGAGCTGGCCGTGCGGATGGGCGCGTCCTTCCGCTCCCACAAGTCCGGTCGCGCCGACGTGGTGGAGGGCCGGCTGGGCGCCCCCGGGCCCGAGGTTCCGC
>JALZKI010000051.1 GCA_030859325.1 Actinomycetota bacterium
GTCTTCGGAAACGCGATCACGTCGCGGATCGACTCGGTCCCGCTCAGCAGGGCACAGATCCGGTCCCATCCGAACGCGATCCCGCCGTGCGGCGGGGCGCCGTACTTGAAGGCCTCGAGCAGGAACCCGAACTTCTCCTGCGCGTCGGCCTCGCCGAGCCCCATCACCGTGAAGACCCGTCGCTGCACGTCCTCACGATGGATACGGATCGATCCACCGCCGATCTCGTTGCCGTTGCAGACGATGTCGTAGGCGTAGGCGAGCGCCGATCCAGGATCGGCGTCGAAGCTGTCGGCACTCTCCGGTTTCGGTGCGGTGAAGGCATGGTGTACGGCGGTCCAGGCGCCGCTGCCGACCGCGACGTCCCCCGCGGCCGTGGCGTCGTCCGCGGGTTCGAACAGAGGAGCGTCCACGACCCACACGAAGCTCCACGCGGACTCGTCGAGCAAGCCTCCGCGGCGCCCGATCTCGAGCCTCGCGGCGCCCAGGAGCGCACGGGACGGCTTCGCTGGGCCGGCCGCGAAGAAGATGCAGTCACCGGGTGCGGCACCGACGTGGGCAGCGATTCCGGCACGTTCGGAGTCGTCGAGCTTCTTCGCGACGGGCCCGCCCAGCTCACCGTCGGCGCCGACGAGCACGTAGGCCAGTCCCTTGGCGCCACGCTGCTTGGCCCACTCCTGCCAGGCGTCGAGCTGCTTGCGGGGCTGGTTCGCTCCCCCGGGCATGAGCACGGCTCCGACGTACGGCGCCTGGAACACCCGGAACGGCGTGTGGGCGAAGAAACCAGTACACTCGGTGAGCTCGAGCCCCATCCGCAGGTCCGGCTTGTCGGTGCCGAACCTGCTCATCGCCTCGGCGTAGGTGATCCGGTCGAGAGGTGCCTCGAGCTCGTGCCCCACCAGCCTCCAGACCGACCTGAGAATGTCCTCGGCGACCTCGATGACGTCGTCCTGCTCGACGAAGCTCATCTCGATGTCCAGCTGGGTGAACTCGGGCTGACGGTCTGCTCGGAAGTCCTCGTCGCGGTAGCAGCGGGCGATCTGGAAGTACCTCTCCAGGCCACCCACCATCAGCAGCTGCTTGAACAGCTGCGGGCTCTGTGGGAGGGCGTACCAGCTGCCCGGCTGGAGACGGGCGGGGACCACGAAGTCGCGCGCGCCCTCCGGCGTCGACCGGGTCAGCGTGGGTGTCTCGACCTCGACGAAGCGTCGAGCGTTCAGCACCTCTCGGGCGACCCGGTTGACCTCGCTGCGCAGCCGGATCGCCTTGGCCGGACCGGGCCGTCGCAGGTCGAGATAGCGGTGCGCAAGGCGCACCTCCTCGCCGACCTCCGCGTGTTCGTCGATCGGAAACGGAAGTGCAGCCGAGGCGCTGAGCACCTCGACCCCACCGTCTGCCAGGGCGACCACCTCGACCTCGCCGCTCGGCAGGTTGGGGTTCTCGTTGCCGGCGGGCCGCAGCGCGACCTCCCCGGTGACCCTCAGGCAGAACTCCGGGCGCAGCTGGTGGGCGACCGACTCGTCGCGGACCACCACCTGGGCCACCCCGGAGGCCTCGCGCAGGTCGAGGAACGCCACCCCGCCGTGGTCGCGCCGCCGGCCCACCCAGCCCGCGAGGGTGACGGTCTGTCCGACGTGCTCTGCGCGGAGGCTGCCCGCCTCGTGGGTGCGGATCACTGGTCCTGCTCCTTCGAGGTTACCTGCGGACGCAGGTCTGCCGTGGGTGGCGCCCAGACGTCGGCGTCGGCGTCGACCTGCTCGCCGCTGCGGATGTCCTTGACCTGGTGGTTGCCGCCTTCGCCGGGGAACCACACGAACGGGATGCCCCGGCGCTCGGCGTTGCGGATCTGCTTGCCGAACTTCAACGCGCTCGCCGCGACCTCGGTGGGAATTCCCCGCGCACGCAGTCGTTGCGCGACGTGGTTCGCCACCTCCCGTGACTGCTCGGTGGCGAGCGCGACCAGGACGGCCGACGGCACCGACCTGTTCCCGGAGAGCACTCCGCGGTTGATCAGCGGAACGAGCGTGCGGGAGATGCCGAAAGACATCCCGACACCCGGGTACGTCGTACGCCCGTCGGATGCGAGCGCGTCGTACCGGCCACCACCGCCGACCGACCTCAGGCTCTCGTAGCCGTCCATGTAGATCTCGAACACCGTGCCGGTGTAGTAGTCCAGTCCCCGGGCCAGGCTCAGGCTCGCGACGACCGCGAAGCGCGCGCCGTTGACCGAGGCACATCCGTCGACGACCGCCGCGAGCTCCTCGATGCCGGTGTCGAGGAGCTCGTCGCGAATACCGAGAGCACGGACCTGGTCCACGAACGAGGTGTCCGTGGCCTCGATCTCCGCCAGCGCCAGACACTGCTTCGCCTGCTCCTCCGTCAGGCCACCGTCCTCGACGAGGAGCCGGGCGACCGCCTGGGTCGACAGCTTGTCGAGCTTGTCGACGATGGGAATCACGGCCGCTGGGTCCGGCGCCCCGACACCGCGGTAGAAGCCCTCGATGAGCTTGCGGTTGTTCACCCGCAGCCGCATGGGTGGGAGCGGCAGCGTGGACAGCGCCTCGGCCATCACCCGGGCCACCTCGACGTCGAAGTGGAAGGGAAGCTCGTCGCGCATCACCACGTCGATGTCGGCCTGGGTGAACTCGCGGAAGCGGCCCTCCTGGGGACGCTCACCGCGCCAGGCCTTCTGGATCTGGTAGCGCCGGAACGGGAACTCGAGCTTTCCTGCGTTCTCGAGCACGTATCGGGCGAACGGCACGGTCAGGTCGAAGTGCAGTCCCATGCCCGAGTCGGCCCCTCCGTCAGCGGCCTCTCCGGCGGCCCCTCCGGCATCACCGTCGGCCTGCAACCGGCTCAGCACATAGACCTCCTTGGAGGTCTCCCCCTTGCGCAGCAGCTGGTCCATCGGCTCGACGGCGCGGGTCTCGAGACCGGCGAACCCGTGCAGCTCGAAGGTACGGCGAAGGCTGTCGGTCACCTGCTGCTCGACGACACGCTGTGCGGGCAGCAGCTCGGGGAACCCGCTGAGCGGGGTCGGCTTGCTCATGTCTCTTCGAATCTCTCGAGGTCTCACAGACCGCGGTCAGGAACGCTCGAAGGCACCACGTCGTGGACCAGCTCGAGCAAGAAGGGGTTGGTGGCGCGCTCGCGGGCGATGCTGGTCTGTTCACCGTGGCCGGGCAGCACCACGACGTCGTCGGCAAGCGTGAGCACCTTGTCACGCAGGCTGCGCAGCATGGTCCGATGGTCCCCGCCGGGCAGGTCCGTCCTCCCGATCGACCCGGCGAAGAGCAGGTCACCGGAGAACATCAGCGCGGAGACGTCGGAGTCGTTGGCCTCTGCGTACGGCGTGCGGAAGGTCACCGACCCCTCGGTGTGGCCGGGCGTGTGGTCCACGTGGAACTCCAGCCCGGCGAGCGCGAGGTTCTGCCCGTCCTCGATCTCGGCCACCGCATCTGGCTCCGCGAACTCGTACTGCCCGCCCAGCAGCATGCCAGCGGTCTCCGCCGAGATACCGGCCATCGGGTCGGAGAGCAGGTGCCGGTCGCGCGGATGGATGTAGGCAGTCGCGTCATAGCTGCCCGCGACCGGTGCCACGCACCACATGTGGTCGATGTGCCCATGTGTCACCAGGACGGAGACCGGCTTGAGCCTGTGCTCACGCACCACCTCCGCCACGCCGGTAGCAGCGTCCTTGCCGGGGTCGATGACCACGCACTCCTGTCCTGCCGCCGTGGCGACGACGTAGCAGTTGGTCCCCCAGGGGCCCGCCGGGAAGCCTGCAATCAGCACGCGTGCCTTCCTTGATCTCCTCGGTTCGCGTTCCTGCTCGATCTGTTGCAGCCTACCGACGAGCAGCCACGGCGGGACTCCGCGGGCCGACGCCGCGCCTGTGGCCATCACAGGGACGTCGACTAGGGTGACCCGGTGAACAGCTCGGAAAGCAACCAGGTAGCCGACCCCTGGGGACGTGTCGCGGAGGACGGCACCGTCTACGTGCGGACCGGTGACACCGAACGTGCGGTCGGACAGTGGCCGGACGGAGATCCGGCCGAGGCGCTCGCCTTCTTCAAGAAGCGCTACGACGCACTCGCGTTCGAGGTCGAGCTGCTCGAGCAACGTGTCAAGGCCGGCAACCTCAGCCCCGACGATGCCGCTACCTCGGTCAAGAAGGTGCGCGCGACGATCGCCGACGCCCAGGCAGTGGGGGACCTCGCGGGGCTCAGCTCCCGTCTCGACGCGTTGAACCTGACCATCGCCGAGCGCCGCACCCAGCGTCGGCTCGAACGCGCCCACGAGGTCGAGGTCGCCAAGGTCGAGAAGGAGAAGCTCGTCGTCGAGGCCGACCGTCTCGCCTCCGGCGACGACTGGCGCAACGGAGCGGACCGGCTGCGCGAGCTGCTGGAGCAGTGGAAGATGCTGCCACGCCTCGACAAGAGCGCCGACGATGCCCTGTGGCGAAGGTTCTCCTCGGCTCGGACCACCTACACCCGCCGACGCAAGACCCACTTCGCCGAACTGCACGAGAAGCGCAACTCGGCGCGCGCTGTCAAGGAGAAGCTCGTCGCCGAGGCCGAACAGCTGTCCGGTTCCAGCGAGTGGGGACCCACCGCGAGCAGATATCGCGAGCTGATGCGTCGGTGGAAGGCGGCAGGGCAGGCGCCCAAGGGAGTCGATGACCGGCTGTGGGGCCGTTTTCGCGCCGCACAGGACACGTTCTTCGGTGCCCGCGACTCGGCCAACGCGGAGATCGATGCTGCCTTCGCCGCCAACGCGGAGAAGAAGGAAGCCCTGCTGGCCGAGGCAGAGGCTCTGCTCCCCGTCACCGACCTCAGGACCGCCAAGGCGGCCTTGCGGGGGATCGCCGAGCGCTGGGACGCAGCCGGCAAGGTACCGCGGGAACGAGCCAACGAGCTCGAGGGGCGCATGCGCACGGTGGAGCAGGCGATCCGCGGAGTTGAGGACGACCGCTGGCGGAGCTCGAACCCGGAAGCTCGCGCACGCGCCGCGGACACGGTCGCCCAGCTCGAGGCCCTGATCCGGGAGCTCCAGGCCAAGCACGACAAGGCGGTCGCAGCAGGCGATACCAAGAAGGCCGGTGAACATGCCGCCGCGATCGAGGCACGGCAGTCCTGGCTCACGCAGGCACAGATTGCCCTCGCGGACTTTTCTTCCTGAGTTACTGCGTGACCCGGAAGGCGTCGAAGACCCCGTCGACGGACCGGACGGCCTTGAGCACGTGACCGAGGTGCTTGGGGTCGCCCATCTCGAAGGCGAACCGGCTCTTGGCGATGCGGTCGCGGCTGGTCGTGAGCGAGGCGGCCAGGATGTTCACGTGCACGTCCGAGAGCACCTTGGTGATGTCGGAGAGCAACCGTGCGCGGTCCAGTGCCTCGACCTGGATGTTGACCAGGAACATCGACTGCGCGGTCGGGGACCACTCGACGTCGACGAGCCTCTCCGGCTGTGTCTTCAGGCTCTCCGCGTTCGTGCAGTCACTGCGGTGGACCGAGACGCCGGAACCCCTTGTCACGAAGCCGAGGATGCCGTCTCCCGGCACCGGCGTGCAGCACTTCGCCAGCTTGACCCAGACGTCGGAGATGCCCTTGACGATGACGCCGGCGTCCCCACCGGACGTCTGCTTGGCACGTGACTGGTCGTGGGTGATCAGCACACCCTCGGCGAGGTCTTCTGAGGCGCCCTCCTCGCCCCCGTGCTGGTCGATCACCCGACGTACGACAGTCTGGGCGCCGATGTTGCCCTCCCCGACCGCGGCGTACAACGCCGAGACGTCCGCGAGCTTGAACTCCTCGGCGACCGTGCTCAGCGACTCGTGGGTCAGCACCCGCTTGAGCGGTTGGCCCTCCTTGCGCATCAACCGGGCTATCTGGTCCTTGCCCTGGTCGATCGCCTCTTCGCGTCTTTCCTTGGTGAACCATTGGCGGATCTTGTTGCGAGCCCGCGGTGACTTGACGTAACCGAGCCAGTCACGGGTGGGACCGGCGTTCGGCGCCTTGGAGGTGAACACCTCGACTACGTCACCGTTGTCGAGGGTCGACTCGAGCGGCACGAGGCGTCCGTTCACCCGGGCGCCGATGGTGCGATGACCGACCTCGGTGTGGATGGAGTAGGCGAAGTCGACCGGGGAGGAGCCGGTGGGCAGCGCGACGACGTCTCCCCGGGGGGTGAAGACATAGACCTCGGCGGAGTTGATCTCGAAACGCAGTGACTCCAAGAACTCTCCGGGGTCCTCGGTCTCCTGCTGCCAGTCGAGCAGCTGACGGACCCAGGTCATGTCCTGCGCCACGGCGGTCCCGTCGCGCTTGGCCGGCGCTGTCCCACCGCTGTCGCCGGCCGAGCGGACGTTCTCCTTGTACTTCCAGTGCGCCGCGACGCCGTACTTCGCGCGACGGTGCATCGCAAAGGTGCGGATCTGGAGCTCGACCGGTTTACCTTGCAGGCCGATGACGGTGGTGTGCAGGGACTGGTACATGTTGAACTTCGGCATCGCGACGAAGTCCTTGAACCGTCCGGGGACCGGGTTCCATCGGGAGTGCAGGACGCCCATCACCGCGTAGCAGTCGCGGTCGGACTCGACCAGGATCCGGATCCCCACCAGGTCGTAGATGTCGGAGAACTCGCGCCCGCGCACGATCATCTTCTGGTAGATCGAGTAGTAGTGCTTGGGCCGGCCGGTCACGCTGGCCTTGATCCGGGCGTCCCGGAGGTCTCCCTGTACCTGCTCGATCACCTGGGTGAGGAACAGGTCGCGCGAAGGCGCCCGCTCGGCGACCAGCCGTACGATCTCGTCGTACATCTTGGGGTGCAGCGTGGCGAACGCGAGGTCCTCGAGCTCCCACTTCAACGTGTTCATGCCGAGCCGGTGGGCGAGCGGAGCGAAGATCTCCAGCGTCTCGCGGGCGATGCGCTCTTGTCTGTCCTGCTTCAGGTACCGCAGCGTGCGCATGTTGTGCAGCCGGTCGGCGAGCTTGATCACCAGCACCCGGATGTCGCGGCTCATCGCGACGATCATCTTGCGGATCGTCTCTGCCTGCGCGGAGTCGCCGTACTTGACCTTGTCGAGCTTGGTCACGCCGTCGACCAGCAGGGCGACCTCGTCGCCGAAGTCGCGGCGCAGCGCGTCAAGGGTGTAGGCGGTGTCCTCGACGGTGTCGTGCAGCAACGCCGCGCACAGCGTCGGCTCGGTCATCCCGATGTCGGCCAGGATCGTGGCAACGGCGAGCGGATGGGTGATGTAGGGGTCACCGCTCTTGCGGGTCTGCATCCCGTGTGCGGCCTCCGCAGCCAGGTAGGCGCGTTCGATCACCGCGAGGTCGGCCTTCGGGTGGTTGGTGCGAACCACCCGGAACAGTGGTTCCAGCACGGGGTTGCCGGGCTGGCTCTTGGTTGCCATCCGCGCGAGCCGAGCGCGCATGCGACGTCCCGAGGGCCCGCCGGTGGAAGGCGGGGCAAGGTCCTCCGACACCCGGGCAAGGGGGTCCGCGAGAGGACCTGCCACGCGCTCCTCAGCCACCCACACTCCTGACCTACACCCGAGCGACTATTCTATGCCCCCTTCCCCAGACCCGCGCCGTGGTTCGGCGAGCGGTGTGACCTGGCGCGGCTCAGGGCGTACGGCGCCTCACCGTGCCGCCCGGGCAGGGTGCCGCAGGACCGTCACAGCCTGCGCAGGGCGGTCACCGGAAGGTCACCGAGGGCGGACCGTCCGCTGAGGAACCCGAGCTCGAGGAGTACGGCGACCCCGCGGACCACACCGCCGCAACGCTCGATGAGCTGGGTGGTCGCGGCAACCGTCCCGCCGGTGGCGAGGACGTCGTCGACCAGAAGTATCCGCTCCTTCGCGAGTACGGCGTCGTGGTGCATCTCCAGGGTTGCCTCGTCGTACTCCAGCGCGTAGTCCACGGTGTGGATGGCGCCGGGCAGCTTGCCGGCTTTCCGGACCGGCGCGAAGCCGACACCGAGCGCCAGAGCCACCGGCGCGGCTAGGATGAAGCCACGTGCCTCCACGCCCACGACCTTGTCGACGACGACGTTCCCGTCGACATCGCGACCGGCCCGCGCGAGCGCTTCGACAACCGCGGCGAACGCCTCGTGGTCGGCGAGCAGCGGAGTGATGTCCTTGAAGACCACACCGGGGCGCGGAAAGTCCGCAACGTCCCGGATCAAGGTGTCCAGCTGCCGCTGCAGCTGCGGCTCCAGCTGCGGCTCCAGCTGGGGTGGCGGGCCGTCGCGGCGGTCCACGTGGGGTGTACTCACTTCTTGCCGCGCTGCGACCGAGGCCGCCGCTGCGGCTGGGCTCGCTTGGAGGACCCCGACGGGCTGACCCGCCGGGAGGCAGGGCGCTCCCCCGCGGTGTAGCGCGGAGTCCGAACCGGGGAGGCTGTCGAGCCACCTGCCCTGACCGGCGTGGGCATTGACGGCTCCTGCTTCACATCACCGGACGCGTGCGGTGTCGCAGCCGCTGCTGGGTCGGCTTGGACCGCAAGGTCCTCGGAGTAGGCCGGCACCGCGGCGAACCGATCGGCGTGGTGGCGCGCCCGGGCCTTGGCGCGGGCGTCGGTCGCTTTGACCTCGCGCTCGCGCTCCTTGAGCTGAACCACGAGCGGAGTCGCGATGAAGATCGAGGAGTAGGCGCCAGCAGCCATCCCGACGAACAGGGACAGGGCCAGGTCCTTGAGCGCACCCGAGCCGAGGGTCACCACACCGGCGTACAACAACGCGCCGACCGGAAGCAGAGCGACGATCGAGGTGTTGATCGACCGCACCAGGGTCTGGTTCACAGCCAGGTTCGCCGCCTGGCGATAGGTCTGCCGCGTCTGGGAGAGGTTCTTCGTGTTCTCGCGGACCTTGTCGAACACGACGACCGTGTCGTAGAGGGAGAAACCAAGAATGGTGAGCACACCGGTCACGGTCGCCGGAGTGACCTCGAAGCCGGACAGGGCGTAGACACCGATGGTGATCACCACGTCGTGGATCAGGGCGACGATCGCGCCCACCGACATCTTCCACTCGCGGAAGTACGCCCAGATGAAGAGCACCACGAGTACCGTGAACACGCCGAGCCCGATCAGGGCCCGGTCAGCGACCTGCTGACCCCAGGTCGGACCGATGGCAGACTGGCTGATGTCGTCGTCGGAGACACCGGCCGCTTCCTTGACGGCCTGCGAGACCTCCGTCGCCTCGTCGTTGTCGAGCGGCTCGGTCTGGATCCGGATCGTGTCGATGCCGGAGGTGTTCACCACGGGCGACGAGGCCTCGTCGATGCCGGTCTCGACCACGGCGTCGCGGATGGTCTCCACAGCCGACTGGTCCGCCTGCCCCGCCTCGGTGGCCACGCGGTACTCCACGCCACCCTCGAACTCGATGCCCATGTTGAGGCCCTTGAAGTACAGCCCGGCGATCGCAGTCAGCACGATCACCGCCGACAGGGAGTACCACAGCAGCCGTCGCCCGACGAAGTCGATCGAGACGTCGCCCTCGTAGAGCGCGTTGCCCAGACGTGACACCTTGCCCATCAGGCGTTGCCTCCTGCTGTGCGGGTGCGGGACAGGCCGGGCATCCGGTCGAGTCCGAGGCTCTCGGCGTCGAGGCCGGAGAGCTTGTGACCGGAGCTGAAGAACCGGAACCGGACCAGCCAGGACACCATCGGCTTGGTGAACAAGAAGAACACCACGACGTCGATGATCGTGCTGATGCCGAGGGCGAACGCGAAGCCCTTGACCACACCGATAGCGAAGATGTAGAGCACCACTGCGGCGAGCAGCGAGACCGTGTCGGCGGCCAGGCACGTCCTGCGTGCCCGCACCCAGCCCGTCTCCACCGCGACGCGCATCGACTTGCCTTCACGCATCTCGTCACGGATCCGTTCGAAGTAGACGACGAACGAGTCCGCTGTGATGCCGACCGCGACGATCAGGCCGGCAATACCCGGGAGAGTGAGGGTGAAGTTGACCGCCGCGCTCATCGCCAGCACCACCGCGTAGGTGACCGCGGCGGCGATCCCCAGGGATGCGACCACCACCAGTCCAAGCCCCCGGTAGTAGGCAAGGCAGTAGATCATCACGATGGTCAGACCCAGGACGCCTGCCCAGACACCCGCACTCAGCTGGTCCGCGGCCAGGGACGGACCCTCCTCGGTCACCACCGGAGCAGTGAACGTGAGCGGGAGGGCACCGTACTTGAGGCTGTTGGCCAGCGTCAGCGCTTCCTCCTGCCCGAAGTTCCCCTCGATCTGCGCGTTGCCGCCGGTGATCGGCTGTGTCACGGTCGGCGCCGAGATCACCGTGCCGTCGAGGACGATCGCGAACTGCTCGCCGGTGCCGGCGAGCTGTTGGGTCACCGCGGCGAACGTCTGGCGGGCGTCACCGTCGAAGGACAGGTTCACCACCCAGTTCAGCTGGTTCTGCGGGATGCCGGCCGAGGCGTCGTCGAGCTGGGTTCCCTCGATCATCGCGGCCGACAGCAGGTACTTGACTCCCTGCTCGTCGCAGGTGATCAGCGGCTGGTCGGCGACGTCGCGGACAGGAGGCGCCGACTTTCCCTGCGCGGGGCAGCTGAACTCGGCGAAGTCCTGGGTCCAGCGGTCACCTGGGTTGCGTGTCCACACCAGCGGCTGGTCCACGGGCGCACCCTTGCCCCCGGCCTGCTGCTCGGGTAGCAAGGACGACGGAGCAGACGGATCAGACGGAGCGGACGAAGTGGACGGAGAAGCAGAACGCTTCTTCGACGCCTCGCCCGACGGCCGCTCGCCGGTGCGGACGAGCCCACGCGGCAGCGCACGCGCCCGCGGTGAGGCGGTGACCGACGGCTTCTGTGACGGCTCGGCAGACTTCTTGTCTGGGGATCCCGCGCCGGCACGGCCCGGGAAGCTGGCGTCGGCGCCGGGTGAGGAAGTGGGTGAGGCGTCGGGCGAGGGCGGCGGCTGGGCCGTCCCCGGTGCCGTGGCGGCGACCAGCCGGAAGCGCAGCTGAGCAGTCTGCCGCACGGTGTCCACGAGGTCCTTGCGGGTCTCACCGGGAATCTCGACGATGATGTTCCGGTCGCCCTGGGTGGCGACCTCCGCCTCCGAGACACCACTTCCGTTCACGCGGCTGTCGATGATGCCTGCGGCTTCCTCGAGCTTCTCGGGCGTCACATCCTCCCCGGACTCGGTGCTCGCCTCGAGGGTGATCCGAGTGCCGCCCTGGAGGTCGAGTCCCAGCTTGGGCTTCCAGATGCCGCCGAGGGCCACGCCGCCGTACATGGCCAGGATTACCAGACCGAAAACGACCAGCGTACGCCCGGGGTGCGCCGTCTTTCGCGCCACCGCAATCTGCTCCTCAACTCCACGTGCACCGGCCGGACAGTCCGAAGTCTACGGCTCGTCGACGACCTGCGAGGCGCTGTCGCGTGGTGGCTCGTGCATCGGGTCTACGATCCGGGCGACTGCCTGCCGCGCCACCTTCACCGGTGTACCGGGCGAGAGCTCGACCTTCAGCGTGTCATCGGCCACGGCAACCACGGTTCCGAAGATCCCAGAGCTGAGCATGACTTCGGAGCCGGCCTCGACGCTGGCCTGGATCCGGCTCTGCTCCTGCTGGCGCTTACGCGCAGGACGGATCACGAGCAACCAGAACACGAGGACGATCAGGACGAGCGGGAGGATCCCACCGAGCTGTTCGGGTGACACGAAATGCTCCTTCTGAGATTTGTGGCCACAGCACAGAAGCCGCAGTGAACGCGGCTGCCGGTGAAGTCTAACCGGCTGGCCCAAGGCCGAGCGGTCCCGAGCCTCGGGTCACTCCGGGTTCCCCGAACAAGGCGCTCTGGGCCACGTCGCCGGACCCAGCTCCCGCTCCGGGGCTCATTCCCGTGCCTGGTCCTGTGTTCATACCGGGGCTGACGCCAGCGCTCGTTCCCGGGCCGCCGAACGGCGAGCCGGCCGGCGGGGTGAGACCCAGATGCCGCCAGGCGGCCGGCGTCGCGACCCTCCCACGCGGCGTACGAGCCAGGAACCCCGAACGCACGAGGAACGGCTCGGCAACCTCCTCCACCGTCTCGCGCTCCTCCCCTACGGCAACGGCAAGGGTGCTCACACCGACCGGTCCGCCGCCGAAACGACGGCAGAGCACATCCAGGACGGCACGGTCGAGCCGGTCGAGCCCTAACTGGTCAACCTCGTAGAGGTCGAGCGCGCGGTGCGCCACGTCCAGGGTCACCACACCGTCTGCTCGCACCTGGGCATAGTCGCGGACCCGGCGAAGCAGCCGGTTGGCGATCCGGGGCGTGCCCCGGGAGCGCGACGAGATCTCCTTCGCGCCGTCGTCGGTCAGCTCGACACCTAACAGGCCGGCCGAGCGACGCACGATGAGCTCGAGCTCGCCGGTTTCGTAGAACTCCAGGTGCGCGGTGTACCCGAACCGGTCACGCAACGGGCTGGGCAGGAGACCGGCACGCGTGGTCGCACCGACCAGTGTGAAAGACGGGATCTCCAGCGGGATGGCGGTCGCCCCCGGCCCCTTGCCGACGATCACGTCGACGCGGAAGTCCTCCATTGCCATGTAGAGCATCTCTTCGGCCGGACGCGACATCCGGTGGATCTCGTCGACGAAGAGCACGTCGTTCTCGTTCATGCCCGACAAGATCGCGGCCAGGTCCCCGGCATGGGTGATCGCAGGACCCGAGGTGAGCCGCAGCGGGCAGGACATCTCGGAGGCGATGATCATCGCCAGGGTGGTCTTGCCGAGACCGGGCGGGCCGGAGAGCAGGACATGGTCCGGCGCCCGAGCGCGGGCACGCGCCGCTTCGAGAACCAGCGAGAGCTGCTCGCGGACCCGCTCCTGCCCGATGACCTCGCCCAGGGTTCGTGGGCGAAGCGCGGCTTCGACGGCACGTTCGTCGCCCTCCGCCTCGACGTCGACCAGAGCCCGACTTTCCGTGTAGGCGTTCTCGGCCGCCTCCAAGTCGGCTTCGGTGACCGGTTCGGAGAAGTCGCTCATCTGCTCAGCTCCTACTCAACGTGCGCAGCGCCGCGCGAAGCAGCGCGGCGACGTCCGGCTCGTCGACACCTTCTGCCTGCGCTACGACAGCGTTCACAGCCTTGTCGGCCTCCTTCGCCGACCAGCCCAGGCCGACGAGCCCAGCGTGGACCTGGTCGCGCCACAGCGTGCGCTCCGATCTTCCCTTTCCCAGCTCACGGGTCGACAACCCTGAGCCGCTGGGTGCACCGATCCGGTCCTTGAGCTCGAGAATGATCCGCTGCGCCCCCTTCTGTCCGATCCCGGGCACCGAGGTGAGCGTCCTGACGTCCTCGGTGCCCACCGCTCGACGAAGGCCGTCGGGTGAGTGGACGGCGAGCATGGCCTGCGCCAGCTTCGGCCCCACACCGCTGGCGGTCTGGAGCATCTCGAAAAGCGACTTCTCGTCCTCATCGGCGAACCCGAACAGGGTCAGCGACTCCTCACGCACGACCATGCTCGTGGGCAGCGTCGCATCTCCTCCGACCCGAAGACCGGCGAGCGTGTTCGGCGTGCAGATGACCTCCAGGCCCACGCCGCCGACCTCGATCACAGCCGAGCTCAAGCCGAGTCCGGCGACCGTCCCGGTCACGAACGCGATCACGGTGTCCTCCTCCCGGCGGCCAGCATCGCCGCCTCGATGCGGAAGTGCGCCTCACCCCGCCAGATGTGGCAGATCGCGAGCGCCAGCGAGTCCGCGGCGTCGGCCGGTGTGGGTTGTACGGACAACCGGAGCAACCGGGTCACCATCAAGCCCACCTGCGCCTTGTCCGCCCGGCCGCTTCCACTGACCGCGGCTTTGACCTCACTCGGTGTGTGCAGCGCGACAGGGATGCCTCGCTTGGCAGCCGCGACCATGGCGACCCCGCTGGCCTGCGCCGTGCCCATCACGGTCCGCACGTTGTGCTGGCTGAACACCCGCTCCACCGCGACCGCGTCGGGACGGTGCCGGTTCAGCCAGTCCTCCATCGCGGCCTCGATCGCGCACAGCCGGAGGGCCACTGGCAGGTCGGTAGGGGTCCGCACGACGGCGACCTCCACCATGCTCAGCGGACGGCCGACGGAGCCGTCCACCACGCCGAACCCGCAGCGGGTGAGGCCTGGGTCGACTCCGAGCACGCGCATCAAGAACCTTCCGTCCGAACACATGTTCGGACTCAACCTAACCGACGCGACGCTCGGTTTCGGCGTACGACGCGCCGCGGTGGGTCACGCGTCCAGAGCGGCCAGGACCTCGTCAGGCGCGTCGAAGTTGGTGTAGACGTTCTGCACGTCGTCCAGGTCCTCGAGCGACTCCACGAGCCGGAACACCTTGCCGACGGCGTCCGCGTCGAGGTCGACGGTCATCGAGGGCACGAACGACGGCTCGGCCGAGTCGTAGTCGAGTCCCGCGGCCTGCAGCGCAGTGCGCACCGCCACCAGGTCGGTTGCCTCGCTGATCACCTCGAAGGAGTCGCCGATGTCGTTGACCTCCTCGGCTCCTGCCTCGAGCACGGCGAGCAGTACGTCGTCCTCGCTGACCTCTTTGGTCTCGGACTCGCTGGGCACGATCACGACGCCCTTGCGAGCGAAGAGGTAGGACACGGACCCCGGGTCGGCCAGGGAGCCGCCGTTGCGCGTCATCGCTGTGCGGACCTCCATGGCAGCACGGTTCCGGTTGTCGGTCAGACACTCGATCAGAAAGGCGACGCCGTGCGGTCCGTAGCCCTCGTACATGATCGTCTGGTAGTCCGCGCCTCCCGCTTCAGCGCCGGAGCCACGTTTGACAGCTCGGTCGATGTTGTCGTTGGGCACCGAGGACCGCTTGGCCTTCTGCACCGCGTCGTAGAGCGTCGGATTGCCGGAGAGGTCTCCCCCGCCCATCCGTGCAGCGACCTCGACGTTCTTGACCAGCTTCGCGAACAGCTTTCCGCGACGTGCGTCGATGACCGCCTTCTTGTGCTTGGTGGTCGCCCACTTCGAGTGGCCAGACATCAGGTGGCGCCTCCTTCTGCTTCGCTCTGTGCTCCGGAGCTGCTCAGCCCTCGAGGGCCTTGGACCGGACCAGGTCGACGAACAGCTGGTGCATCCGGTGGTCCCCCGTGATCTCGGGATGGAACGACGTGGCGAGCAGGTTCGCCTGCCGAACCGCGACGATCCTACCCACCGCCGCCCCTGAGGCCACCCGGGCAACAACCTCCACGCCGTCGCCGATCTTCTCCACCCAGGGCGCACGGATGAACATCGCCCGGAAGGAGAAGGGCCGGGCGAGCGCCTCGACGTCGACGTCGACATCGGCCTCGAAGGAGTCGACCTGACGCCCGAAGGCGTTGCGGCGGACCAGCACGTCGAGGCCGCCGATCGGCTCCTGCCCGGAAACCGGGTTCTCGATCTGGTCGGCGAGCAGGATCATCCCGGCACACGTGCCGAACGCCGGCAGGCCACCGCGAACCGCCGAACGCAGGGGCTCGAACAGCTCGAAGGTCCGGGCCAGCTTGTACATTGTGGTCGACTCGCCGCCGGGTAGAACAACTGCGTCGACGCGGGCCAGGTCACGCGGGCGTCGTACCGGCTCGGCGCTGGCACCCGCGCGATCCAACATGGCCAGGTGCTCGCGGACATCGCCCTGGAGAGCGAGCACGCCGACGCGTGGGGCCGCTGCACCCGTCATCGAGGGTGCCCGGCGATCCGCTTCTGCCAGCGAGCAGCGACCTCGACCCGGCCTTCGTCGAAGTGCGCGGGGATCCCGTGCTTGTCGAAGACCGTCAGCGTGTCGTCGAGCAGCTCGTCACCGGGTGCCGCGTTCGCGGTGCTGGCGTGCCACAGGTTCACCTCGAGCATGCCTTCGTCGATCGCGTGCCAGACGTCGGGCGGGGTGAACCAGACCACGCCCGCGGGAAGCCGGCCGTCCGCGCCGCGGCGCTCCAACTCTGCCTTCGCACTCCAGTGGTCCTCGACGCCTTGTAGCACCACGATGTCGAGGGTCTCCAGCTCGGAGAACGCCGTCTGCAGCCGGTCGTAGTCGGTCGCCTCGGGCCAGCCGTCCTGTTCACCCACCAGCGCCTCGCGGGCCTCGTCCACCAGGCTGCGGGCGAGCTCGTCGGCGGAGCCAGCGCGGTCGGGCAGCTCGGCGACGATCGCCTCGGAGACCTCAGCGCGGAGCTGATCGTCGGTCAGCAGCCCGGCACGCGCGCAGGATCGAGTGAAGTCCCGGACCCGCTCCTCGGGACCGATCTTGAGGTCGCCGGCGCTCCCCTGCCCGGACTCGCGCTCCTTCACCGTGGCTACCAACCGCGTTCGGCCAGGCGATGCGGCTGAGGGATCTGCTCGACGTTGATGCCCACCATCGCCTCGCCGAGCCCACGCGAGACCTTGGCGACCACGTCCGGGTCGTCGTAGAACGTCGTCGCCTGCACGATCGCCTCGGCGCGCTGAGCCGGGTTGCCGGCCTTGAAGATGCCTGATCCCACGAACACCCCTTCGGCACCGAGCTGCATCATCATCGCGGCGTCGGCGGGGGTCGCGATGCCTCCGGCGGTGAAGAGCACGACGGGAAGCTTGCCGTTCTCGGCGACCTCGCGCACCAGCTGGTGCGGGGCCAGGAGCTCCTTCGCGGCGACGTACAGCTCGTCACTTTCCATGCCCTGGAGCCGTCGGATCTGGGAACGGATGGTGCGCATGTGGGTGACGGCGTTCGACACGTCACCGGTTCCGGCCTCCCCCTTGGAACGGATCATCGCCGCCCCCTCGGTGATCCGGCGTAGCGCCTCACCGAGGTTGGTGGCACCGCATACGAACGGGACGGTGAACCTCGTCTTGTCGATGTGGTTGGCATAGTCGGCCGGGGTCAGCACCTCGGACTCGTCGATGTAGTCCACGCCGAGGCTCTGTAGCACCTGTGCCTCGGCGAAGTGACCGATCCGGGCCTTGGCCATCACCGGGATGGAGACGGCCTCGATGATGCCGTCGACCATGTCCGGGTCGCTCATCCGCGAGACCCCGCCCTGGGCACGGATGTCGGCAGGCACGCGCTCGAGAGCCATCACAGCCACCGCTCCCGCGTCCTCTGCGATCTTGGCCTGCTCAGGAGTGACGACGTCCATGATCACGCCGCCCTTGAGCATCTCGGCCATTCCGCGCTTCACCCCCGAGGTGCCCCGGGCCGGTGAACCGGACACGTCCGGTCCCGGCACGGTCGCGCGTGCTCCGCTGTCGACCTCGTGCGCGTTTCCCGTCTCCACTGAGTCCTGCTCCCTCACGTCGGCCTTCTCGATCCACGGCGGCACGGTCGGTCCGCCGAGATGTTCTGGATGGGACAAGAGTACGGCCGGAAGGCACCGCGGCCCAATCAGTGCGGGACCAGAGCCGAGGGTGGCTCGTCGTCGAGATCGACTGTCTCGAGAGCTGCGGCGTGACCGGCCAGCCGGAGCCATCTCACCCGCCGGCGTGAGCGCAGGGCACGGGCGGAGGCCACCACGTCGTTGTGGAAGCGTCGGGCGAGCACCACCTTGCGACAGTCGCCGGCCAGCTCGTGGACCAGCGCGCCGGTCACAGGGTCCTGTCGCAGCGCCCTCCCCTCGCCGACGTCGGCGAGAACGGCCCGCAGCGCCTGGGAGAGGTCCGACTCGGCTGCCTCCACTTCCTCCGAGGCTGCTGCGCGGGCCGCGTGGGAGGCATCCACCAGGATCAGTGACCGGGCCGGGTCCAGCGATCCCGAGGTGGCCAGCTCCAGCGCCGATCCGGAGCGGTGCAGCAGCTGGGCGTCCAGCGAGGCGCGCGCGAGGTCGATCCGGTGATGCATGCGGTCCAACCGGTTGGCCGTCCAGTACAGCCACAACCCTCCTCCCAGGCACACCGCGAATGCCACCGCGATCGCCACCGCGATCGCCACCGCGAGAAAGAACCACTCGGTCACCGTCTGCGGTCCTTCGCAGCGCCGGTGACCGTCTCGTAGACCTCGAAGATCTGCCCGGCCAGCAACGACCAGTCGTAGCGTCGTACGCCGGTGCTCGCCTCCTGGTTCAGCGCCCTGCGACGGGCCTCGTCGTTCAGGAGCGCTTGCGCCTGTACGGCGAGGTCGGAGGCGTTCCCGGACTCGAACAGGGCACCGTATTCCCCGTCTCGTAGCACCCGCCGGAACGCCGGGATGTCACTGGCCAGGACGGTGGCGCCTGAAGCCATCGCCTCCACGAGGACGATGCCGAAGCTCTCGCCTCCGGTGTTCGGAGCGACGTAGACGTCGGCGCTCCTCAGGGCGCTGGCCTTCTCGTCGTCGCTGGCCCGGCCCAGGAAGGTGACCGCGTCGCGGATGCCGGCCGGGACCGAGGCACGCGCCCGTTCCAGGTCACCCCCACCGACCACGAGCAGCCGGACACCCGCGCGCTCACGGGCGATCGTCTCGAAGGCATCCAGCAACAGCGAGAGGCCCTTGCGTGGTTCGTCGATCCTGCCGACGAAGGCCAGGGTCCCGGCGTCCCCGCGCCATTCGGCCCGCGAGGTGGCCTCGACGTAGCGGTCGACGTACACCCCGTTCGGGATCACCACCGGTTCCCCGCCGATGTGCTGGACGAGGGTGTCGCGGGCGTACTCAGAGACCGCGATCCGGGCCGTGATCTTCTCCAGGGACGGACGCAGGATCGAAGCCGACGCAGACATCGCGCGCGAGCGCAACTGCGAGGTGTGGAAAGTGGCGACGACCGGCCCCTCGGCGGCCCACAGCGCCAGCAGCGCGATGCTCGGTGTGGCCGGCTCGTGCAGGTGGACCACGTCGAACGCACCGTCGCGGAGCCACCGCCGGACCCGGCCGGCGACCACCGGCCCGAAGGAGAGTCGGGCCACCGACCCGTTGTAGGGAACCGGAACCGCCTTGCCGGCGGACACGACGTACGGCGCCACGTCGGGACGGTCGCTGGGCGCGAGCACCGACACCTCGTTGCCCAGACCGATCAACGCCTCGGCCAGATCCTTGACGTGGTTCTGCACGCCGCCGGGAACGTCGAGGGAGTAGGGGCACACCAGACCCACTCGCATCCGACCTCAGCCCCGAGCCGGGCTCAGGTCGGCGTCGAAGACCTTCTGCATCATGTGCCAGTCCTGCGGGTTCTCACGCAAGGCTCCGGTGAACGCGTCGGCCACCTCCTGCATCATGGCCGCCAGTCCCTCCTTGCCCTCTGCGTGCGGTATCTCGGTGTGGAAGGTGATCTCCATGTCGTTCCCGACGTAGGTCAGGGTCGCAGGGATCAGGGGTGCACCGGTACGACGGGCGAGAAGCGCGGGACCGCGCGGCAGCCGGGCTCGTTCTCCGCACAGGTCCACCTGAACGCTCGTCCGGGACAGGTCCCGGTCCGCCAGCAGGCACACCAGGCCCCCAGAGGCGGCCCAGTCGACCAGACGGCCGAAGGTCCCTCCGCTCGAGTCGGCGGGTCCGGTGAGCGGGAGGATCTCCATGCCCAGCGATCTGCGGTAAGCCACAAACTCGTCGTAGAGCCGCTCCGGCTTCAGCCGCTCGACGACCGTGGACAGCGGCATGCCCGTGGCGCACGCCCAGGCACCGGCCCAGTCCCAGTTGCCCATGTGCGGAAGTGCCACGACCACCCCGTTGCCGCGTGCGTACGCCTGTCTGAGGATGTCCTCGTCGACCGTGCGCGTGCGCCGTACCAGGTCCTCGATCGGCCAGGAGGGCAACCGGAAGGATTCACACCAGTAGCGCAGATAGGACCTGACCCCCTCACGCGTGAGCCCGTCGAGATCCGCGTTCCCGGCATCCGGTCGAACCCTGGCCAGGTTCGCGCGCAACCGTTGCACAGCCTTGCCGTTGCGCCGGTAGACCCTGTCCGCCACCTGCAGGAAGATACGGCGTGCCACACGCTCGGGCAGCAGCCGAAGCAGCCGCCACCCGGCCAGGTAACCGATGGCGGCTGCGTGCCCCGAAGCGGCGGACGCAGCACGACCCAAGCCAGTCATCAGCCCGGTGACGAAGCCGGCTGTCCTGCGGCTGACCTTGTTCACCGCGCCGCCGCCTGCCTGCGCACGGCCAGGATCCGTTGGACAACCGTGATCGTGCTGGCGGCGGCGAGCACTGCCAGGGTGACCGGAATCAGCACGGGCAGGTCGAAGACGTCACTGAGCGCGGTCATCACCAGGATCGCCACCAGCCGGTCGGCCCGTTCGGCAAGGCCCCCCTCGGCCTCCATGCCCAGCGACCCAGCGCGCGCCCGGGCGTAGGAGGTCACCGAGCCCATGACCAGGCAGTACAGGGCCAAGGCGGTCAGGGTCGGCGACTCGCCGGGCCCGGCGAAGTAGAGCACCAGACCTCCAAAGATGGCGGCGTCACCCAGCCTGTCCAGTGTGGAGTCCAGGAAGGCACCGAACCTGGATGAGGTGTTCGCCAACCGCGCCATGGTGCCGTCGAGGAGGTCGGAGAACACGAAGGCTGTGATCACCAGTACGCCGGTGAGCAGCTCGCCGCGTGGGAAGAATGCCAACGCGCCCGTTACGACGCCGATCGTCCCGACCAGCGTCACGGCGTCCGGGCTCACCCCCATGCGCAGAAATAGCTTGGCGAGGGGGGTGAGCAGCTGGGTCCAGTAGGCACGAAATCGCTTCAGCATGGCGGACAGCACAGTAGCGGCTGGGCGACCGGTGGGTCCTCCGCTGGACTTCCCGCCGGGATGCCGGGTCAGCCCCAGGCCTGCGCGAGCAGGTCTCGCGTGTCGGCCATCAGCTGCGGCATCGTGCGGGTGCGTCCGATGATGGGCATGAAGTTCTGGTCGCCGCCCCAACGGGGCACGACGTGCTGGTGCAGGTGTGCGGCGATGCCGGCACCGGCCACCGCCCCCTGGTTCATCCCGATGTTGAACCCGTGTGCCGCGCTGACCTCACGCACCGTCCGCATCGCCGCCTGGGTGAGGTCGGCGATCTCCATCGCCTCCTCGCGGGTGACGTCCGCGTAGTCGGCGACGTGCCGGTAGGGGCACACCATCAGGTGCCCCGGGCTGTAGGGGTACAGGTTGAGCACGGCGAAGCTCACCTCTCCCCGTCGCACGACGAGCCCCTCGCGGTCCTCGAGGGAGGGGATGCGGCAGAACGGGCACTGGTGACCGGCCTCCGAGTCGGCTGGCTTGTTCTCGCCACGGATGTAGGCCATCCGGTGCGGCGTCCAGAGCCGCTCGAGCTCGTCCGGGACGCCGGCCCCGTCCTGCAGAACCGCCTCGTCGGACGCGACCGTCATCTCGGGGACGGAGCCGTCGTGCGGACCGGTCACACCTGTACCCGCCGCTCGACCGCGTCGAGCACCCGGGCGAGCGCGTCGTCGACGGCGACGCCGTTGTCCTGCTCACCGGAGCGGTAGCGGATCGAGACGGCTTCGGCTTCCACGTCCTGGTCACCGGCGATCAGCATGAACGGCACCTTCTGCAGCTGCGCGGTGCGGATCTTCTTCTGCATCCGCTCGTCGGAGTCGTCGACGTCGACCCGGATGCCTCGTGCGCGCAGCTGTGCGGCGACGTCGCGCAGATGGTCGTGGTGGCGCTCGGCGATAGGGATCGCCACCACCTGCAAGGGAGCAAGCCATGGGGGGAAGGCGCCTGCGTAGTGCTCGGTCAGGACGCCGACGAAGCGCTCGATGGAGCCGAAGAGAGCACGATGGATCATCACCGGGCGCTGGCGCGACCCGTCGGGGGCGGTGTACTCCAGCTCGAACCTCTCGGGCAGGTTGAAGTCGAGCTGGATCGTCGACATCTGCCAGGTGCGGCCGATCGCGTCCCGCGCCTGGACCGAGATCTTGGGGCCGTAGAACGCCGCGCCACCCGGGTCGGGCACAAGCTCGAGACCGGAGTCGGTCGCCACCTGTTCCAGGGTCTTGGTGGCCTCGTCCCAGATCGCGTCGTCGCCGACGTACTTCTCCTCGTTCTTGGACGACAGCTCGAGATAGAAGTCGTCGAGGCCGTAGTCCTTGAGCAGCTCGAGCACGAAGGTCAGCAGCTTGGTCAGCTCGTCGTGCAGCTGCTCACGGCTTGCGTAGATGTGCGCGTCGTCCTGGGTCATCCCCCGGACGCGGGTGAGTCCGTGGATCACGCCCGACTTCTCGTACCGGTAGACCGAGCCGAACTCGAACAGGCGCAGGGGAAGCTCGCGGTAGGACCGTCCCCGGGACCGGAAGATCAAGCAGTGGAAGGGGCAGTTCATGGGCTTGAGGTAGTAGTCCTGTCCCGGCTTGACCGTGCGACCGTCGGCGTCGACGCTCTGGTCGAGGTGCATCGGCGGGTACATTCCGTCGGCGTACCACTCGAGGTGGCCGGAGGTCTCGAACAGGTTCGACTTGGTGATGTGCGGGCTGTAGACGAACTCGTAGCCCGACTCCTCGTGGCGCTTGCGCGAGTAGTCCTCCATCTGCTTCCGCAGGACGCCACCCTTGGGGTGGAACACCGCAAGACCGGAGCCGATCTCGTCGGGGAAGCTGAACAGGTCGAGCTCCCGGCCCAGCTTGCGGTGGTCTCGGCGCTCGGCCTCCTCGATGCGGTGCAGGTGTTCCTCGAGGGCCTCCTTGGACTCCCATGCGGTCCCGTAGATCCGCTGGAGCTGCTCGTTCTTCTCGTTGCCTCGCCAGTACGCCGCCGCGCTCCGCATCAGCTTGAAGGCGGGGATCCTCTTGGTGGTGGGCAGGTGTGGCCCGCGGCAGAGGTCCTTCCACGCCAGCGACCCGTCGCGCTTGACGTTGTCGTAGATGGTCAGCTCGGTTCCACCGACCTCGACGCTCGCGCCTTCGGCCGCGTCGTCGGCGCCCCCGCCCTTGAGCCCGATCAGCTCGAGCTTGTATGCCTCGCCGGCGAGCTCGATGCGTGCGTCGTCGTCGGAGACCTCGCGGCGGGAGAACCGCTGCCCCTCCTTGATGATCCTGCGCATCCGGGTCTCGATCTTCTCCAGATCAGCCGGCACGAACGGCTCGGCGACGTCGAAGTCGTAGTAGAAGCCGTCAGTGACCGGTGGCCCGATGCCGAGCCTCGCGTCCGGAAAAAGGCCCTGGACCGCCTGCGCCATCACGTGTGCGGTGGAGTGGCGCAAGATGTCATGCCCCTCGGGCGAGTCGATCGCGATCGGCGCGACGCGGTCACCGTCGGCAAGCTCGTAGGAGAGGTCCTTGAGCACGTCCCCAACGCGTGCCGCGACCACCGACTGCTCGTCAGCGAACAGCTCCCACGCCCGGGTTCCCGTCACCACCGCACGCTCGGTCCCCTGCGGGGCTGGCGCGCCTGCGCATATGACGGTGACGGTGATGTCGGACACGAAGACTCCTTGCTCGCGGCGGGTGCTGCTCGATCGTATCGGGCGACGTACCCCGCTCGCCGCTCCGTTT
>JALZKI010000033.1 GCA_030859325.1 Actinomycetota bacterium
GAACCCTCTTCCACGCCGGAACCCTCTTCCACGCCGGAACCCTCTTCCACGCCGGAACCCTCTTCCACGCCGGAACCCTCTTCCACGCCGCAACCCACTCCTACCCAGGAGCCGACCCCGACCCCGAAGCCGGATCCGACTTCGGATCCGACCCCGACCTCGGAGCCGTCACCGTCACCGTCACGGACCCCGACCGTGCCCTCGCCATCGCCTCCGAGTCCCAGCCCCCCCTCGGGCACCGGCGGCGCAGGTAACGGCAACGGAGGCGGACGAGGCGGTCCCGGAGGAGATCCGGCGCCGCGCCGGTACTAGCCGTGGGGCGGATTGCTCGGCCCTCTCGCGAGGACCCTCTGGTCACCGCGGCGAGTGAGGGCATCGGCGGACCGGTGGGTGACCGTGCCAGGCAGCACCCCTGGTGGACGCCGGTCCGGGTGGTGCTGGCGACCGCGTGCGTGGCTTTCGTGCTCGGCATGGTGGCGAAGTCGCCATGTGTGGCCGCGAACTGGAGCGGCGGCAACGAGCGCTATGCCGCGATGTGCTACTCCGACGTTCCCTATCTCTACACCGGACGTGGTTTCGCGGAGCGGCTGCTGCCGTTGACCGACACGGACGACCGCTACCAGGTGATGGAGTACCCGGTCGTGATCGCCTACTTCGCCTACGGCGCCGCGCTGCTCACCCATGGAGCGAGCGGGTGGCCGGACGTTCAGGAGCGAGCGGTGCTCCCGAGCGAGGAGGTGTTCTCCGCGCCGGGTGTTGCGGAGGAGAGCGGCCTCTACTTCATGGTCACCGCAGTCCTGCTCGCCGCGGTGGGTCTGCTGGCAGCCTTCCTGCTGGTAGGAGCGCACCCCGGCCGGCCGTGGGACGCCATGCTCTTCGCGGCTTCACCCGCCCTGGTCCTCACCGGTCTGATCAACTGGGACCTGCTCGCCGTGGCGATGGTGGCCGGCGCGATGTGGGCGCTGGCGCGGGGGAGGCCGCTGTTGAGCGGCATTCTGCTCGGACTGGGCACCGCCACGAAGCTGTACCCGATGTTCCTGCTCGGCGCCGTCCTCGTCGTGGCTCTCCGAAAGCGGCAGCTGCGACCGTTCTTCGTTGTCAGCGGCGCTGCCCTGGCGACCTGGTGTGCCGTGAACGCGCCCGCGGTCGCCTACGGTTTCGAGCAGTGGAAGGTCTTCTGGGCCTTCAACTCCGGCCGTGGGGCCGACCTCGGCTCTCTGTGGCTGGTCGTGCAGCAGGCAGGGTGGCCGGTGGGTGCGGACCTGATCAACACGGTGTCCTGGGCCTTCTTCCTCGTGGTCTGCCTAGCGGTTCTCGTGCTGGGCATGCTCGCGCGTGACACCCCTCGCATCCCGCAGCTGGGGTTCCTGATCGTGGCCGGCTTCCTGCTTGTCAACAAGGTCTACTCCCCGCAGTACGTGCTCTGGCTTCTGCCCTTGGCGGTGCTCGCCCGGCCACGGTGGCGCGACATCTTGATCTGGCAGGCGGGGGAGGTCTTCTACTTCGGGGCGGTATGGCTCTATCTCGGCGAGTTCACGGCACCGGGGACGAGCGGGCAGCCGGACCGCTTCTACTGGCTGGCGATCATCGTCCGGGTGCTGTGTGAGCTGTACCTCGTAGCCGTGGTCGTGCGCGACATCCTCCGCCCCTGGCAGGACCCGGTGCGCGCCGACGGCGTCACCGACGACCCGGTGGGTGGCGTGTGGGCTCCGGCCCCGGAGGGAGAGCCGCATGCATCCGATCGGCAGCTGAGGAGAGCAGTATGGTCACCTGCTCTCGCCCACGCTCGGTCATCCCCGCGGCCAGCAGGGTTTCGACGTCCGCGATGTGCGCACGAGCGCGCTGAAGAAGTCTCCGACCTCTCGGGGTGAGCCGGGTCTGTAACACCCTGCCGTGGTCCGGCGAGGCGCTGCGGCACACCAAACCCGAGCGCTCGAGCGCCTTGACCAGCTGGTTCGAGGCCTGCGGCGTGACGAAGGCGCGCCGGGCGAGCTCGGCACTGGAGCAACCGGGTGCCTCGTGCACGCCGGTGAGCACGGCGTACTGCGCCACTGTGATGCCCAGTGGTTTCAAGCGCGTCGCCATCAAGGCCTCGAGCGCTGTCTGCGCCCGCTTGAGCTGGTAGCCGAGGAGCAGCTCGACCTTCTGGGTGTCAAGCATCTTGCCATCGTTCGTCGCTTTACAGACCCACCACCTGGACCGGTCCGCCTCGTTCTAACGGGACGTGATCGGGCTCAAGCCCTTGCCGGAGCAGCCATCCCCGGATGCTCGGGTGTTCGGGGGCACGGTGCCGTTCGGCATCCGTAAGCCGCTCGGCGAGCTCGCGACCGAGCCGGGAAGTGGCGTGTCGTTGTGGTTGAGGGTCGACGACCTGAGCAAGGTGGTCGACGCCGCGGGTGAAGCCGTGGTCCAGAAGCCGTTCGACAGTCCCTTCGGACCGGCCGCGACCCTACGGGACCCGGCGGGTTACACCATCACAGTGCACGAGGGTGCAGCGGAACCGTGAGGCGTGCCAAGGTGATGGCATGCGTGCACTCACGATCCGTCCGCTCGTTGCCGACTCCCTAGAGGTATCGGAGGTTCCCGAGCCGATCGCCGGGGACGGCGAGCTGCTGGTCGACGGTCTGGTGGTTGGGGTCTGTGGCACCGACAAGGAGATCGTTGCCGGTGAGTACGGCAGTGCTCCACCCGGTGCCGAACGCCTCGTCATCGGTCATGAGTCCCTGGGGCGGGTGCGTACGGCGCCCCTCGACTCCGACTTCGTCGAGGGCGACCTGGTGGTGGGGGTCGTACGTCGCCCGGACCCCGAGCCATGCGGGGCCTGCGCCCACGGCGAGTTCGACATGTGTCGCAACGGGAAGTACACCGAGCGAGGGATCAAGGAGCTGGACGGTTTCGCCAGTGAGCGATGGACCATCGAGACCGACTACGCGGTCAAGCTGCATCGGCGCCTGGCCGAGGTGGGAGTGCTCATGGAGCCCACGACGGTCGTGGCCAAGGCATGGGAGCAGATCGAGCGGATCGGCCGGCGCGCCTGGTTCGAGCCGAGGACAGTCCTGGTGACCGGGGCTGGACCCGTCGGTCTTCTCGCGGCAATGCTCGGCAGGCAGAGGGGCCTCGATGTGCATGTGCTCGACCGGGTCAGCTCCGGACCCAAGCCGGTACTCGTGGAGAACCTCGGAGCGACCTACCACCACGGCGGGATCGACACGGTGTCGGCGAGGCTTCGGCCGGACGTCGTCGTCGAGGCGACCGGCGTGGGTGAGCTGGTGATGGGCGCGATGGCGGGGACCGCGGCGTACGGCATCGTCTGCCTGACCGGTGTCTCCACCGGCGGACGCCGCCTCCAGGTCGACGCCGGTCTGATCAACCGCGACATAGTGCTGGAGAACGACGCTGTCGTGGGCACGGTCAACGCGAACCTGCGTCACTATCAGCAGGCTGCTGACGCCCTCGCGAGGGCCGACCTGGCGTGGCTGAACCGGCTGGTCACGCGACGGGTCCCGTTGACGGACTTCGCCGACGCGTTCCAGGCGCGGCCCGACGACGTGAAGACGGTCATCGCGCTCGACCGGTGAGCTTCCTGGCCGCACGGTGTCGGAACGCTCAGTTGATCACCGTCTGGTCGAAGTGGGTGGCGGTGTAGCGGACCCGTACGTCGACCTCGTCCCCGAGCTCCGGCACCAGGGCGCCACCGGGTAGAAACAGCATCGAGACCTGCATGTGCGGCGGCTCGGCGAAAAGTCTCTGCTTGCCGTCGATGGTGTACGGCGAGCGCACGAAACCGGCCGCGTCCAGACCGCCCTTCGCGATGCTCGCCGCCCGCTGTTTCAACGTCGTGCTGCCGATCGGAGCTTCGAGCCCGATGCCGTGCGCGGTCCCGCCGGACACGATGAGGATCGTCCCGGGTCGGGGAGCTGTCCGACCGCGGTAGCCGAACACGTCGCCGCGCTCGACCCGATGAGAGTCGAGCACCGTTGCCTTGACCGACAGTGCACCGCGGTCACCGAGCCACAGGGCGGTTCCAATCCGGGGACGGAACTCGTAGTCCGGGTATGCCGCACGAAGCGTCTCCAGCTCGATATCGGTCAGGTGGGAGACATATACCCGTGTCGTGGGCACACCGGCGGCCACGATGTCGGTCATCGTGCGCTCGACCTCGGGCATGTGCGAGCCCGGTGACATCGGCAGGTGCAGCGCGACCCCTTCGACAGTGACTCCTGCGCTCCGGGCCGAGGTGAGCGCACCGGCCTCGCGCAGCGCTCGCGCCGAAAACCCGTGCCGCAGCATGGTGGTCAGATGCTCGAGGACGACGCGGGGGCGGTCCTTGCGAGCTGCGAGCTGGGCCAGGTCCTCGATACGTCCCACGGTGTGGATGACCCGCTCATCGAAGACCACGCTGGCCCCGAACGGTCGCCACGGCGTGAGCACGAGCAGGGAGCCGTCGTAGCGCTTCGCCGCCTCGGGCACCTCGGTATAGGTCCCGACGGCGATCGTGTCCACCTTGAGCCAGTCAGACTTGCGGGCGAGGCGGGGGACGCCCAGGCCGTAGCCGTTCCCCTTCACCACGGGGACGATGCCCGGGTAGGTGTCGCGCATGGAGCGCAGGTGCGCACGCCAGCGGCCGCCGTCGACGTACAGCCGCAGGGCCATCTCAGCCCCGCCTTCGCATGTAGAGCGCGAACGCCTTGTAGATCAGCGGGTTGACCGGCAGGTCCCACTCTCCGACGTACTCGACCGCTTCACCGCCGGTGCCGACCTTGAACTGGATCAGTCCCGCGTGGGGATCCTCGGGGTCGAGGGTGTCGATGATGCCGCGAAGGTCGTAGACGTCGGCCCCCACCGACAGGGAGTCCTTGATCATCACCCATTGGGCCGCGTTCGACCCGCGTACGTCACGCTTCGCGGTCGAGGAGGCGCCGTAGGAGTACCAGGTGTGCCCACCGACGTGGACCCAGATCGTCGCCGCGACGAGTGTGCCCTCGTGATGGGCGAGATAGAGCCGGATCCGATCAGGCTCTTCGGCGAGGAGCGCGCGGAACATCGCCGAGAAGTACGAAAGCGGACGGGGTGTGAATTGATCACGGTGCGCGGTGAGCTCGTAGAGATCGTGAAAAACCTTCAGGTCGTCGGCGGTGCCGCGTGTGACGTCCACGCCCGCCTTGGCGGCCTTCTTAATGTTGCGCCGCCACTGCTGGTTCATTGCCTTGAGGAGCTCCTCCTCGGTGCGGGGCTGGTCCCCGCTCCTGAGAGGGATCTGGAAGTTGTACGGCGGTTGGCCCGCCGCGAACCCGCCTTCGACCGACTGCGGCTCCCAGCCCAGCTCATGAAGCTGCGAGACGACCAGGGCACCGACCTGGGAGCGCTCGCTGGGTGCGATCTCGCCGAGCCGGCTCACCGCCTCGTCGGCGATCCCCTTCTTCACCGCATCCGCGGTCCACCTTCGGCGGACCACCGGAGGACCCATCCGCACGCCGAAGGCGCCCTGGCCGCGCAGGTGCCGGACCATGGGATCCAGCCAGGCGGCCAGTTCCGTGGACTGCCAGTCGATGACCGGGCCCTCGGGAAGGTAGGCGAGAAAACGCTTGACCTTGGGAAGCTGTCGGTAGAGCACCAGCCCAGCGCCCACGAGATTCCCTCCACCGTCGTACCAACCGATCGACTCACGGCGCCACTCACGCTTGACCTCGCCCCAGGCGGGTGTCTGGAGGAAGCTCACCGACCGGCGGGACCGGATCAGTGCGAGGTGCTCCTCGGCGGTGACGGTGCGGACGGTCAGAGTCGGGGGGCTCACCCGGCGAGCCTATGCGACACCCGCCGAAGGGGAGCGCGCCCTGCGCTTAGCCCGAGGTGCACGTTTACCAGGGGATGCAGCCAATTGGGCACTCCCCATGGTGATTCCCCCGAGGGAGGTGCATGTTTTCCGGCATCCCCTGGTAAACCGACAGCGAGTGGTCAAAGCCGGTCGCGCAGCCACGCGAAGTCGGCTCGGTGGCCCTCGACGCCCCCGGGGGTCTCACAGATGACAGGTGCGTCAGCGTTCCGGACGACTGCGACGAGCTCGCCCGGGTCGAGGTTGCCGTGTCCGAAGTTGGTGTGCCGGTCCGCTCCGGAGTCGAAGGCGTCGCGGCTGTCGTTGGCGTGCACAAGGTCGATCCTCCCGGTGATCTTCACGATGTCCTCGACGACGGTGGACAGGTCGTTGCCTCCCGCGTGCGCGTGACAGGTGTCGAGGCAGAAACCGACCATGTCGCTGCCCTCCGCACCGGAGATCGCATCCCAGAGACGGCCGATCCGGTCCAGATGGCGGGCCATCGCGTTCGTCCCGCCCGCGGTGTTCTCGATGAGCAGGGGGATCTTGAGGTCGGTCTGCGCGACGGCCTTCCTCCAGTTGTCGAAGCCCTTCTCCACCGTCTCGGCGCCGTCCGACCTGTCCACGTGACCGCCGTGCACGATGAGGCCCCTGGCGCCGATGGACGCCGCCGCGTCCATGTGCTGCTGCAGGAGCTTGCGGCTGGGAATCCGAATCCGGTTGTTGGTGGTGGCGACATTGATGAGATAGGGCGCGTGCACATAGAGGCCGATGCCGTTGTCCTGGGCCGCCGCCCGCAGCGCATCGGCACCACCGTCGTACTCGAAGTGCGGGCCCTTGTAGCCCTGTGGGTCACCGAGGAAGAACTGGGTCACCGTCGCGCCACGGGCGACTGCTGCTCCTACCGGGTCCGACTGCTCGACGTGGGCGCCGATGGTGAGGGTTGCTGCGTTCTGGGGCATGAACCCAGCCTATGGCGGCCTGTGGACAACGATTTCTTGGGGCGCCGGGTCCGCTGTTACCCTGAGATGTCGAATGGCTCCGCTCAACAGGTGGGTTCGGGCCAGTCGGTGCGTCGGCTTCTTTGAGTACGGCGAACGCACAGCCCTCCTGTCACGGAAACGCCGTGGCCGCCTGAGTCCGAAGGAGGTGGGAACTGCTTTGCGTGCATACGAAGTCATGGTGATCCTGGACCCCGATCTCGAAGAGCGTACCGTCGCGCCCTCGCTCGACACGTACCTCAACGTCGTCCGCAAGGACGGCGGCTCCGTCGAGAAGGTCGACGTCTGGGGACGTCGCCGACTTGCCTACGAAGTCGACAAGAACGCTGAAGGCATCTACGCCGTCATCGAGCTGCAGGCTGAACCGGCCACGGTGAAGGAGCTCGACCGTCAGCTCACGCTGAACGAGTCGGTGTTGCGCACCAAGGTCATTCGGCCCGACGCTCGCTGAGAGACAACCGAGACTGGAGACTGGTATGGCAGGCGAGACCACGATCACCGTCGTAGGCAACCTTGTTGACGACCCCGAGCTGCGGTTCACCCCGTCGGGTGCGGCTGTCGCCAACTTCCGCGTCGCCTCGACGCCGCGGACCTTCGACAAGCAGTCCAACGAGTGGAAGGACGGCGAGGCGCTGTTCCTGTCCTGCTCGGTGTGGCGCCAGGCGGCGGAGAACGTCGCGGAGTCGCTGCAGCGGGGCATGCGGGTCGTCATCCAAGGCCGGCTCAAGGCGCGCTCATATGAAACCCGCGAGGGTGAGAAGCGCACCGTCTTCGAAATCGACGTCGACGAAGTCGGCCCGAGCTTGAAGTACGCCACCGCCAAGGTCACCAAGACCTCCCGTTCCGGTGGTCCTCAGGGAGGGTACGGCGGCGGCTCGCAGGGGGCCGGCGATGACCCCTGGGCCTCGCCGGGGGTCAACCAGGGCGCCAACCAGGGCGCCAACCAGGGCGCCAACCAGGGTGCTGGCTCCGGCAGCTGGGGCGGCCAGCAGGGCCAGTCCGGCGGCTCATTCGGCGGCGGCCAGGCGCCTGCCAACGACCCTTGGGCAACCGGTAGCCCAGCCGGCGGTGGGTCGTCCGACGACCCCCCGTTCTGATTCATACCACCAAGGTTTTTCCCACAGCCACTTGTCCCATTCCTGCGTGAGCCGGGCTCGCGCAAAGTAGATCTGGGGCCTCCGGCCCCGGAAGGAGCACCACAATGGCCAAGCCCGTACTTCGGAAGCCGAAGAAGAAGGTCTGCCAGTTCTGTAAGGACAAGGTGTCGTACGTCGACTACAAGGACACGACACTTCTCCGCAAGTTCATCTCCGACCGCGGCAAGATCCGTGCGCGCCGGGTGACCGGCAACTGCGTGCAGCACCAGCGTGACGTCGCGATCGCTGTCAAGAACGCACGTGAGGTCGCTCTCCTGCCCTACACGGCCACGGCGCGATAAGCGGCAGAGCGAGGAGACGAAAAAGTCATGAAGCTCATCCTGACCCAGGAGGTCAACGGACTCGGCTCGGCCGGTGACGTGGTCGAAGTCAAGGACGGCTACGGCCGCAACTATCTCATCCCGCGTGGCCTCGCGATCCGCTGGACCCGCGGCGGCGAGAAGACGATCGAGTCGATCAAGGCTGCACGTTCGAGCCGTGAGGTGCGCGATCTCGACCACGCCAAGCAGGTGAAGGCCACGCTCGAGAGCTCGGCCTTCGACCTGCCGGTTCGCGCCGGCGAGGGAGGTCGTCTGTTCGGTGCCGTCACCGTGAACGACATCGCAACCGCGATCTCCGAAGGCGCGGGCGGCGGCTCGGCGTTCGACAAGCGGCGGATCATCGTCGGGAACCCGATCAAGTCGCTCGGTTCGCACCAGGTGACGGTGAAGGTGCACGACGACGTGGACGCGGTCGTCAACCTCAACGTCGTCCCCGCCTGACCCTGCCTCACCACTCGGCATAGGAATTGCCCTAGGCGCCGGTGATCATCCACTTCTCGCCGTGCGCGCGGTGCAACAGGACGACGGCGCGTGCCCCCATGAAGGCGACACCGAAGACGACCCATAGCCACAGCAGTGTCGGACCGGTGCCTGGTTGCAGTCGTGCGGTGACTAGAGCAAGGGGGCCGAAGACGGCGAGCACCAGCACCCCGCCCCATGCCAGGTAGCGGCCGTCCCCGGCGCCGATCAGCACCCCGTCCAGCACGAAGACCACTCCGGCGACCGGCTGGAAGAGCGCCGCGATGAGGAGGACGGGCCACAGGAGGTCTCGCACCGCCGGGTCATTTGTGAACAATGGCCCCAGGAACGGGGCAGCACCTGCTAATGCGAGTCCCGTGACGATCCCGCTTATCACACCCCACCGGACCATCCGACTGGTGACTGTGCGCGTGCCCTGCACGTCGCCAGCCCCCAGATAGCGACCGGTGATCGCCTGGGCGGCGATGGCGATCGCGTCCAGCGCGAAGGCCAGGAAGGTCCAAAGAGTCAGGGCGAGCTGGTGGCTGGCGACCGAGGTGGCTCCGAGCGCGGCCGCACAGTAGGTCATCACCAGTAGCGAGGCCCGCAACGTGATCGTCCTGACAACCAGCGCGACTCCCGCGTGAGCGGCGCGTCGTACCCCTAACAGGTCAGGGCGAAGCGAAGCCCCCTCGCGGTGGGCGGCGCCGACCACCACGGAGAGCAGCACCACCGCCGATGCCGCCTGGGCCACCACGGTCCCGATCGCGGAACCGGCGATCCCGAGGTCGAGCCTGTAGACGAGCAGGAAGTTCAGGCCGATGTTGACGAGGTTCCCCGCCACCGCGACGTAGAGCGGCGTCCGGGTGTCCTGGAGGCCGCGCAGGACTCCGGTGGTCGCCAGCATGACCAGCAGCGGGATCACGCCGACGAACGCCCACTGGAGGTACGTCGTCGCGTGGACGCTGACCTCGCGTCCACCGTGGAACAGCCCGACCAGGGGCCCGGACACCAGCACTCCGACCAGTGTGGTCACGGCGCCGATGAGGATGGCGAGCCAGACACCGTCGATGCCCTGGGTCAGGGCGCCCCTGAGGTCCCCGGCACCGATCTGCCGTGCCACCGAGGCCGTGGTGCCGTAGGCGAGGAAGACGCACAGCCCTACAGCGGTCTGGATGATCGCACCAGCGATCCCGAGACCCGCGAGCTCCGGGGTGCCGAGGTGGCCGATGATGGCCGCGTCGGCCAGCAGGAACATCGGCTCCGCGACGAGGGCGAGGAAGGCGGGCACGGCCAGCCGCACAATCTCGCGGTCGTGCTCCCTACGCCCAGTCGTGCTCACGACCTCGGAGTCAGGTGGTCTGGACGTCGAGCGGGGCGCTTCCCAGCGTTTCCGGCGGCGGAAAGGCCTCCATCTGGGTCTGGAGTGCGATAGCCAGACCCGCCAGTGACGCGAGCTCGTCGACGGCAGCCTGCACCGCGTCGGTCGAGGAGTCCCAGTGTGACTGCTGGGTGGGGAGGTTGTCGGTGACGGTGATCTCGGCAGCGCTGGGGCTCACTGTCACGCCGAGGGTCTCGAGGTATGCCGCGCGCGACTGGATCAGGTGGACGAGCCCGTCCCTCGCAGTCGTCGCCGCCGCAAGTATGTCCGTGTCCTCGGGGTTGATGAGCTTCTTCGGGAACGTCTGCGCCGCATCCGGCGGCAGCTTCACCGGTAGCTCGCGCAGGCCGCCGACGACGTGTGCACCGCTGGCGCGGATCGCCCGGCGCACACGTCGGTTCCATCTCGCCGCGAACCGACGGGTGCTCAGGTTGAGCTGCGCTCCCTTCTCGAGCCGCGCGCGCTCTGCCAGGATGCGGGTGCCCAGCTCCGCCTTGAGAGTGGGTTCGTACTGCACGGGCGGGAGCTTCCCCAGCTTCCTGTTGATCCGACGGATCAGCTCCGCCGACGGATGGCCGAGCGACGGGTTGTTGCGCGGCGTATCTATCGAGCACACCGCAGGATCCACGCCGACAACACCTGCGAAGCGTCTCCAGAGCACCAGGGGATCCGAACCGGAGGGTGGCACGGTGATCACGTGCAGGTGCTCGGGCGGGACTGCGTTTCCCCATGCATCGAGCATCCGGGGGATCCCCTGCGCGCGCAGGAAGGTCCGAGCGCCCTGTCCGCGCGCCGGGCCACTGCCCCGGACACCTCGCTTGACGCCCTTGGCGAACTTCGGCCAAGACGCTGTGCCGCCGTTCCGGCTGTGCGTCTGCCACTGGGACGGGATCGCACCCGTCGCGTCGCGCACCGTCAAGATGATGTGCACCTCGGCGCCCTCGAGCGACTCCACGACTCGGGCCGCCTGGTCACGGTCGGCGAAGCTGAGGAACTCCATCGAGAAGATCGACGCCCTGCCTTGATGGGCGAACATCCGGCTGACGAGCTCGCCCCAAACTCCCTCACAGACGGCGAGCATCTCCGGGCTCTTGTGCGCGGTGCCGAGGATGTCGCGGGTCGCCCGGCCTTGCTCAGTGCGGTCACCGGGGACCAGGAAGCCAGCGGCCAGCAGGCTCTCTTGGTTGGCGTGCATCAGGTGCTGGAGAAACGTGGTGCCGGTCTTCATGGCGCCCACGTGTAAGAAGATGACGGGTCGCCGCTTTCTCTCTACGGCACCCTTGAACAGCGGCCAGAGGCGTGGCATAGGCCGGAACCTACCAGTCGACGGGAGCGAAAACTGCAGGTGCCTAACGCGTGTCGGAAGACCCCGATGTCACCTGCTGGTGCAGCTCGATCGCCGCCCGCACCAGACAGGCTAGTTCGTCCACTGCGGCGTCCAGATGGTCCCGCCACCGGTCCTGGGGCGTCGGTACAGCCGCAGTGTCGATGCCCGGCCACTCGAGCCGGTCGTCTCCCTGCTTGCGCAGCCGCTTCTGTCGTCTACGAATCAGTCGGAGAAGGCCGTCACGGGCGGTGGCTGCTGCGGCCAGGACGTCCTCGTCGCTCGGCTCGCTGAGCTCCTGTGGCCCCTCGGCGTCTGGCGACTCGACGGGAAGGTCGCTGGGGTCACCGACGAGGTGGGAGCCACTGCGGGCGATCGCTTTTCGCACCCGCAGGTTCCAGCGCATCGCGAAGGCACGTGTCTGCGGGTCGAGTACCGCTCCTGGTTCGAAACCCGAACGCACGGTGAGTATCTTGGTGGCGAGCTGGGCCTTGAGCGTCGGCTGGTACTGGCTGGGCGGCAGCTTGCCCAGCTTCGCGTTGATGAGACGCATGAGCTCCGCTGACGGCTGCCCGAGAGAGGGGTTGCTGTTCTCAGCGGGGATCGCACACACAGTGGCATCGACGCCCACGACGCTGGCGAAGCGCTCCCACAGCAGTCTCGGATCGGAGCCCGACGGTGGCACGGTGATGACGTGAAGGCGGTCTGCGGGCACGACCTTCCCCCAAACCCGAAGAATCCTGGGGATGCCCTGTGCCATCTCGAAGACCCGCGCGCCCTGCCCACGTGCCAGTCTCCCGAACCGTGCCCCGCGCCTGGCGCTGCGCGCGAACGTCGGCCAGGACACCGTGCCTCCGTTGCGGCTATGGGTCTGCCACTGCGCGGGGAGGGCTCCCACGGCATCGCGCACGGTCAGCACCACGTGCACCTCCGCACCGTGCAGAGATCCGATGACCCCGGCGGCCTGCCGCACACTGGCGAAGCTGAGGAACTCCATCGAGAGAATCGAGGCGCGTCCCCGATGGGCGAGCATCTGCTCCGCGAGCTTGTCCCACATGCCCTCGCACAGAGCCCGCATCGGCGGATCCTTGCGTGCCATGCTCAAGATGTCGCGCACGGCCCGGTCCTGCTCGTACCAGCGGGCACCCGGAAAGAGATAGCCCGCGGTCGCCAGGACGTCCCTGTTCGAGATCATCAGCCGCTGGAGGAAGGTGGTCCCGGTCTTCATCGCCCCGATGTGCAGGTAGACGACGGGTTGTGGAGATGACACTACGAAACCTTTCCACACGCAGCCTCGGTTGAGTGCCCGGCGCGGCTACCAGTCTACGAAGCGCTCCGGAGGCGAGCCAAGTAAGGATCAAATCTATAGCAGACGATTACTGCATCACTGCTGAACCAGATGTGGGGTAACTAGGCGACTCCTGTGAGCATCTCGTGCTGGGTCAGTCCGCCATCCGGGCTGGACGACCGCTCGGGAAGGTTGCCGTCCGGTGAATGGAAAGTGAACAGGTTTTTATTTGGTCCACACGCTCGATGAGGTGTTCGTGCAGGTCAGAGCGGCAATCGGTGCGATCTGTTCGTCGTCGTCCACAGCGTCGTAAACAGGCTGTGCACACGTCACGCGGCGTGCCCCACAGGTGTGGCCCGGTTATCCCCAACCCCTGTGGACGACGGGCTTCCGCGATCGAGCTTCGGCCACGTAACGTCCGATCTGCGCAAGCGCGGACTCCGATCCCCGCTTCCCCTCCGGGAGTGGGCCGGGGCGGCGTACCGGGGTGTTCGACGCATTGTGGGGGTGGGAAATCGTAGTGTGCCAACACCCGAGGAAGAGGACATCGAAGTGAGCGTCGCGGAGTTTCCCAGCAACCCCGGTTCGGTCCTTGACCCCGGTTCGGACTGGGCTCCCCGCCACGACGAAGGCGGCAGTGGCGGTGGGTACGGCGCCGGTGGCAACCGCACTCCGCCGCAGGACAACAACGCCGAGCAGAGCGTGCTCGGCTCGATGCTGCTGTCGAAGGACGCGATCGCCGATGTGGTCGAGACAGTCCGCGGCACCGACTTCTACCGGCCTGCCCACGAGACGATTTTCGACGTGGTCGTCGACCTCTACGGCCGGGGCGAGCCGGCGGACCCGGTCACCGTTTCCGCCGAGCTGCAGAGACGAGGTGAGCTGACCCGCATCGGCGGGGCGCCGTATCTTCACACCCTGTCGGCCAGCGTGCCGATAGCGGCCAATGCCGGCTACTACGCCGAGATCGTGCGCGAGAAGGCGATTCTGCGGCGGCTGGTAGACGCCGGAACCCGGATCGCGCAGATGGGCTACTCGGGGGAGGGCCAGGTCGACGAGGTGGTCGACCGCGCGCAGGCCGAGGTGTACGGCGTTACCGACAAGCGGACCTCGGAGGACTATCTGCCCCTGAGCGATATCATGGAGTCGGCGCTCGATGAGATCGAGGCGATCTCCAACCGGGACGGCGAGATGGTCGGGGTGCCGACCGGGTTCGCGGACCTCGACGAGCTCACCAACGGCCTGCACGGCGGTCAGATGGTCATCGTCGCGGCGCGGCCGGCCGTCGGCAAATCGACTCTAGGACTCGATATCTGTCGTTCTGCATCGATTCGTCACAATATGGCGAGCGTGATCTTCTCCTTGGAGATGACGCGCAACGAGATCACCATGCGCCTGCTCTCCGCCGAGGCCAAGATCCCGCTGAACCACATGCGAAACGGGCACATGAACGACGAGGACTGGGCCAAGCTCGCCCGCAAGATGGGTGAGGTGTCGTCGGCTCCGTTCTTCATCGACGACTCACCGAACATGACGATGATGGAGATCCGGGCAAAGGCGCGCCGGCTCAAGCAGCGCCACGACCTGCGGTTGATCGTCATCGACTATCTGCAGCTGATGACGTCGGGCAAGAAGGTCGAGTCCCGCCAGATCGAGGTGTCGGAGTTCTCGCGACAGATCAAGCTGCTGGCCAAGGAGCTCAACGTGCCGGTAGTCGCACTCTCGCAGCTGAACCGTGGCCCCGAACAGCGCTCGGACAAGCGCCCGATGATGTCAGACCTGCGCGAGTCCGGGGCAATCGAGCAGGACAGCGACATGGTGATCCTGCTTCATCGCGAGGATGTCTATGAGAAGGAATCCGCGCGTCCCGGAGAGGCGGACCTGATCGTGGCCAAGCACCGCAACGGTCCCACCCGCGACGTCACCGTCGCCTTTCAGGGCCACTACTCCCGCTTCGTCGACATGGCTCACGGCTGAGTGGTGTGAGGCACCGTCGACAGACGCCCACGCCTCCGTGGAACCGGGAGCCACGCCGTAGCGTCCCATCGCTGTATCGGAGGCGCGCACTCACACGGAGGCAGACATGGGTGGACGAGCGAGGAGTGCCGAGCTCGTGGGCGTAGTGGCTGCCATGGTGCTGGCGAGCGGGTGCGCCGCCAACAGTTCTCGATCACACACGACAGAGCCATCCCCGGGCCCAACTGGCCAGAACGGCCCAATCGGCCAGACCGCCCAGGACGGCCAAACCGGCCAGACTGGGAGGATCGGCGAAGAAGATACGCGTGCCGGGGGCCTGCCGGACGGCGGCACCTCCAGTTGCGTAGAGGAATACACGCCCCAGGGGATCACTGATCGCGCGTTCGCGTTGGACGGCACCGTGACCGCCATTGGGGCGAGCGATGGGTCCGTTGCAGTCGACCCAACGTACGTTCCAGTGACCTTTGCCGCTCACGAGTGGTTCCACGGGAGCGAGACAAGCACGGTGACGGTCGACGTTGCCTCCCCAGCGGTGGAAGGGCACGCAACGTCTGTCTCCGCCGGCTCCTTCGAAGTCGGCTCTCGACTGCTGGTCAGTGGCGAGCCCCGCTGGGGCGGGCCTGCGCTAGAGGACGCCGTTGCCTGGGGGTGCGGCTTCACACGCCACTACGACGAAGCCACCGCCGACTCTTGGCGCACTGCAAGCAACTAGGCCGCCAGCGGCACAGGTCACGTGCACGGAGAAGGCGCGCGCAACGACCGGGACAGGGCCGGCAATGGGCGTGGTCGTGCTCGGCCCGCAGCCGATCGCGCTCCTTGCGGGGCTGCCCACGACTCGCGCCCTCTTGCGTTGTCTCATCGCTCGGAGCAATGTGCTCAGTAGCGTGCAGCGACGACAAGGGGACGCTCATGGGTGAGAACCAGTTGAGGCCGCTGATCCTCGTGCGGGGTTTCGGCGGAGTCGACGTCAGCGGTGAGCAGAGCAGTCCGTACCAAGGGTTCAACGACGGGACCGTCTATCCCGGTCGCCGCGGAGACAACTACATCTACGAGGGTTTCCTGCTTCGAGCCCTGAAGTCCTCGCGATTCCGCTACCACGATGCGACCAACGTCATCGGTTACTACGCCAAGGACGTCGAAGCCCCCGACGAAGCGGGCGGCTTCAGCCCCGAGGCCGTCGCCGGCACCGTGGTCATCGACCCGGCCACGGCGGAGCGAGTGCTGGCCAACGGGACGCGCGGGACGATATGGGTCTACCGCTACTACGACCTGACCCCCAGAGCCCTCGACCGGTACGGCGACGGCCTCCGGCGACTGATCGAGCTCATCAGCGAGGCAGCCGAGAAACGAGGGGAGGTGTTCGACGGCGTCGACATCCTCGCTCACAGCATGGGTGGATTGGTGGTGCGAGAAGCCATTCGGCACCTCGACCAGGCCGCGAAGGGCTCGGCCAAGACCCTCATCCACCGCATCGTCACCTTGGGCACGCCACACCGCGGCATTGCGTTCCAACGGATGCCGGACTGGCTTCTGCGACGCCTTCCGGGAGCGGCACGGGCCGGAGACGAGATGGCCGCCTTCGACCCGACCGAGACCACGTTCCTGCAGATCGAACGCTCGGACCTCTTCGACCTCGACCGTGTTCTCACCGTTGTCGGCACCAACTATCGCACCTACGGCACCTCCGTCGCATCGTTCGGCAACCGAATCTCCAGCCTGCTCGACGACGGCAGCCTGCAGTACAACCGCAGCGACGGCCTGGTCAAACAGTCCTCCGCACAGCTCCCCGGAGCCCCACGCACGTTCGTCCATAAGTGCCACGGCGGCGAGGACTCTCTGGTGACCTCGCGTGAGGCGTATGAGATCGCGATGCGGTTCTTCCACGGGTCGCACAAGATCAAGCTCTGGCTGGACCGGGCCGACATCCGTCGGGGCGGGGACTGGTTCGGACGAAGCGAGTTCTACTTCGCCGTCTCCGTGAAACCACGGTTCGTCGACTTCGAGCTGTTCCATCAAAGTCCGGAGGCGGAGAACTGCTATGGCCCGTTCCGCGAGACGGACCTCTCCGACGACCTGGCTGATCTCGCGCAGGAGCTGCGAAAGCCGCTGGCCGATCGCGGTGACGACACCACCGGCTGGGCGGGCCCGGATCGCCTGATCTGGGAGGGCTGGATCGATGCCAACGCCAAGCCGGAGGCAGGACAGGGCTTGGTCTTCCGCTTGGACGTCTACGTCGGCGAGAGGGACTCACGAGGCGTCGGCTTCTCCGACAACGTGGTCTTCCGCAAGCAGTACTACGTCCAGGCCTTTCCCGGTGAGGAGCTCCGACTGTTCGTGCACACGGGTGAAGAGCATCTGCGAGGCAAGAACGCTCCCGATGCGCAGGCGCTAGAGGCAATGGCTCGTGCCGAGGTGTCCGCTCCCGTCCAGCTGCCGATCCCGACGGAAGCGCCCGGCCCCTCAGGCACCGGGGAGTGGACGTTCGAGGTCACCGGGACGGGCTTCGAGGCGACGCTGCGGCTCGCGGTCGAGCAAGCCTGACCTGGTCAGGCGCGCGACGCGTGAGCGTGCCGATTTCCCGTGGAGGATCAGCCGAAACCGCTGTTGACGACGCAGAACAGGTTCCCCTCGGTGTCGGCGAGCACCACGAAGTCGGCATCGGCCGGGTAGTCCCACTCCACCCGTTTCGCGCCCAGCGAGAGGAGGCGGTCGACCTCCGCCTGCTGCTCCCCGGCATCGGCGGCGTAGAGGTCGAGGTGTGTCCGGTCGGACTTGTCGAGCGCGAGGGCAGGCCCGTTGCCGTCCTTCGGCACGAGAATCACCGCGTCCTCGGAGATCTGGCCGTCGCGAGGGACGTAACCCAGTGCCTTGATGTAGAACTCCGCGGCTCGTCGAACATCCGCGACATGCATCACTACGCTTCCCAAGCTCACCATTGCGCCAGTATGGCAACCCCCGAGGAAAGGTTCATCGCGTGACACGACGTACACCCAGGTATCTCGGTCTGGGCACGACGCTGCTCCTGTGGCTCACGTCCTGCTCACTGCTGGGCGAACCCGGCCCGGAAAGTACGGCGGAAGCCTTCGCGGCCGGCCTTGCCGCTGGAGACCTGAGCGACGTCGACTTCGACGGTCAGCCGAGCCGGGCGGTGCAACGGCGATGGGACGACATCGTGGAGGGGATGGGGGACACGTCGTACGACGTCGTCCTGACTGGTGTAGGAGAGCACGAGGACGGCAGCACCGCCACCGCGGCGTACACCTACACCTGGGACCTCGGCAAGCAGGATTGGACCTATGAGACGCCCGCCCAGCTGCAGTGGGACGGAGACGGCTGGCTGGTGGACTTCCGCCCAGCGGTCGTCGCACCCACCCTTCGGAAGGGCGAGGTCCTCGGCCTGAGCGAGGTGGGCGCCGAGCGCGGGGACATCGTCGGTGCCGGTGGAGCCCGACTGGTCATCGACCGGCCGGTGGCCCGCTTCGGGATCGACAAGACCAAGGTCGACTCGAACCGCCAGGCAGCTTCTGCACGCGCTCTCGCCCGGCTGCTCGACGTCGACGCGGGCGACTTCGCCGACCGGGTCCGAGCTGCAGGCGACGAGGCCTTCGTCGAGGCGGTCGTGCTCCGCACCGGTGACGTGACGTCCGAGGTCCGTGAGGGCTATCCCCGGGTCCGGGGTGCTGTCGCGCTTCTCGACGAGATGCCCCTGGCACCGACCCGAGAGTTCGCCCGGCCGATCCTCGGGACCGTCGGTCCGGTGACCGCTGAGATCGTCGAGGACTCCGACGGGAAGTACGAGGTCGGCGACGAGGTCGGACTGTCCGGACTTCAACAGCGCTACGAGACCGAGCTGGCCGGCAGCTCGGGGTGGCTCGTCTCGGCCGAGCTCGACGGAGCAGCCGGCGACGAGACCGATCGAAACAGGGATCTGTTCGAGGCGAGGCCGGAGAGCGGGGGGCCGCTGCGCATCACGCTCGACGAGGACCTGCAGCTGCGCGCGGAGGGCATTCTCGCCAACATCGACCCCGCCAGTGCCCTCGTGGCGATCCGGCCCTCGGACGGTGAGATCCTGGCGGCTGCCAGTGGACCCGGCTCGGCGGGCTACTCCACCGGGACGCTCGGGCAGTACGCACCGGGGTCGACGTTCAAGATCGCCTCCAGCCTGGCGCTGCTGAGGGCTGGAGTGTCGCCTGAGAGTTCGCTCTCTTGCCCCCAGACCCTGACGGTGAACGGGAAGTCCTTCAAGAACTACGACGACTACCCCGCTGACGGCCTCGGAGCCATCGACCTGCGCTCCGCGCTGGCGAACTCCTGCAACACCGCGTTCATCAACGGACGCGGAAAGGCGACGCAGGCCTCGCTGGCCGAGGCGGCCGCCTCGCTAGGTCTCGGCGTCGACCACGACCTGGGCTTTCCGGCGTACTTCGGTTCCGTGCCCGCCGTCGCGCCGGCGACCGAGCACGCCGCGTCGATGATCGGCCAGGGCAAGGTGCTCGCCTCACCGATGTCAATGGCCGCCGTGGCCGCCAGCGTGTCAGCGGGCCGCACGGTGGTGCCGCGGCTGGTCAGAGGCGAGACGCCCGATGCAGCCCAGCCCCAAGCTCCGCTCACCGCCGAGGAGGCGGACCAGCTGCAGGACATGATGGCTGCGGTCGTCTCCGACGGAAGCGCCAGCTTCCTCTCCAGCCTTCCGGGTCCGGTCATCGCCAAGACCGGGACGGCCGAGTTCGGGGCGGAGATGCCGTTGCAGACCCACGCCTGGATGATCGCTGCGCACGGAGACCTCGCGGTCGCGGTGTTCGTGGAGGTTGGGGACTCCGGTTCGCAGACCGCCGGTCCCCTCATCGAAGAGTTCCTGCGCGCTGTCCGCTGAGGCGGTCCCTCGCCGTGGAGTGATGTGACCGGAACACGGACTCCTACGGCGCCGGACTGCGGTAACGCTTGATGCTGACCAGCACGAGGGCCAGTGCGATGACTCCGGAGATGACGAGCGTCGTACCCGTCGCCCAGCCACCGAAGGGCAACCTCGGTCCGAGGGCTCCGAGCTCCGGTATCTGGGGGTTGACACCCCAGAGCACCCCCACCACCGTGAGTGAGAGGGCCGAGAAGATCGAGAAGGCGATGCGGCTCCTCGTCTGGACGCTGTCCGCGGCGGTCTGGAGTGCACGTTTCCTGACCGGTTCCACGCGGGACCGGGCCCAGGCGTACTCCGTCGAGAGCAGAGCCATACCACCGAAGAGCAGCAGGAGACCGGGACCGGGCAGCACCATCGCCGCCAGGCCGCCGACGACGAGTACCCATCCGAGAACGAGCACGATCATCTTGCGCACAGCGCCCACGCCGCCCAACTTCCTTCCGAGCCGCCGGCCAGCCGCGGCATGTGTGTAGCATCCCGACGCCTAAACCTACGTCGGACGTGGCGAATGACTGCAGTGTGCCAGTCTTGTCGACATGGAAACCGCAAACCTACTTCTCGACGCCTTCGGCAGGATTCGTGACCTGACTCACGACGTGGTCGACGGGTTGGGACCCGGGCAGCTCACGGCCAGGGTCGACGACCGGGCGAACACCATTGCTTGGCTGGTCTGGCACCTGTCCCGCGTCCAGGACGACCACATCGCAGAGGTCGCGCAGGTCGAACAGGCCTGGACGACCGGGTCCTGGGTGGAGCAGTTCGGACTGCCGTTCGAGCCGTCGGCCACTGGCTACGGGCACAGTGCCGACGACGTCGCGGCAGTCCGGGTGGAGTCGGGAGAGCTCCTGAGCGGCTATCACGACGCCGTGCACCAGAACACCGTGAAGTATCTCCAGCATCTCTCCGGGGATGACCTCGACCGGATAGTCGACGCGTCGTGGGAACCTCCGGTGACCCTGGGTATGCGCCTGGTGAGTGTGATCAGTGACGACTTGCAACACCTCGGGCAGGCCGCCTTCTTGCGTGGTCTCTTGGAGCGCATGGCTGACTGAAATCCGCTTGGCGGTGTGGTAGGCATTTAGTTCTTGGAACTACAGTGCGCGTGAGCAACTGCCGTGGCTCGAACCTCTCGGAAGTGAATCCATGCCCAAAAGACTTGTTTCCTCTCTGATCTCCGTGTTTCTCGCGGTCACAGTGCTCGCGTCGCCCGCAGTGGCGTGGACGCCGACCGACGGACCCACCTTCAACCGCCCCAACGCTGGGCCAGGCAAGCGACTGGTGATCGTCAACCGGATCGAGCGCGCGATCGACAACACTCCTCGCGATGCGACGATTCGAATCGCGACGTACCTGATGGACCGGAAGCAGTCGGTCGACAAGCTGCTCGCGGCCCACCGGCGCGGTGTCAACGTCAAAGTGGTCATGGACGACGGCATCGAGTCCGCACCCAGCAGAAGGCTTGCGCGGGCCCTCGGCAACAATCCCAAGCGCCGCAGCTGGGCGATCTTCTGCCACAACAGCTGCCGGGGGACCCGAGGACAGATGCACTCGAAGTTCTACGCCTTCTCCAGAGCCGGTGGCGCCGACCGGGTCGTGATGGTCAGCTCCGCCAACCTGAACAACGGCGGGACGAACCTGGGGTGGAACGACCTGTTCACGATGACCGGCAAGCGCGCGATTTACAACCGGTACGCACGGATTCACGCCAACATGGCGCTCGACCGTCCGATCCAGCCGCCGAGGGCGCGCTACCAGGTGCATTCGGTCGGTCGCTTCCAGAGCCACTTCTTCCCCAAGCCCGGTGTCACCAAGCGCACCGACCCGGTCTACCGCGCCATGTCCAAGATCCACTGTCGTGGCGTGCGTGGTGGGGCCGGTCGCTACGGCCGCACCGCGATCAACGTCTCGATGTTCTGGTGGAGCGGGGACCGCGGCATGTACCTGGCACGGCGGCTGCTCGCGCTGCAGCGCGAAGGCTGTCGGGTCTCGGTCACCTACGGCGCCCCCTCGAACGCCGTCGCCGCAGTGCTGCGGAAGGCTGCCTGGCAAGGTCGCATCGCGTTGTACGACAGTCGTAAGCACCGTAACAGTGACGGTGTCGTCGACGTCCGCGTGCACACCAAGTACCTGCTGGTCAACGGCCACTACGGCAGCGACCGCTCCTCGTGGCAGGTGTTCACCGGCTCAGCCAACTGGGTGGCAGGTTCTCTCACCGGTGGAGATGAGGTGATGCTCCGGGTGACCAGCAGACCCGCCTACGTCCGCTACGTCGACCATTACGACTTCGTCAGGAAGTACGGCGCCCGCAGGATCGGCCGGAGCTGAGGTCACCTCTCTGACGGCATGATGATCCACAGCGCCAGATAAACCAGGATCTGTGGCCCGGGTAGTAGCAGGCTAAGCACGAACAGCAGCCGGACGGTGTTCGGCGACATGTCGAACCGGCGGCCGAGGCCTGAGCAGACTCCGGCGATCACTCGGTTGGACGGACGGACCAGTGTGCTGGCCATGGCTTTCCTTTCTTCGGCTCTGGAAGTCTTACTCGTGCGGGGCGTGCCGGCAAGGGCTCCCTGCCGAACTAGACTAGAGAACCATGTCAGGCCGCCCGGGCCGAGTCGAGGCGCTTCATCGCCGGAGCCTCGGCGATCCCGTGCACGATGACCGAGAGTCCTACAGTGAATCCGACCGTGGACCACAACAGGGCGTGGTCGCCCAGGTCGGCATGGCCGGTGGCATAGGCGACGTAGTAGAGCGAGCCGACGCCGCGCACCCCGAAGAACGCGGTCGCCAACCGCTCCCCCGGTCCCAAGAAGTGCGGGGCCGGCTGTCTCTTCCGCCGGTGGATCTGCAGCGAGAGCCAGGCGCTGACCGGTCTCACCAGGAAGATCAGGAGGACGCCGACTGCCATCCCTTCCCACGTCAGGTGGCGCAGGAGCCCGTTGGTCATCGCCACACCCAGGAGAAGCAGCACCACGAGCGTGAGGAGCCGCTCGAGGCGTTCGATGACGCCATGCATGTGGACGTGGTAGTCGTGTCCGCGCTCGGCTGAGCGCATCGCGAGAGCGCAGAAGAACACCGACAGAAAGCCGTAGCCCCCAGCCACCTCCGAGACGCCGTAGGACAGCAGCATGGCCGCGAGAGCCAGCAGCGGCTCACCGGTCTCGGCCAAGCGCCATGACGGACGGCGCGAGCGGAACGCGATCTTCGCCAACGCCCATCCGGTCGCCGTGCCCAGGGCGACGCCCAGCACGGTCTTCCCGACCAGCTCCCAACCAACCCACCGCAGTGCCCACTCGGGGACTTCGCCCAACGTGGCCATCAGGATCGCCAGATAGACGAAGGGAAAGGCCAGCCCGTCGTTGAGGCCGGCCTCGGAGGTGAGTGCGAACCGGACCTCGTCGCGCTCGTCGATGTCCTCCACCGAGGCGTCCTCGCCGAGACTGGTCGGTCCGCCCACCTGGACGTCGGATGCAAGAACGGGATCCGTCGGCGCCAGGCAGGCACCGAGGAGGACAGCAGCGGCCGGAGCCAGTCCCATCACCCACCAGCCGAGCAGCGCGACGCCCGCGATGCACAGCGGCATCGCAATCGCGAGCAGGCGCCACGTCGTAGCCCAGGCGCCCCAGGTTCTCGGATTGAACGCAGCCAACGGCCGGTCCAGAGCGAGGCCGACACCCATGAGCGCGACCAGGATGGTGAACTCGGTCAGGTGCTCGGTGAACGGGCGATAGTCGACCGGGGACAGGTCCATTCCCACGAACTGCGGGAGCAGGCCGATGAGGGCACCGACGAAGAGCAGCACCATCGGTGCCGAGACCGCGATGCGCTGGAGCAGTATCGGGAGCAGGACTGCGAGGAGGAGGGACGCGCCGGCAAGAACATAGACGAGGTCGGAGCTCATGTGGTCGTTGCTGGATTCGATGTCGTGGGCGGCAGCTCGATTGTCTTCCCGCGCGCAGGGATCTTCAGCCTGGTGCGGAAACCAGCAGCGTCGGCAGCCCGCTCGAACGCCGAAAGCGGCGACTTGAACACCTTGTGGTGGTCGCAATGCACAGGGACCACTCGCTGCGCAGCGACCCGGCGCACGAAGTCGACACCTTGGTCGGCGTCCATGGTCACGGTCGAGAAGAGTACTCGGGTGTCACCGCTGAGGTAGAGGCGGTGTCGGAGCCCGTCGTCGACATGGTGCTCGATCCAGGAGCCGCTCACCGGAGGCCCGTGTCGAGGGCATCCGTCGAGAAGCCCCAGCGCTGCAACCGGCGTGCGGCGTGCGGCGTGGTCACCAGCGGAAATGAGCGGAGAAAGTCCCTACGCGCCACCCGGTCGAAGTGGTCGCCGTGCAGGTGAAAGAGGACGACGGCGTCCAGTGGGGGCAGGTCCATTGTGGTGAGATACCCGTACCGGCCCGGAGTACGCCGGCACCTCACCGTGTTTACGACGGGCAGAACCGGTTAACCCCGCAGAGAGGCGCTGCGTCTCGCGCCATACCCGGCATCGAGCACCCGCAAGGAGACCCCATGAACACCGTCAACGCATCGGTCATCTACTACTCCTCGACCGGCACCACTCAGGAGATGGCCGAACGGCTCAGCCAGGCGGCGGAGAAGGCGGGCGCGGAGGTCCGGCTGCGTCACGTAGCCGAGCTCGCTTCTGACGAGGTGATCGAACAGGTCGGGCAATGGGCCCAGCACCGCGAGCAGATTAAGGACGAGCCGACAGCGAGCCCCGACGACGTGGTGTGGGCAGATGTGGTGCTGTTCGGCACACCGACCCGTTTCGGCAACGTGGCCAGCCAGCTCAAGCAGTTCATCGACACGCTCGGTCCTCAGTGGGGACAGGGTCTGCTCGCGAACAAGGTCTACGCGGGTTTCACCACATCGCAGACCAGGAGGGGCGGTCAGGAGTCCACGCTGCTTGCGCTCTACAACACCATCCACCACTTCGGCGGACTCATCGTCTCCCCTGGATATACCGACCCGGTGAAGTTCGCGGACGGAAACCCCTACGGCGTCAGTCATGTGACCGGAGCGGACAACGACGCCCCCCTGGAGAACCCGGAGCTGGAGGCGCTGGACCACATGGCCGAGAGGGCCGTAGAAGTGGCCCGCAAACTCAAGGCCGGCAGTCAAGGTTCCTGAGCCTGGGACGACAGGGCGTAGGTTCGGCAGCGACCTCAAGACAGGAGACATCCATGCCCAAGTCCCCACTGCCAGACGACGTGCGCCAGCTGCTCGCGAAACCTAACCCCTGCGTGATCACCGCGGTCCGTGCGGACGGCCAGCCGGTGTCGGTGGCTACCTGGTATCTGCTGGACGGCGACCGGATCCTGGTGAACATGGACGAGGGCCGCAAGCGCCTGGACTATCTGCGGGCTGACCCACGCGTCTCGCTGACCGTGCTTGACGAGGCCGGTTGGTACACGCACGTAAGCCTGCAAGGGCGGATAGCCGAGATGCGTGCGGACCCTGGCCTCGAGGACATCGACCGACTAGCCATGCACTACACGGGCAACAGCTACTCCAACCGAGAGCGGGCGCGGGTCAGTGCCTGGGTCGACATCGACCGATGGCATGGATGGGGAGCGGCGGCGCGGTGACAGCCCACGGCATGATAGCGACATGGTCTCACCTCTACCCGGAGTCGGATCCCTTCGGTCGCTGCCGCCCGCGGAGCATCCTCATCTCCTGGCCGCGCCCGTCGCCTCAGCACTGGCCGGGTGGCAGCACGCCGACCGGGTCGCCGTGGTCGAGATAGACCCCACGCTCGCCGACACGGCCGCGATGACCGAGGCGTACTCCGTCCCGCTTACCGTCAGCGCGAACTGTGTGGTCATAGCAGGCAGACGTGGTGGCGAGGAACGTACCGCGGCATGTGTGGTCCGCGCGGACACCAGGGCTGACGTGAACAACCTGGTCAAACGCGTTCTCGACGTCCGCAAGGCGTCCTTCCTGTCGACGGACCGGGCGGTAGAGGAGACGGGGATGGAGTACGGCGGCATCACACCGCTCGGACTGCCGCGGACATGGCGCCTGCTCGTGGACGCCGCGGTGCTCGACATCCCGGTCGCCATTCTCGGCAGCGGCGTACGTCGGTCGAAGCTGGTGCTGCCCGGTGCGACGCTGGCGGATCTGCCGGGTGCGGAGATGCTGACCGGCCTCGGACAGTAGGCTTGGCGGTCGCCGCCGCGGGTAAGACGGAAGACGTTGCCCCGGGCCTTGGCGATCATCAAGATCACCTCATCCGGTCTGTGCGGATCGGATCTACACCTCTATGAGACTCTGACACCGTTCATGACACCTGTGACGTGGTCGGCCACGAGCCGATGGGCATCGTCCAGGAGGTGGGGCCGGGCGTCACTGCTGGATGTGCGACCAGCAGCTGTACAGCCAGTGCGAGACGACGCAGAACCACGAGTTCGGTCTCGGGGCAAGCTTCTTCGGCTATAGCAAACTCTACGGGCAGGTCCCGGGTGGGCAGGCTGAGTTTCTTCGCGTTCCCTTCGCAGACTTCCGCCGATCAAGCTTCCCACGGGTCAAGCGGACGAGCGGTTCCTCTACCTCTCCGACGTGCTGCACACCTCGTGACAGCGGTGGAGTACGCCGTGGTGCCCGATGGCGGAACGCTGCTCGTGGTGGGGTTGGGCCGATCGGTGACATGTCCGCGCGGATCGCTATGCACAAGGGCCTTCGAGTGATCGGAGTCGACCTGGTCCCCGAGCGCCTTGCCCGGGCCCAGAGCCGGGGCGTGGAGGTATCGACCTCAACGTGGTCGACAACGTCGGCGACGCGGTCAGAGTCATCACCGGTGGACGCGGAGCCGACTCGGTGATCGACGCGGTGGGAATGGAGGCACAGGGCTCCACGGGCGCCAAGATCGCCCAGACACTCGTCGGGCTACTTCCGGACACGGTCGCGGAGCCGATGATGGAGAAGGCGGGTGTGGACCGGCTCGACGCGCTCCAGACATCGATCGACGCGGTACGCCGTGGCGGCACGCTGTCCATCGTCGGGGTCTACGGCGGAATGGCAGATCCGATGCCCATGCTCACGCTGTTCGACAAGCAGATCCAGATCCGGCAGGGACAGGCCAACGTCAAGAAGTGGGTCGACGACCTGATGCCGTTGGTGACCGATGACTCCGACCCGCTCAGCGTAGAGCAGTTCGCCACGCACCGGACTCCGCTCAGCGAGGCACCCAAGGCCTATGAGCAGTTCCAGAAGAAGGACGACGGGGTGTTCAAGGTGGTCTTCAAGCCCTAGCGTCACTTGAGTGAGCGAACAACAGCGCAGAGCCGAGTCTCCGTCCCGCCGCGAAAACGCTCCGGACATGGTGGTTCTGTCCGAGCTTGGCGAGGCGCTGATCGCCGATCTACGGTCACATCCGGCCGGGCGCACCGCCAGAACCATCCTGTCCGGACCCAAGATGAGGGCTGTGGTCATCGCTTTGAGCGAGGGCAGTGCGCTGGCCGAGCACGACTCCCCGCCGGCGGCCACTATCCAGGTGGTTCGGGGCAAGGTCACTCTGGCCGCCGGAGATAAGGAGTGGACGGTCTACCAGGGGCAGTTGATGCCGATCCCGGCGCAGCGGCACTCCGTGCGCGCTCACGTGGACTCGGCGGTCCTGCTGACCGTCGCGCTTGGCTAACGCCGCTGCCCGGTTCTCGGGCCCGGGGCTACCGTGACCCGATGACTATCTTTGGAACCGCACTGGTGCTCGGCGGCGGCGGCGTGACCGGCATCGCGTGGGAGACCGGCCTGATCGCGGGGCTCGCAGAAGCTGGCCTGGACCTGACCCGCGCCGAGACGGTGGTGGGGACCTCGGCAGGCTCGGTGGTCGGCGCCCAGATCACCAGTGGCGAGGCTCTCGAGAATCTCTTTGCCGAACAGCTACGTGACGCCTCCGATGAGGTTGCAGCGGCACTCGGCAAAGGCGATCTGCTTCGGTTCGGCGCCTACCTGCTGATGCCGGGTGACTCGCGCAAGAAGCGAGCCCGACTGGGCCGCGCCGCGATACGGGCCGACACCGTGGATGAGTCCGTGCGAGTCGAGGTGATCCGGGAGCGGATCGGTGAGCGCCCCTGGCCGCAGCGCAGGCTGCTCGTGACAGCGGTGAACGCGCGAACCGGGGAGTTTCAGGTCTTCGACAGGGAATCGGGGGTTGACCTCGTCCATGCGGTCGCCTCCAGCTGCGCTGTGCCGCTGGTGTGGCCGCCAGTGTCGGTCAACGGCGACAGGTACATCGACGGAGGCATGCGGTCGCCGGCCAATGCAGACCTTGCTAACGGCGCCCGGCATGTGGTGGCCCTCGCCCCGATTCCGACAGCCTTCAGCAGAACCGGACGGGTGCAGACCCAGCTCGATCGGCTGGGCTCCGGAGTGGCATCGTTGCTGATCTGTCCGGATGCCCAGTCGAAGCGGGCGATCGGCAGCAACGTCCTGGACCCGGCGAAGCGTGCCGCCTCGGCGCGAGCCGGTCGGCGCCAGGCCGAGAGCGTTCTGGAACGGGTGCGCGCGGTGTGGCCTGCTTGAGTGATCTCGGGCAGGCACGGTCGGTTCCAGCGGCCAGGCCGGTATGAACGCCCTGGTCAGCCGTCGCGGATCGACTTCTGCATCTCCCAGACGAGGACTTCGGCCTCCGCGCCGGTCGCCGTCACGGTCTGCCCGCCGGTGGCGGTGAGGCGCGCGGCATCTCCTTCCTCCAGGCCACCCGCGCCCTCGAGCTGGATGGTCCCCTTTGCTACGAACAGGTGGAGGTACGGCGCCTGGGGCAGGGTCACGTCGCTGCCGGGATCCAGCCGAGCGACGTGTAGGGCAGCGTGCTTGTTCTGGATCCGCACCGCCGCCTCGGCGGCATGCTTGGCCATGCCGGATGCGACCGGCACCAGGTCACCATCTCCCAGGTCGTCGGTGACCTCGGCTTGGTCATAGCCGGGCGTCAACCCGGGTTCGTCGGGTGAGACCCACATCTGGATGAAGCGCACCGGCTCCCGGTGCTGGTCTCCACCGACCCGCCAGAAGTCGTTTCGCTCCGAGTGCAGAATCCCGGTGCCGGCACTCATCCGTTGGGCAAGACCGGGGAAGATGCTTCCGGAGTGGCCTGTCGAGTCCTGGTGCACGAGGCTCCCCCGCAGCACCCAGGTGATGATCTCCATGTCGCGATGCGGGTGCATGTCGTAGCCGCTCGCCGGCGCCACGGTGTCGTCGTTGTTCACGAGCAGCAGTCCGTGCCCGACGTTGGACGGCTCGTAGTGGTGGCCGAAGGAGAACGAGTGCTTCGAGTCGAGCCAGTCGAGACTGGTCGTGAAGCGATCCGCTGACCGTCGTACTTCGAATGTCCCCGCCACCAGCCCAGCATGCCCGACGTAAGGAACCGGACCCGGTCGAGGGTTTGCAGTTCAACGTCCCCGACGGCCGCCCCAGTCGCCTTGGCGTGAGCGTTCGGCGGAATGGGCAGACTCCCTTACCAAGCACCGACCTTGAGAACGGCGCTCGACGAAGGTCCGGGGCGGCGCCTGGCTAGGTACGACGGTCAGGGTGTGGCGCTGTGCGTGCGTCCGCATGAGCATTGTCGCGAATCTCACCCACCAGTTCCTCGATGACATCCTCCAGCGCGACCAGACCCAGCACGGCCCCACTGTCATCGACGACTCGTGCCATATGGGCACCCCTTCTTCGCAGGGTGGCAAGGGCGTCATGAAGCAGATCCTGCGGTCGAACGGTGGCCAACGGGCGTATCCACTTGTCGGCGATAACCCGTGCGCTTTGACCAGGATCTGGCTCGAGGGTGTCCTTGATGTGCACATAGCCGACGAGGTCACCGCCGCCGGACGAGACAGGAAACCGCGAGTAGCCGGTCGCCGCACAAGCATTCTCCAACTCGCCAACGCGCGCCCCCCGAGGCACCGTTGCCAGGTCTTCTGTGGGAAGTAGGACGTTGGCGACGGTGAGCGCGGTGAACCCCAGGGCGCCTGACAGGCGGTCGTACTCCTCGGCCTGAAGCAGTCCCTCCCCATGCGATTCGTCGACCATGGCCGCGACCTCCTCGCGGGTGAAGGCAGAGGCCACCTCGTCCTTTGGTTGGACTCGTAGCAACCGCAGGACACCGTTCGCCATGGCATTGAGCGCCAAGACCATGGGCTTGAGCACCGTCACCAGGACGAGCATGGGAGGCCCAAGAACGAGCGCGGACCGCTCCGGTCCGGCCAAGGCCAGGTTCTTCGGGACCATCTCGCCTATGACGACGTGGAGGTACACCACGACCGACATGGCGATCACGAAAGCGACCGGGTGCAGCAGGTCGTCCGAGACGCCGAGGGCTTCGAAGGCGGGCTCCAGCAGGTGTGCGAGGGCTGGCTCGCCGATCGCTCCGAGGCCGAGCGAGCACACAGTGATGCCAAGCTGTGCTCCCGCCATCATCAAGGAAACGTTCTCGATAGCGCTCATCGTTGCCTTGGCTATCCTGGAACCGTCGGCGGCACGCGGTTCGATCTGGGTGCGACGAGCGGAGATGAGCGCGAACTCCGCACCGACGAAAAAGGCATTAAGGGCAAGCAGCGCCACGGCAACGAGGACAGCGGTCAGATCGCTCATCCGTCCTGCCCCCGGCCGGCCGCCGTCTGTTCCTGATGGCCGGACCGCACACGCAGGTGCACCCGGTCGATGCGTCGTCCGTCCATGCGATCGACTGTTAGGACTACCGTTTCAGTTGTCCACGATTCCTCGTCATCCACAACTTTGGCAGGAAGCGCCACGAGTACCTCGTCGCCCGTCTCCGGCATGCGTCCGAGGTGGCTCACCAGCAATCCCGCCACGGTGTCGTAGTCGTTGTGCTCGGGCAGTTTCACGCCGGTCAGACCGCTGATCTCGTTTGGGCGGAGAAGACCTGACAGGGACCAGGTTCCATCGTTCCGTCGACGGGCATGCGCTCCCAGGCGGTCGTGTTCGTCGACTATCTCACCAACGATCTCCTCGACCACGTCTTCCAACGTGACCACGCCAGCGGTGCCGCCGTACTCGTCCACCACGACCGCCATCTGGAAAGCCTCGGCGCGCAACAACGACAGCAGTGGGTCCAGGCCGAGCGTCTCGGGCACGATGGTGGCGTCGATGACGACCTGCCCGATGCGGGTGGTGGCCCGTTCACTGGCGGACACCGCCACAGCGTGCTTGACGTGGACGACCCCCATCACGTTGTCCGGCCTGTTGTCCACGACGGGAAACCGGGAATGGCCGGTCTTTCGGGCCAGCTCGATCACCGCGTTGACCGGCTCGTTAACCCCGAGACTGATCATGCGCATCCGCGGCGTCATGATCTGGCCGGACGTGAGTCCGCTGAAGGCGACCGACCGCTGCATCAACTGCGCCGTGTCCGGATCCAGCGTCCCCTCTGCGGCTGATCGCCCGATCAACGACGTGAGCTCCGTGGCAGTCCGTGCAGAGCGGAGCTCCTCCTGCGGCTCCACGCCGAGGCCACGCACGATGGCGTTCGCTGATCCGTTGAGCAAGCGGATCGGAAAGCGCATGCCGAGGGTGAAGCCACGCTGGTAGGCCTGGGTCGCCCGGGCTGTCGCGAGCGGCTTCGCCAGTGCGAGATTCTTCGGGACGAGCTCGCCGAAGACCATGGTCATCATGGTCGCCAGGGTCAAGCCGATGCCGATCGCGATCGGTCCCACTGCGGCGTTAGACACACCTGAGCTCTCCAGCGAACCGTCGACGAGCTCCGCAATCGCGGGCTCGGCCAGGAACCCGATCGCAAGGTTTGTGATCGTGATGCCCAGCTGCGCACCAGACAGTTGGGTGGACAGGGAGCGGAGTGCGGTCTGGACCCCTTGGGCGGCTCGGTCGCCGGTTTCGGCAACCGAGTCGACCGTCGAGCGGTCGACCGTGACGATCGCGAACTCCGCAGCCACGAAGCCTCCGCACGCGAGGACCAGGCCGCCTGCGACGATCAGCAGGAGCCACTCGGTCATAGGCTCCGTTTCGTGCTGGAAGGTGCTGTTCAGCGCCTTGCTCTGGACCTACTCGTATGACTCGGTCGCTCAGACCCCCCCGTCCAGGTTGGCGAACTACGAGTGAGCCTTCTTCGTGGCGAGGCCCTCGGCCACGCCGATCAACAACACGGCGGCGACCACGGCGACGATGAACCCGAGGATATTCAGTTCGAAGATCCCACCGGTGCCCAGCAGGTTGGCGATCAGTCCGCCGATCACGGAACCGGCGAGCCCGAGCAGCAGCGTCACCAGGACGCTCAAGTTCTGCTTGCCCGGTTTGATGAGTCTCGCGAGAGCTCCGATGACCAGGCCGGCCACGATGAAACCGATCATGCCGATTCTCTCCTTCTCGTCGTACGTGCAGTAGTTCAATCTCAAGAGTACTGGCAGATTTCAGGGCCACACCTTCGGTCAGCAGCCGTGTGAAACCGACGGACCCACGTGGCCAGGGCCGCCCGGTGTCGTCGTGGGTGTCCAGGCGGCGGTGTGTCAGGCGGCAGAGACGAGTTCAGCGAAGGCACGTTCGAGTGGCGACATCGAGCTGGTGTCGTGGTCGGGCAGGAGGGTCGGGACATTGGGAGCCCCGGCCTAGGGAGTGGGTGCCGTGGTTGTCGACGGAGAACCAGTAGCCGTGAGGTGTGCGCCAGAGGTAGATGCCGGGCGCGGGTTGTCGGTGTCGCCATCCGCGGGCCGTGCGTCTTGACTCGGTGCCCGAACCGGACCATCGGTCCCAGGTTGTCAACTCGGGTCTGCCCGGGCGGTCCACCACGTGACCGGGGAACGTAGGCGAACGAATGGTCGAAGTCGATGTTGCGGGACCGGGTGTGTGTGGGGGGAACACGCTGGAGGGTCGTGCCAGCAGGGAGAACTCCCGCATGTCGGTGGGAACCTCGTAGGCGTCAACGGGGACCTGGTCACGGGGCCACTGCGCGGTCATACGGTCGTTCCCGCCAGGATCCAGAAGGAACCGCGTTATTCACAATCCGAATCTTTTAGTTGTTGGTTTGCCGGAGGAGTCGTCACCCGGCATTCGTTCAACCAACCGGTTGCCAAGGAGTCTTGGCTGTCGTTAGATTTATTCAATCAGTCGGTTGAACGAAGGCGGAGGTGCCACCATGCCAGCCGATCCGCTGTCGAAGGCCTTCTCGGCCCTCGCCGACCCGACCCGACGCGACATGGTTGCGCGCCTTGCCGTGGCGGACGCGACGGTCAACGAGCTCGCCGAGCCGTACGAGGTCACCGTGCAGGCGGTCTCCAAGCACTTGAAGGTGCTCGAGGGCTCCGGGCTCGTCAGCCGGACTCGTGATGCGCAGCGTCGGCCGTGCCACCTCGAGGCGGAGGTGTTCGACCTGATGGCTAGGTGGATCGAGCGCTACCGGCGCGAGGCGGAGGAGCGCTATCAGCGGTTGGACGCGGTCCTCGAGCAGATGGAGCGGCAAGAGACACAGGGACAGCAGACAGAGCGACACCAGCCCGGCCGACCCGGCCAGAGCGGAGCAGCATCATGAGCACGAATACGAACAACGGGACGGAGATGTTCGCCGACTCGAGGGTGCCGACGGTCGAGATCATCCGGGAGTTCGACGCTCGCGTCGAAAGAGTGTTCCGGGCACACACCGAGGCGGAGCTCATCACGCAGTGGCTCGGTCCCCGCTCGGTCAGCATGCGCGTCGAGAGGTACGACGCGCACACCGGCGGTGCCTACCGCTACGTCCTCGATGCCGAGGACGGAACGGCTCACGGCTTCTACGGCGCCTTCCACGAGGTTCGTCCGACAGAGCGGATCGTGCAGACGTTTACCTATGAGGGCTACCCGGATGGGGTGAGCCTGGAGACGATGACGTTTGAAGACCTCGGGAACCGACGAACCCGCCTGCGCTCGGTCTCCATGGTCGACTCGTTCGAGGCCCGCGACATGATGCTGGCCAGTGGCATGGAGACCGGCGTCGTCCAGGGCTACGAGAAGCTCGACGAGCTGCTCGGGATGCTGTCCTGACCGACCACGGTGTCGCGTGCATCGCGGGTGCCCGAAGAGAGGCAGCAGATGGCGACCCAGTTCGAGACGATCGACGACTACATCGCTGGTTCTCCACCAGAAGTCCAGGTGGTGCTGGAGGAGGTACGACGCACCATCCGAAGCGCCGCACCGGCGGCTGAGGAGACCATCGCCTACCAGATGCCCACGATGAGCCTCGACGGCAGGTACCTCGTGCACTTCGCGGGATGGAAGCACCACGTCGGCCTCTACTCCTCTCCCACGACGGACGAGGCCTTCGAGCAGGAGCTCGCCAGATACAGAGCGGCCTCGGGCACGGTCAGGCTCCCGTACGAGGAGCCCTTCCGCTACGACCTCGTCGCACGGCTCGTGGGGCTTCTCGTCGAGGAGCGGGAGCAGCGCGGACTCTAGGGCAGGATCGGGGTACGGCGGACGGCGACCTGACGCTTCGTCTCGTCAACCGCACTCTCGTAGGCGGTCACCAACGCCGCGACCGTCACCGGCTTGAACTTCTCCACGACCTGCCGCAGCTCCTCGGGTGTGGCGCCGTTCTCCTTGCATGCCGGCCACACCTGGGTGCGGAACAGTTCGGTGAGCTCGTCGGCGATGGCGCGACCGTGGGCGGTAAAAATGTTGTGGGCCGCGAGGGCGGCCTCGAACGGCACGCCGAGGTCGAGCAGGGCGATTCCGACCGAGAGGTGGGCACTGGCCACCTGGAGCCTTCCCTGCTTGGTCGCAAAGACGATCCCGAGCGCGCTCAAGGTGTCGAGATCGTCCTCGGACAGCGTGCGCCCTGCCCGTCGGACCAGCTCACGTCGCGAAACCGTTTCCGGCAGCTCGCCCATCCACGGGGCGAGCAGTGTGCTGTGCAGGGCGATCGTCTCCGGTGAGGCGCCGGAAGGGATGCGGGCCATGTACCCCTCGATGGCCGACAACGTGAAGCCGTGGGCCTGTAGCTCGCGGACGAGCTCGAGCCGGACGACGTGCTCGGCAGAGTAGTAGCCTGAACGGCCTCGCCGGACCGGTGGTGGGACCAGGCCCTTGGTCGTGTAGAAGCGGACGTTGCGGACGCTCATGGCCACGCGCGTGGTGAGCTCGTCGAGGGTCAGCAGCCCGGTCACGGACTCGGTGGTGACAGACATCGGGCGTTCGTCCTCGGCGGGCACTGGCTCGGTCGGTTGACGACGCTAACAGTACGAGTGTCACAATCAGTTGTCTCCATCCGACTCCCGGGCCCCCGCACCTGCGGCTCGGAGTCGGGCCTCCTGTCGCCGACAAGTTTGGACGCCGCACATGGCAGACGTACCGCAAGCATTCGTGTACGACGCGATCCGCACGCCGCGCGGAAGGGGCAAGAGGAACGGTTCCCTCTACGAGGTGAAGCCGGTTGACCTGGTCGTCGGTCTGCTCGACGAGATCAAGGAGCGCAATCCCGGCCTGGACCCGCAGCGTGTCGACGACGTCGTGCTAGGCGTGGTCACCCCGCTCGGGGACCAGGGTGGCGACATCGCGAAGGCCGCTGCCCTCACCGCCGGCTATCCCGACACCGTCTCCGGCGTCCAGCTCAACCGGTTCTGTGCTTCCGGACTCGAAGCGGTCAACCAGGCAGCGGCTCGTGTCCGGTCGGGCTTCGAGGACCTCATCCTCGCCGGCGGGGTCGAGTCGATGTCCCGCGTACCGATGGGATCGGACGGTGGGGCGTGGGCGAGCGACCCGGCGACCGCCCTCGCGACCTCTTTCGTCCCGCAGGGGATCGGTGCCGACTTGATCGCCACCCTCGAGGGCTTCTCCCGCGGTGACGTCGACGCGTTCGCCGTCGAGTCCCAGGCGCGCGCCGCGAAGGCACAGGCCAACGGCTACTTCGACGGCTCGGTGATCCCCGTCAAGGACCGCAACGGCCTGTGCGTGCTGGACAAGGACGAGTTCCTCCGGCCGGGTACGACGGTTCAGAGCCTGGCGGGCCTCTCGCCGAGCTTCGCCTTCCACGGCGACCTGGGCTTCGACTCGGTCGCGCTGGAGAAGTATCACTGGGTCGAGAAGATCGACCACGTCCATCACGCCGGCAACTCTTCTGGCATCGTCGACGGAGCCGCTCTCGTGGCGATCGGCAACGAGGCCGTCGGCACGGAGCTGGGCCTGACCCCTCGGGCTCGCATCGTCGCGGCCGCGGTGTCCGGCTCGGACCCGACGATCATGCTCACCGGTCCTGCCCCGGCCTCCCGCAAGGCGCTGGCCAAGGCCGGTCTCGACGTCGAGGACATCGACCTGTACGAGATCAACGAGGCTTTCGCGGCCGTGGCCATGCGCTTCATGCGTGACCTGGGTCTGGACGCGGACAAGGTGAACGTGAACGGCGGGGCTATCGCGATGGGTCACCCACTTGGTGCGACCGGCGCGATGATCCTGGGCACGCTGGTCGACGAGCTCGAGCGGCGGGACCTGCGCTACGGCCTGGCGACCTTGTGCGTCGGGGGCGGCATGGGCATCGCCACCATCGTCGAGCGCATCTGACCACCGGACCGGAAGAAGACGAGAGCAGAACATGACTGAGCAGATGACGACCGAGGTCTCGACAGGATCGAGCGGCGGCGTGGAGCAGTCCGCGGTCCGCTACGACAAGGACGACGAGAACATCGTCGTCCTCACCCTCGACGACCCCACCGCGAGCGCCAACACCATGAACGAGCTCTACCTGGAGTCGATGAGAAGAGCGGTCGACCGGCTCAAGACCGAGATCGACAGTGGGGACCAGATCGTCGGAGTGGTGGTCGCCAGCGCCAGGAAGACCTACTTCGCCGGCGCCAACCTGAACAAGATGATGCAGACCGGGCCGGACGACGCGGCTGAGGTGTTCGCGGTCTCGGAGTCGGTCAAGGCGCAGCTGCGCCGGCTCGAGACCCTCGGCAGGCCGGTCGTCGCCGCGATCAACGGCGCTGCACTCGGTGGTGGGCTAGAAATCGCGCTCAGCTGTCATCACCGGATCGTGGTCGACGACGACCGGATCGAGCTCGGCCTGCCCGAGGTCACCCTCGGCCTGCTGCCGGGCGGCGGCGGTGTGACGCGCACGGTTCGGATGCTCGGGCTGCAGACCGCGCTCACCGAGGTGCTCCTCCAGGGCCCACGGATGAAACCGGCGCTGGCCAAGGAGAGGGGCCTGGTCGACCAGCTCGTGCCGACAACGGAAGCCCTCCTTCCGGCGGCGAAGGCCTGGATCCGGGCGAACAGAGACGATGCCGAAGCCGCGACCCAGCCATGGGACCGTGAGGGCTACCGCATACCGGGGGGTTCCCCGGCCAGCCCGAAGCTCGCCCAGTTCCTTCCCGCCTTCCCGGCGACGTTGCGCAAGCAGCTCAAGGGGGCCAGCTACCCGGCGCCGCGGGCGATCATGTCGGCAGCGGTCGAGGGTGCGCAGGTGGACTTCGACACCGCCAGTAGGATCGAGTCCCGCTACCTGACCAGCCTGGTGGTGGGGCCGGACTCCAAGAACATGATTCAGGCGTTCTTCTTCGACCTGCAGGCGATCAACTCCGGCGCTTTGCGCCCCGCCGGCGTACCGCACTTCAAGGCCACCAAGCTCGGCGTCCTGGGCGCCGGAATGATGGGGGCCGGCATCGCCTACTCCGCCGCCCGCTCCGGCATCGAGGTCGTTCTCAAGGACGTCACCATCGAGTCCGCGGTGAAGGGTAGGAGCTACTCCGTCGGGCTGTTGGACAAGGCCATCCAGCGCGGCAGGATGACGCAGGAGAAGAAGGCCGAGATCCTCGCCCGGATCACCCCGACCGCCGAAGCTTGCGACCTTCAGGGCTGCGACCTGGTGATCGAGGCGGTCTTCGAAGATCCCACGCTGAAGAACCAGGTCTTTGCTGAGGTCCAAGATGTGGTGAACCCGGACTCCCTGTTGTGCTCGAACACCTCCACCCTGCCGATCACCGAGCTAGCCGAAGGTGTCGACCGGCCCGAAGCCTTCATCGGACTCCATTTTTTCTCCCCGGTGGACAAGATGCCGCTGGTCGAGATCATCAAGGGCGCCAAGAGCTCCGAGGAGACCGTCGCTCGCGCCATCGACGTGGTCCAGCAGATCAAGAAGACGCCGATCGTGGTCAGCGACAGCCGCGGCTTCTACACGAGCCGCGTCTACGGCACGCTCCTGACCGAGGCGGTGGCGCTGCTCGAGGAAGGGGTCGACCCCCAGACCATCGAACGCGCGGCGACGATGGCAGGCTTTCCGGCTCCGCCGCTCAGCATGCTCGACGAGGTGTCGCTGTCCCTCGCGCAAAGCATCCGTCGGGCTGCCCGGACGGCCGCCACGCGGGAGGCCAGGAAGCTCGCGGAGACACCCGGCGCGGACACGATCGAGATGATGATCGACAAGTTCGGACGTAGGGGCAAAGCCGCGGGGGCGGGCTTCTACGAGTATCCGGCCGACGGCACGAAGTTCTTGTGGCCCGGCCTGCGTGAGCACTTCGCCAAGGACGATGCGGACGTCCCACTGGTCGACATCTCGCAGCGGTACTTGTTCCGGATGGCGCTGGAGACGGCCACGTGCTTCGAGGAGGGCGTCATTGCCTCCCCGGCCGCGGCCAACATCGGCTCGGTCTTCGGCATCGGTTTTCCTCCGCTGTACGGCGGAACCGTGCAGTACATGGAGGGGTACGACGGCGGTCTACCCGGGTTCGTGGCACGTGCCCGTGAGCTCGCGGACAAGTACGGCGACCGCTTCGAACCGTCGGCGTACCTGGTCGGCAAGGCCGAGCGGGGCGAGTCCTTCTGACCTGAGGCGCCACCGGTCGGATCGCGAGTTTCGGCTGCGAGGGACGCGCCGGCTTGGGACACTGGCCCGGTGAGGGATCCTGTCGTCGACGTCAGGGCCCTGGTGGTGCGGTTCGGTCCGGTCGAGGCCGTGAGTGGGGTCGACCTGGCGGTCCATGCCGGAGGTGCCACCGCCCTGCTCGGTCGCAACGGGGCAGGAAAGTCCACCACGATGCGTGTCCTCGCCGGCGTGGTGCCACCGACCGGAGGCTCGGTGCGCGTGTGCGGGCACGACATCCGCCGGGACCTCCTCGCGGTCAAGCGGGCCACCGGCTACTGCCCCGACGTGGGTGGGCTGGTGCCGCGTGCGACGCCCTTGGGAGCATCTGCAGTTGGCTGCCCGGCTGCGCCACCTCCCAGCAGGGTGGGAGCACCGCGCGCGGGATCTGCTCGAGAAGTTCGACCTCGGCGGTGCGGCACACCGGGTGACCGCAGCTTTCAGCCACGGGATGGGCAGGCGTACGTCGGTGGTGCTCGCGGCGTTCCATGAGCCGCTCGTCCTCTTGCTCGACGAGCCGTTCGACGGCGTGGACCCGCTCGGGGTCGAGGCCACTCTGGACGTCATCGCGGACGCGCACTCGCGTGGAGCCGCCGTGCTCGTGTCGACCCACCTGCGCGAGCTCGCCGTCCAGGCATGCCAGCAAGCCCTTGTGCTCCGGGGCGGAACCACGGTGGCGGCGTTGGCGGCGCATGAGATGGGTGGTGAGGCAGGTGCCCGCGCCTACCGTGCTCTCCTCGACTGAACGTCTGCAGCTTCCTGTGCGCCCGGTCTGGGTGGATGCCGCACGAGCCGTCGCGGACGTCGTACCCCTGATGCGGTTCCGCGCCTCGAGCCTGCGTGGGCGGCGCAGCCGGCGCACGGCAGCGGTCGGGATGGCAAGCATCGTGGTGTGCACGTTCGCGTCCGGCTGGCTGCCCGCCTACCTCCCGGGCGCGGGGGGCGACGGTCGGGCCGGAGAGATCCTGGAGCTGCTGCCGGTGGGCTTCATGGGTGTGCTCCTGGTCGCCACCGTCTCGGCTGTGACCTCCGCCGGTGGACGTGAGCTGCTGCCCCGGGAGCAGGCTGTGGCGTTCCCGGTCAGCGCAGCCACTGACCACCTCGGCGCGCTTCTGATGGCACCGCTCAATATCGCATGGCTGGTCCAGAGCTGGTTGGTGCTCGGCGCGACGGCCTACACCGTCGGCGCGGCCCGGGGCCTGGCCCTGTCCCAGCTGCCGGTGCTGCTCTGGCTGGGAGTGACGACCGCCGTGGCGCAGGCTCTGGCCTGGGTCGTGGAGTGGGTACGCCGGGGACCGCACGGTGCCTGGGCGGTCAAGGCGGCAGGTCTCGCAGCGATGTTGACCGTGGCGTTGGCGATCGGCGCGGGTGGGGTGGTTGGTCGCCTCGACGCTCTGCCGACCGGGCACGTCGGGCGTGCCGTGATGTACGGCGCCCACGGTGACTTGCTCGGGTGGCTCGAGGTGGTGGCCGCGCTCGTGGTGACCGGTGCCCTAGCCGTCGTGCTCGGCGCACTTGTGGCGCAACGGGTGGCTCACCGCCCCGCATGCGACGAGATGCGATCCGAGACGTCGACGCGCACGCCGGCGGCGAACCCGGCGACCGGGTTCGGCGCGCTCGTCCGCACCGACCGCGTCGGCATCTGGCGGTCGGTTCCTCTGCGCAGAGGGCTCGGAGTGCTCGTGACCCTTCCCGCTCTGGCGGCCGTGACAGGTGACCTGGAGTGGGAGATGCTGACGATCATGCCTGGACTGGTGGCCTCCGGAGGGGCGTTGCTCTTCGGGGTCAACTCATGGTGCTTGGACGGACGGGGCGCCCTGTGGCGAGAGAGCCTTCCGGTTCCACCGGCTGTGGTGTTCGGCTCCCGAGTGGCGGTCCTGGTCGAGGTCCTGGTCCTTGCCACGTCGGTGACCCTCGTGCTTGCCTGCGTGCGTGCCGGTCTGCCGACGTTGTCCGAGCTCGTCGCCGTGCTGTGCTCCACCGTCGTGGTGAGTGTCCAGGTGGTGGCGACCTCTCTGCGCTGGTCTGTGCGCCACCCGTTCGCGGTGGACCTGCGCAGCGCCCGGGCGACGCCGGCACCGCCCCTGGTGATGGTCGGTAACTCCACGCGGCTTGCGGTCTCCACGACGCTCGTCGCGCTCTTGTTCACGCTCACCGCCGCGCATGGTAGTGGCTGGTCGGTGCTGTTGGCGTGTCCGTTCCTGCTGCTCTCGGCTCTCAAGCTGGTGCGGACGTCGAGAGACTGGGCAAGGCCCGCAACCCGTTCCAGAGTGGTCACCTCCGTCGCCAGCTGACCCATACACGCGCACCCGTTTCGATGGGACGCGCGCAGAAAGACCGGCCTCGGGCAAGTTGTCCACAGGCGAGTGTGAGAACCCGGCGGCGACCCGAAGAGCGGCCGAGACCTACACCGCGAAGGCCGCGGAGCTGATCGCGGTCTACGGCATCGACCGCACGCTTCTTGCGCAGTCCGACCCGACCTCAGACACAGTGGGTGACCGTGTGGCGTGCTCGATGCGCCGTACGCACTCGACAAGGCCGGCCTGCTGAGCTCGGTTGCCTGCCAGATGCGGTGCCGCGCTGTGCAGCGGAGCCGGTACTCGGGTGCCCTGAATGAGATCTCGTTGCACCTGTTCGGCTACGACTCCGATCTGCTGCGCAAGCCAGCCTTCGGCTGTGCCGGGTCACCATCTCCGAGCCTTTACCTCTTGTGTGTCCTCGCCTGCGAACCGTTGTCGCCGTTCTGGCCTGCGTGGCTCTCGGCCAGGTAGGTCAGTCTGCGGAGGGTCTCCACGTTGCGTAGGTGCAGGATCACATTCTCCAGCGCGGTTGGCATCAGCGTCGCCGGACCGGACACCGACTCCTCCTCGATGACCACCTCGGTCTGCCTGCCGCGCGGCGTGCACGTGATGCGCACGCGTCCCTCGCCGGTCGGCCATGCCTTGACGCGCAGCTGCAGCTCGCGTGGTTCCTCGAGCCTCTCGACCTCCGTGTCGTCACTGATCAGCATCGGCCACACGCCAACCGAGTGGTGGATCTTGGCGCCCGGCTTCGGGAAGTCGGAGTCGACGGACCGGATGCGGGCGGCACCCACCACCCAGGTGGCGTAGTTCCATCCGTCGGTGAGGATGTCGAAGACGTCTTCTGGACTGCAGTTCATCACCTTGGTGGTTCGGCTCATGGTGTCCTCTCCTTGAGTTCGTCGGCTAGACGACGCGCTTGAGCGCCGCGGCGCCGAGACGCGCGACGATGTTGTTCCCCACTCTTGCGGTGGCACCCAGGGGAGAGTGTCGCAGCCACTCCTGTGCCGAGGTCTCCCGGGCCGTGCCGTCGAACGAACCGTGGCAGCCGTGGTCCCCGGACAGTGGCTCGTAGAGGTTGTTCTCCGACGAGGTGACCCGATCGGCGACCTGCCCGGAGTAACCGGTGTCGGCCAGAACCCGGTCCAGAGCGCCCGGGGCGACCTGGTTGCCGAAGATCGTGCGCGTCGTGGTGAACGTGACGCTGACCGAGCGCTCACCGGTCGCCGCGGCCTGCACGATCGCGGCGGCAGGCACCTCCGGCTGGTAGATCGGGGGCACCGGTTGCGGAGCACCGTCGAGCAGGTTCTTGCACATGTCGAACTGTGGGGTGTTCACCGCCGGCAGGTTCACCTCGCTCAGCGTGATCGCGCTGCCGTCGTGGATGAGCTCGGACCGCAACGAGTCGGACAGGCCCTGCACGGCGTGCTTGGCCGAGCAGTACGCCGACTGCAACGGGATGCCTCGATAGGCCAGAGCGGAGCCGACCTGGATGACACGGCCACGGTTTCGCGGGGACATGCAGCGCAGCGCCGTACGGGTGCCGTTGGCAGTGCCACGGAAGACCACGTCGTGGACACGGTCGAAGTCCTCGGGCGCCACTTCCTTAAATGCACCGAGCACGGTGACCATGGCCGAGTTGACCCACACCGCGATCGGACCGAGCTCTCGCTCGATGTGGTCGGCGGCCTCGTCCACGCCGCCCCGGTCGGTGACGTCGACCGAGATGCCCAACGCCGTCACACCTCGCCCACGCAGGTCCTGCTCGGTGGCGTCGAGCGCCTCCTGCCCGCGCGCCAGCACGGCGACCGGCTGGCCGCGGTCGGCGAACGCCCGGGCGGTGGCCCGGCCGACACCGGAGGTGCCTCCGGTCACTACGACGACATCGCCTTGGCTCACGTGGGGTCCTCTCGGTTCGTCTCGATCGGTCTCTTCTCCCGGCCCGTCGTACCCGTCCAGAGCCGTCGCACCCGTGTGTGTGCGAGCGCCGCTCGGGCTGCGTTGGAGCCGCAGGCGCCGTGCACCCCGCCGCCGGGATGGGCGGCGGCCGAGCCGAGATACAGGCCCTTGATGGGAGTCTCCGCGCGACCGAGCCCGGCGACGGGACGGAAGACCAGCTGTTGGTGGAGGCTGGAGCTCCCCCCGTTGAGCGCACCGTTCACGAGGTTCTCGTCGCGTTCCTGCATCTCGCGGGGTCCCATGGCGCGGCGGTCGACGACCCGGTCACCGAACCCGGGGGCGAACTTCTCGATGCGTCGCTGCATCCGATCCGCCATCTTCTCCACGTCGTCGTGGTCCCACACGCCGCGGATGCCCTCCCCGCCGGAGTCCGACTTCGTGACCTGCGGCACGTGGGTGTAGGACCAGAGGGACTCACCTCCCTGCGGAGCACGTGAGGGATCGGCCGCGGCCATCTGTCCGACGAGGAGGAACGGCTGGGCCGGGACCGAGCCGTTGACGATCTGGGTGCCGGCGGTCGCGAGCTCGTCGACCGACTCGGCCAGGTGCACCGTGCCGGGTGCCTTCTGGGGCATGCTCTTCCAGGGGATCGGTGCGTTCAACGCCCAGTCGACCTTCACGGTGCCGGGGTCCCACTCGAACTGGCGCATCTTGGTGCGCAACCGTTCCGGAAGGTCGTCCCATGCGACGAGGCCGCCGTAGAGACTGGGTGCGGAGACGTCGGCGATCACTGCGTTGCGTGCCTCGATCACGTCGCCGTGTTCGGTGCGTACGCCGACCGACCGCCCGTCGCGGACCAGCACCTCAACCGCTCGTGTCCCGAGCCGCACCTCGCCACCTGCAGCCTCGAACCGTCGAGCCATGGCCTTGGTCAGCATGCCCGCCCCACCGCGAGGCACCGGGAAACCGAGATGCTGGCCGAGCATGATCAGGAGCCAGCCCATGACTCCGGAGCCGGGTGCGTCCATCGGGATGTCGGCGTGGGCAGCGTTCCCCGCGAGGAGCATCTTCGGGGCCATCCCGCGGAACTGGTGTTCGGCGAGCGAGCGTGCGGGGGAGAGCATCATCCGCAAGAACGAGAGGCCGCCCACCCCGGGAAGCCTGGTCAGCGCCCCCAGGCCGTTCTTCACGGGTGGGAACGGCGAGAGCAGTGCGCCGACGACCTGGTCACCGATCCGCTGCCAGCCCAGGCACATGTCCAGCCACGCCTCACCGTCTCCTGGACACAGCTCGTCGAGCGCAGCAGCGGTCTCCTCGGGGGTGCGGTGCAGCATGGCCCAGTCGCCGTTGCCGAACGGGGTGCCGACCACGGCTGGCGCATGCACCCACTCCAACCCGTGCCTTTCCAGCTCGAGGCGGGCAATGGTGGGTGACCCGGCGGTGAGCGGGTAGAACGAGCTGAACGTGTCGTGGATGTAGCCAGGGGAGACCGACGAGTCGCTTTGCACCGCCCCGCCCACCTCGTTCTGCGCCTCGAGAAGGGTGACGTCCCAGCCGGCGTCGGCGAGCAGGTTGGCCGCAACCAGGCCGTTGGGTCCGGCGCCGATCACGACTGCGTCCGTGTGTGTCATGTCCGGCGGGTCTCCTTCGGGTCACGCGGCGGTTGTCGTCGGGCGGCAAGCGCATGCCGGTCATCGATTACCCGCGCCGGGGTCGGATAACCCCACATCACCGGAAGCCACTCGATCGACCGCAGCAGCCGCACCGGTATCGTGGCGTGATGGCTGAGTACGACGAGCCGGCCGGGGCGACCCTTCGCCGGCCTCCGGCCGGCCTCGCGCTGGGACAGCGGTGAGCGCGGTCCTGCTGGTCCGGCACGGTCAAGCGTCCTTCGGCGAGTCCGACTACGATGCGCTCTCCGACCTCGGCGCCCGGCAGTCCCGTGTCCTCGGTCAGGCACTCGCCGCACGCGGGGTCGAGCCGGCCGTGCTGCTTTGCGGGACGATGCAGCGTCACCGGCAGACCCTCGAGCATGTCGCAGAAGCAGCCGGATGGATCACCACCCCGACCGAGGTCGACAATGGCTGGGACGAGTTCGACCACGAGCAGGTGATCGAACTGCACCAGCCAGCCTACCGGTCCCAGACGATGAAGGCAGATCCCACAAGCACCCTGACGGAACGCCAGGCCTTCCAGGAGATGTTCGAGGCAGCGACCACGCGATGGTCGGCCGGGGAGCACGACGAGGAGTACACCGAGAGCTATCCGGTCTTCGGTCACCGGGTGCAGGAGGCGCTGCGGCGTACCTCGTCCATGGCCGAGTCGAAGCAGGCGGTAGTGGTGTTCACCTCGGGTGGGCCGGTCTCCCGCGTGTGTGCGTCGATCCTGGACCCGTTCGAGAAGTGTGGGCCGCAGCTGTGGGGGCGGCTGAACGTCGTCACCATCAACACTGCGGTGACCAAGATCGTGATCGGCGGCCGCGGACAGACGCTCGTCTCGGTCAACGACCACAGCCATCTCGAGGCGTACGAGCCCGGTCTCGTCACCTATCGTTGAGCCTGTTGTAAGGCTGGTGGGGCTCAGGTGCGAGAACGGTCGGTAGGGCATGACAAGGTTGAGAACTATGACAGATGCAGTGGTCGCG
>JALZKI010000039.1 GCA_030859325.1 Actinomycetota bacterium
CCGCCGGAGGCCTTGTGTGGGCCACCCTTCCGGCCTGGCTGAAGCGGCGGGCCGGCATCGACGAGGTGGTGACCACGCTGCTGCTCAACCCGGTGGCGTTACTGCTCGTCCAGGGACTTCTCAACGGACCCTGGCGGAACTCGGCCAGCGGGTTCACCGACTCCGACCGGCTCGGCCAGGGATACGACCTGCCCGCGATGCTGCCCGGTTCACGGGTGCACTGGGGTTTCGGCATCGCACTCGTGATCGTTGCGGCCGTATGGGTCGTACTCGCCCGCACCGCCACCGGTGTCAGGATCAAAGCCGCCGGCCAGGCACCTCAGGCCGCGACGTTCAGCGGCATCCCCGTGGCCCTTCTCCAGTGGCGGTGCGCACTCGTCTCGGGTGCCATCGCCGGTCTTGGCGGCGCCGCACAGGTGATGGGCGTCCAGCATCAGCTGACCTCAGGCATCAGCAACAACTACGGATACACCGGCGTCATCGTCGCGACCCTGGGTGGACTCAGTGCCCTGGGCGTCCTTCTCGTGGCCGGGCTTCTCGGTGACATCTCGGTCGGCGCGCAGAACGTCTCGCTGATCCTGCAGGTACCCACCCAGCTCGGGAACATCTTCGGCGCGCTCCTGCTGGTGACCGTCCTGTCGATGATGAGCTGGCGGCGTTACCGCGTCCGCTGGGGGACACGATGAGCCTCAACCTGCTGGCACTGCTCGGTGCGATGCTGACGATCGCCTCGCCCTTGGTGTGGGCCGGCATAGGCGAGCTGATCGTCGAGCGCACCGGCATCCTCAACCTCGGCATCGAGGGCACGATGTATGCCGGTGCCTTCGTCGGCTTCCTGACTGCGTTCCGGACCGGCTCCCCGTGGCTCGGGCTGGCGGCGGCGATCGGCTCTGGAGTCCTTGCCGGTCTGCTGATGGGTCTGCTCACCGTCACCCTGGGTCTCAACCAGCACGTCTCGGGGCTCGGGCTGACCTTGCTGCTCATTGCGGTGTCCGAGTTCACCTTCCGGTTGCTCTACACCGGAGAGCGACCCACGCTGGAGACCAAGTTCGACGCGCTGCTGCCCGGCGTACCAGTGCTCAACCAGCACTGGCTCAGCTACCTCGGCTTCCTGGTCCTCGCCCCCCTCGTCTGGTGGACCCTGCGATCCACGGGCATCGGTTACCGCCTGCACGCGGTCGGCGAGAACTTCGAGGCGGCCGAGGTCGCTGGCATCTCCGTCTCGCGAACCAGATACGCCGCGCTCATGGTCGGCAGCGCGATGATGGCTGTCGGCGGAGCCTTTCTCACGCTGGCGGTTCTCGGCAACTTCACCCTCGACATCATCAACGGGCGCGGTTGGGTGTGCATCGCGCTGGTGATCTTCGCCCGGTGGCGCATCTGGCCGGCCGTCGGGGGAGCGCTGATCTTCGCGATCACCGATGCGCTCCAGCTGCAGCTGGCGATCACCACCACGTTCAGCGCCGTTCCGCGAGAGCTGATGCTGGCCCTGCCCTATCTGGCCGTCATCTCGGCACTGGCCGTCTGGGGTCGCAAAGTCCACTATCCATCGTCATATCTCAAGGCCTATCGACGTGGCTGAGACCCACCGGACGGAGAAACCATTGACCGACGAAGAGCTGCTCGCGGCTGCGATCGCCGAGGCCCGCCGAGGACTGTCCGAGGGAGGCATCCCGATCGGCGCCGTCCTGGCACACGAAGGCCGGATCCTCGGCGGGGGGCACAATCGGCGAGTCCAGCTGAACAGTGCGATCCGGCATGGCGAGACCGACTGCCTGGAGAACATCGGGCGACTGCCCGCCTCGGTCTACGCCACGTCGACGATGGTCACCACGCTGTCTCCTTGTGACATGTGCACCGGAGCGATACTGCTCTACGGAATTCCACGCGTCGTGGTGGGCGAGAGCACGAACTTCTACGGAGGCGAGGACCTTCTGGTCTCCCGCGGCGTGGAGGTGGTGGTGCTCGACAACGCCGAATGCATCGAGATGATGGAGAAGTTCATCGCTGGTCAATTTGCACTGTGGAACGAGGACATCGGGGAGCCCGCAGCCGAGTGAGAGATCAGTCGTAGCCGAGGATCTCCTTGCGGGTACGGCCCCAGGCGAGCGCCGAGGCGATCGCGTCGTCGAGGGTGAGCGACGATGTCCAGCCCAGGACGTCGCGCGCCTTGTCCACGTTGGCGAAGGCGCCGACCGCGTCGCCCGGACGGGGGGGTGCTTCCCTGGTGGGAACCGGCTCTCCGAAGACCCTCTCGAAAGACTTGACCAGCTCGCGGACGGTGACACCGTCGCCAGTGCCCACGTTGATGATCGTGCTCGGGGCGTCGACCTCCTCGAGCACCTGGTCGAACCGCTCGACTGCCACCACATGCGCCTGAGCGAGGTCCCACACGTGGATGTAGTCACGGATACCGGTGCCGTCGCGAGTCGGGTGGTCGGTGCCAGTGATCGTGAACGCGTCCTTCTGTCCCTGCGCGGCCATCACCAGCTGCCCGAGGACGTGGGACGGTTCCCGCACGTAGATCCCGGACTCCAGGTCTGGGTCGGACCCGATCGGGTTGAAGTAGCGGAGGATGACCGCACGCAGTTCGGTGGCGACCGCCATGTCGGTCAGCGCCATCTCCATGACCTGCTTGGTGCGGGCGTACGGCGAGGGCGGGTCGAGCGGAGACGTCTCGTCGACCTCGAAGCCCTCGACCATCGCGTAAAGCGAGGCCGAGGAGGAGAACAGCACCCGGGGCTTGCCGAGGACGACCAGCTGGTCGAACAGCTCGAGCGACTTCGCGACGTTGTCGCGGTAGTAGTCATAGGGCTGTTCGACCGACTCCGGAACGACTATCCGGGCTGCCATGTGGATCGTGGCTTCGATGTCGGGGTGATCCTCGACCACTCGTGCCACCAGGTCCCGATCTGCGATGTCGCCCTCGTAGAAGGTCCGCTCCTTGACGAAGGCCCGCGGCCCGCTGAGCAATGAGTCCAGGATCACCGGCGTGTGGCCGGCTTCCTCGAGTGCCTTGGCGGTGGTCGATCCGATGTATCCGGCGCCGCCGGTGACAAGAACCTTCATAGCCAACGACCTTAGTGGCTGAACCGGGAGGTGGCTCAACCCCGCGGAGTGTCGGGTACGGCGTTTTCCCGCAACTTCGGAGTAACGTGCTGCTCGGTCCACCACTGCTCACCCAGGAGGCGCTGTGATCTTCGCAGCCACAGAAGGCCAGCTTCGACTCGACGCGAACTGGGTCGACTACCTGTTGATCGCGTTGTACTTCGTCTTCGTGCTGGGGATCGGGATCCTCGCCAAACGCTCAGTCTCGAGCAGCATCGACTTCTTCCTGTCCGGACGGTCGCTTCCGGCTTGGGTGACGGGGCTGGCATTCATCTCAGCCAACCTCGGTGCAGTCGAGATCATCGGGATGTCCGCCAACGGCGCAGCCTTCGGCATCCCTACCGCGCACTACTTCTGGATCGGCGCCGTGCCGGCCATGCTCTTCCTGGGCGTGGTGATGATGCCGTTCTACTACGGATCCAAGGTCCGGTCGGTCCCTGAGTTCATGCGCCGTCGGTTCGGAACCGGCGCACACCTGGTCAACGCCCTGAGCTTCGCGCTCGCCCAGCTGCTGATCGCGGGCATCAACCTCTACCTGTTGGCGACCATCGTCGAGGTACTTCTCGGCTGGCCGTTGTGGGTGTCGCTGCTGGTGGCGGCCGCCGTCGTGCTGACCTACACCGCACTGGGGGGCCTGTCGGCCGCGATCTACAACGAGGTTCTGCAGTTCTTCGTGATCGTCGCGGCGCTGCTTCCCCTGACGCTGGTCGGCCTGTACAAGGTCGGCGGGTACGACGGACTCAAGGAGAAGCTGGCTGGGTTCTCCGACGGCGCGGATCGGCTCTCGTCATGGCCGGGCACCAACCTCACTGGCATCGACAGTCCTCTGCTGTCGGTGATCGGACTCGTCTTCGGTCTCGGTTTCGTGCTGTCGTTCGGCTACTGGACGACGAACTTCGTCGAGGTTCAGCGTGCGATGGCGTCGAACTCGATCTCGTCGGCCCAGCGTTCGCCGATCATCGGCGCGTTTCCCAAGATGTTCATCCCGTTCATCGTGATCCTCCCGGGCATGATCGCCAGTGTGCTGGTCGCCGAGGTGGCCCCGACGGCAAAGCCGGAACCGGACGTCAACAACGCCCTCCTGTACCTCATCCGGGACCTGCTGCCCAACGGGATGCTGGGGGTCGCGATCGCCGGTCTGCTGGCGTCCTTCATGGCCGGGATGGCGGCCAACATCTCGGCCTTCAACACCGTGTTCTCCTACGACCTGTGGCAGACCTACGTGAAGAAGGACAACCCCGACGACTACTACACGGCGGTCGGGCGGGTGGCAACGGTCGCCGCGACCCTGATCGCGATCGGGACCGCGACCTTCGCCGCGTCGTACTCCAACATCATGGTCTACCTGCAGACGTTGTTCGGCTTCTTCAACGCGCCACTGTTCGCGACCTTCATTCTGGGAATGTTCTGGAAACGGATGACCCCCACTGCCGGCTGGGCAGGACTGGTCGGCGGAACGCTGGCCGCCGTGTTTGTCGGTGTCCTCAGCCAGGACGCCCTCGGGCCTATGTCGATCGGTGCCATCGGTCTGGAGGGCCAGGGCGCTAGCTTCGCCGCCGCTGGTGCAGCCTTCTTTGTCGACATCCTGGTCAGTGTCGGGGTCAGCCTCGTCACCGAGCGCAAGGCGGAGTCCGAGCTGCGCGGGTTGGTCTACTCCCTCACGCCTAAGCAGGACTTCCACGACGCCAATGAGGGTCAGCTGGCGTGGTACCAGCAGCCCACCAAGCTCGCCAGCGTCGGCCTGGTGATGGTCATCATCCTCAACATCGTGTTCTGGTAAGGAGCCGATCATGTCCAGCGTCAACGAAAACCCAGCTGGGAAGACGGCCCACCGGGCCGGTGCCTTCGACATCCGGATCTTCATCGCCTCGCTGATCGGGATCTACGGCTTGGTGCTCATCGTGGTGGGCTTGGTGGGCACCGATGCCACGCAGATGGCCAAGGCGAACGGCCTCAACATCAACCTGTATGCCGGCATCGGCATGGCCGTGGCTGCCGCGCTGTTCGTGCTGTGGGCGCGGCTTCGTCCAGTCGTCGTCGCGGAGGAGGTTGATGAGAAGGGCACCGCCGGCGAGAACGGCCCAGCCGCTGATTAGACGTCGACAGCGGGCGAGGTGGCTTCGCCGCGTCACCTTCTCTCCAGACTTGCGCTAGCATCGTCCCATGCAGAAGTTCCTTCTTCTTCGCCAGCCGCGTTGACGCAGATCAACCTCAGCGCGGCTACCCCTCCTGCCTGAGGGGTTTTTTTATGCCCCGGTCACCTGGGAACGCGGCCCATAGCAGAAGAAGAGCTTCGAATCGGAAGAGGCACCAAGTTGACTGAGAACCGCACATCGAAGGTTGGCGAGAAACCCTCCGCCGCTTCGTCCTACGACATCGTGGCGACCCAGGACAAGTGGCGCAAGGTCTGGGAGGACCTGAACCCATTCCAGGCGGTAGACGACGGTTCTCGGGAGCGACGCTACGCCCTGACGATGTTTCCCTACCCCAGCGGTGACCTGCACATGGGGCACGCCGAGGTCATGGCGCTGCACGACGTGATCGCCCGCTACTGGTGGCAACGCGGCTACGACGTGCTGAACCCCATCGGCTGGGACTCCTTCGGTCTGCCCGCAGAGAACGCCGCCATCAAGCGCGATGAGAACCCGGCGACGTTCACCTACGCCAACATCGAGACCCAGGCCGAGTCCTTCCGCCGGTATGCACTGTCCTTTGACTGGTCCCGCCGGCTGCACACCTCCGACCCGGACTACTACCGGTGGACGCAGTGGCTGTTCCTGCGCTTCCGTGAGCGTGGCCTGGCCTACCGCAAGTTCTCGCCGGTCAACTGGTGTCCCAACGACCAGACCGTGCTGGCCAACGAGCAGGTCGTCGACGGCAAGTGCGAACGCTGCGGAGCCGAGGTCACCAAGCGCGAGCTGTCCCAGTGGTATTTCAAGGTCACCGCATACGCCCAGCGGCTGCTCGACGACATGGACGAGGTCGCCGACACCTGGCCGGACCGGGTGCTGGCGATGCAACGCAACTGGATCGGCCGCTCCGTCGGGGCGCACGTGGATTTCGAGCTGCGGCTGGCCGACGGCAGCGCCCGCTCGCTGAAGGTCTACACGACCCGGCCGGACACGTTGTACGGCGCGACGTTCATGGTCGTGGCCGCCGACGCGAAGCTGGCCGGCGAGATCTGCGCACCGGAGCAGCGCGCCGCCTACGACGCCTACCTGGACTCGGTACGCAAGGCCACCGACATCGACCGTCTGGCCTCCGACCGGCCCAAGACCGGCGTCGACCTGGGGGCCACCGCGGTGAACCCGGCGAGCGGGAAGGAGATGCCGGTGTGGGCTGCCGACTACGTGCTGGCCGACTACGGCACCGGCGCGATCATGGCAGTGCCCGCCCACGACCAACGCGACCTGGACTTCGCCCGGCAGTTCTTCCTTCCGGTACGACGTGTCGTCGACACCGGCGAGGACAACCCGGAGGAGACGTTCGTCGCCACCACCGGCGACGGCACCTACGTCAACTCCGCCAGTGACGGGTTCAGTCTCGACGGGCTGAGCGACAAGGCCACCGGTGTCGCGCGGATGATCGAGCGGCTGGAGGCCGATGGTCGGGGCGCCGCTGCGGTCAACTTCCGGCTACGCGACTGGCTGCTGTCGCGACAGCGCTACTGGGGTGCGCCGATCCCCATCGTGCACTGCGAGACGTGCGGTGAGGTGCCGGTCCCCGACGACCAGCTGCCCGTCGTACTTCCGGACCTGCGCGGCGCCGACCTGAAGCCGAAGGGCACCTCTCCGCTGGCTGCGGCCGAGGAGTGGGTGAAGGTGGACTGCCCATCCTGCGGTGGACCGGCCAAGCGGGACAGCGACACCATGGACACCTTCGTGGACTCCTCGTGGTACTTCCTGCGCTACTGCTCACCGCGCTACGAGGAGGGACCTTTCGACGTCGAGGCAGTGCGGCGGTGGATGCCGGCGGAGCAGTACGTCGGCGGCGTCGAGCACGCCATCCTGCACCTGCTGTACAGCCGGTTCTTCACCAAGGTGCTGCACGACATGGGCATGGTCGACTTCGTCGAACCGTTCTCGGCGCTGCTCAACCAGGGCGAGGTCATCAACCAGGGGCGCGGGATGAGCAAGTCCCTGGGCAACGGTGTCGACCTCGGCGAGCAGATCGACGCATTCGGAGTGGACGCGATTCGGCTGACGGTCGTGTTCGCGGGGCCGCCCGAGGCGGACATCGACTGGGCGGACATGTCACCGGCCGGGTCCTTGAAGTTCCTGCAGCGGGCCTGGCGCCTCAGTGGGGACGTCGCCTGCTCAGTGGGTGTCACTGCGGAGGACGGCGACTTGTCGCTGCGCAAGGCGACGCACCGGACCGTGCACGAGGCGGCGCAGCTGGTCGAGTCCGAGCGTTTCAACGTGCTGGTCGCGCGGATCATGCAGCTCGTCAACGCCACCCGCAAGGCGGTCGACTCCGGGTGCGGTCCGGTCGATCCTGCGGTGCGTGAGGCGACAGAGGCCGTCGCGGTGCTGCTGAGCCTGGTCGCGCCGTACACCGCAGAAGAGATGTGGGAACGGCTGGGGCATCAGCCGACCGTCGCACGCGCCGGCTGGCCGACCGTCGACGAGGCGCTGCTGGTCGAGGACTCGGTCACCGCCGTCGTGCAGGTGCAGGGAAAGCTGCGCGCGCGGATCGAGGTGAGCCCCAGCGTCAGCGACGACGACCTGGAGGCTCTGGCGATGGCGGACCCACACGTCCAGCGTCAGCTGGAGGGCAAGCCCGTGCGCAAGGTGGTCGTGCGCGCACCCAGGCTGGTCAACATCGTCACCGGCTGAGGGTGTGCTGCGCGGCTGGGGCGCGAGCGACCCGTCGGCATGGCCGTGAGGTCGTCACAGGCTCAGCAGGGCATCCTCGATCGAGGAGGGCCCACCGACCAGGCTGAACTGCCTTCCGATCGTTTCCGGCGTGTGCAGGACGGCGAGAAGGACGGCCGCGACGTCGGAGCGCGGGATCTCCCCGTCGCCCACGTCTACCCCGGCGCGCACCTGCTCGTTGCCCTTGTCGTCGGTGAGCCGCCCCGGCTTCACGATCGTCCAGTCGAGGTCCCGGCTGCGTAGGTTCTCATCAGCCGCGGCCTTCGCGCGCAGGTAGACCGCCATCACGTCGTCGCTGTCCGGGTCGACTTGGTCGGTGCCCATCGACGACACGAGCACGTAGCGCCGTACGCCTGCCTGCTCAGCCGCGTCGGCCAGCAGCGCCGCCCCACGACGGTCGACGGTGTCCTTGCGCTCAGGGCCGCTGTTCGGTCCGGCGCCCGCAGCGAAGACCACGGCGTCGGCCCCTTCGAGCAGCGCGGCGAGCTCGGCGGCGTCCGACTTCTCCAGGTCGAGTACGACGGCGCGGGCACCGACGGCCTCCAGGTCAGATGCGTGGTCGGGGTTGCGCACCAGGCCCACGGGCTCATCGCCTCGCTCAGCCAGCATCCGTTCCAGGTGCAGCGCGATCTGACCATGGCCACCAGCGACTACGACACGCATGAGGTTCCTCTCCTCGGCGACTCTTCTTCACCGTGCTACCCGATCTCGGGCGATCAAGTCCTTCCGGTGGACGGCCCGGGCGCTGCCGCTGTGCCCGGTAGCCTTCCGGCATGCCACGTTCCATCGCCCTCGTCACCGACTCGACGGCGACCCTTCCGCAGGAGATGTGCGCGGAGCGCAGCATCATCGTCGTCCCCCTCCAGGTGGTGATCGGCGCTGAGTCCTACGACGAGGGAGTCGACGCTGATGCGACCCCGAAGACCGTGGCCGACGCGCTTCGGCAGTGGGTTCCTGTCAGCACGTCCCGACCTGGGCCGGCGGCCATGCTGGAGGCCTACGAGAAGGCAGCCACCGCCGGTGCCACCGAGATCGTGTCGGTGCACCTCTCGAGCCAGATGAGCGGCACGTTCGAGTCCGCCCGGATGGCAGCCGCCGAAGCGTCGGTTCCGGTGACGCCCGTGGACTCCAGGCAGCTCGGGATGGCGACCGGGTTCAGTGTGCTGAGCGCCGCCGACGTCCTCGATGAAGGCGGCTCCGCGGCCGATGCCGTCGCGGCGGCCCTCGCTCGAGCCGAGGCCACGACCTCGTTGTTCTACGTCGACACCCTTGAGCATCTGCGCAGAGGGGGGCGGATCGGGGCCGCGGCCGCCCTGCTCGGCTCCGCCTTGTCGATGAAGCCACTGCTGCGCCTCGACGACGGCCGGATCGGGGCTCTCGAGAAGGTGAGGACCTCGGCGCGAGCCCTGAGCCGGCTGGAGGAGCTGGCCGTGGAGGCAGCAGGAGAGTCTCAGATCGACGTCGCCGTCGCCCACCTCGCCAACTCCGACCGCGCGGGCCTTCTGGCCGAGAAGCTGCGAAATCGGCTCGCGGCCAATCTCGACGGCCGGGACATCGGTGTGTGCGAGGTGGGGGCGGTCATCGGAGCACACGTCGGTCCCGGGATGGTGGCCGTCGTGGTCGCACCCCGGCCCTAGTTCTGTCCCTCGATGAGTCGCGACAAGAACTGTGGCAGCGTGGCGCCCGCGAGATCGCGCCTGGAGGCGCGTGACGGTCCTGCGCCCGGGGTCGAACGTCCCTCGCCGGAATGTCTGCACAAGCCGCGCTGCCGCCGTCTTTTCCACAGGCGAAGATCACGGCCTGGCGACAGAGCCGCGCGATTCCCTAGGTTCGCTTCCATGCGCTATGGCAAAGCAGCAAACGACCAGGTGGCCGAGGTGGCCCGCCGACGCCTGGAGCTGTTGAGCGCGGAGCTGGCCGGAATCCGTCAGGCACTGCCGACCGACGAGACTGCGATCGCTGATGCCGGTCCGAAAGCGCGCGCAGTTCCACCAGCGGTGTCCGAGGATGAGCCGCGCGGTGTCCCGGTCGGGACGGACCTGGTGTCCGATCCGAAGACGGAGCTCCAGACCGCGACTGCAGGCAAGCACGCGTACCGGTCGATCGGCCTCGCCGGCAGATTCACCGGGTGGGTCCATGACCGGTTGCCACCTACGCTGCAGGGCAGTGTCGGGCTCACTTCGGCGCACCTGAGTATCGTCACCCTGCTCGTCGCGGCGGCTATGGGCGTGACCGCCTGGTGGGTCCTGAGCACAGAAAGGCCGGGTGAAGTCGTCCCGGCAGCGCTCCAGACCGAGTCGCCGGGTGGACCGCAGTCATCGCCGCCACCTCTCGTCGAGCTGTCCGAGGGCGTTCCTGCTCAGGCTTCGACCGGCGTACCCGCTACTGAGGCGCCGACCTCGGCTGCAACCGTTCCGAGCCATGGTGCTCAGTCGAGCATCATTATCGACGTGGCGGGAAAGGTGCGCCGCCCGGGCATCGCCACCCTGCCTGCCGGCTCTCGCGTTGCGGACGCCCTCAGAAGAGCCGGCGGACCACGCCGAGGCGTGGACCTCACAGCGCTCAACCTGGCCCGTGTTCTGGTGGACGGCGAACAGATCCTGGTGGGCTTGCCTGCTCCCACCGGGGTCGCCGCTCCGGCGGCATCGGCGCCGACGGTTGGCTCCACCGTCTCCCCGGGTCCGCTGGTCGACATCAACACCGCGGACCAGGTCCAGCTCGAGACACTGCCCAACGTGGGGCCGGTGACTGCACAGGCGATCCTGACCTGGCGCACCGAGAACGGAGCGTTCACGTCGGTGGACGAGCTGCTCGAGGTCTCCGGCATCGGCGACGCGACTCTGGCGGAGATGGCGCCCTTCGTGACGATCTGATGCGTTGTCGTCGGCGGGGGTGACGCCGATGAGCATCCCGGACGGCGTCGCCGAGGATGCTCGCACCGAAGGTGCGACCAAGGCGTCCTCGCGGCCTCCGGACCTGCGTGTGGTGCTCCTTGCGGTGGCATCCTGGGCGGGCGGACTTGCCGGGTTCCTGCTGCCGCTCTGGGTGACCGGATTCGGGCTCGCAGCAGGTGCCGGGTGGGTCCTGGTGCGACGGCGTGCGGGTAGACCCGTTCTGGTTCTCGGCGCTTGCCTGGTCGCCGCTGCCGCGGTCGCGAGCTCGGCGGTATTGCGGGCCGAGGCGATCCAGCGGAGTCGGGTTGCGGAGCTCGCGCATGAGCAGGCGTTTGTCACCGCCGAGATTCGGGTCACCTCCGACCCCCGGTTGAGACAGGGGGACTACTCGGAGTTCGTGTTGGTGCGGGCACGGGTCATGGCGGTCACCGGCCGTGGACAGACGCAGGTGAGCCGGGTTCCGGTGCTGGTCATCGCGGGAGCCGACTGGCAGGACGTGAAGATCGGTTCCGACGTGGTCGTCGCGGGCCGGCTGTCACCGCCTGACGGTGACGACCTGGCCGCGGTCGTCTCGACGAGTCGGGCCCCTGTCGTGGTCCGCAGGCCGGGCAGCCTGCTCGGCGCAGCGGCCGAGGTGCGCAGCGGCATCCGTTCGGCGGTCGCACCGCTGGGAGTGGAAGAGCGGACCCTGATCCCGGCCCTCGTCGTGGGCGACGACCAGGCGATGCCGAAGGAGGTCGTCGAGGACTTCCAGGTCTCGGGACTTACCCACCTGTCTGCGGTGTCGGGGACCAACCTGACGCTCGTCGTCGGGTTCGTGCTGATCCTCGCGCGGTGGGCAGGGGTGCGGGCACGAGGGCTCATCATCATCGGCGCGCTGGGAGTGCTCGGCTTCGTTCTCCTGGCAAGGACCGAGCCGAGCGTCGTACGCGCTGCCGCGATGGGCTCGGTCGCCTTGCTCGGGATGGGGTCCAACGGTCGTGAGAAAGGAGTTCGCGCGCTCGGCGTCGCCGTGCTCGGGTTGCTCCTGTTCGAGCCATGGCTCGCTCTGTCCCTCGGTTTCGTCCTGTCCACGCTAGCCACCGCCGGCATCTTGTTCCTCGCCCCACCGTGGCGCGACTCGCTGATGCGGTGGCTGCCACGGCCGATGGCCGAGGCCGTGTCCGTGCCGCTGGCGGCGCAGCTCGCCTGCACACCGGTTGTGGCCGCCGTCTCCGACCAGGTCAGCCTGGTCGCCGTCGTGGCCAACATGCTCGTAGCGCCGGCGGTGGGTCCGGCGACCGTGCTCGGCCTGGCGGGCGGCCTGCTGATGCTCGTGGTGGAACCCGTCGGGCTGTGGTGCGGCCGGATCGCGGGCTGGTGGGCGTGGTGGATAGTCAGTGTCGCCCAGCACAGTGCACGACTGCCCACCGCGGCAGTCGAGTGGTCCGCGGGCTGGCTATCGATAGCGTTACTCACGTGTCTGTGCCTGGCCTGTGCGCTGACCATGCCACGGCTGCTGTCCCGTCGGCGGTCGTCGATCGGTGCAGCCATGCTGATGCTGGTGACGGTGGCCCGGCCGCTACCCTCGGTCGGCTGGCCTCCACCTGGCTGGGTCATGGTGGCCTGTGACGTGGGTCAGGGAGACGGCCTCGTGCTGAACGTCGGTCGTGGCGCCGGAGTGGTCATCGACGTGGGGCCGGATCCGGTGACCATGGACGCCTGCCTCGACCGGCTGGACATCACCCGGCTGCCGGTCGTCGTGCTCACGCACTTCCATGCCGACCACGTCGACGGCCTTTCCGGCGCCCTGTCGGGCCGGGCGGTGGGAGCGCTCGAGGTCACTGGGCTCGCGGAACCCGCGACCGGGGCCGCCGAGGTGGCTGCCGGTGCGCGGAAGGAGGGCATCGCCGTGGAAGTCCCCACCCTTGGCGCCACCCGACGCCTGGGTGACCTCACCTGGCAGGTGATCGGTCCCGCCGGAACTTCCTCGGGCGGCTCGGCTGGGGGCTCGGGCCCCAACAACGCAAGCGTGGCGATGCTGGTCTCGGTGCGCGGCGTGCGCATCCTGCTCGCGGGCGATATGGAGCCCGAGGCGCAACAGGCACTGGACCGGATGGCGAGAGAGCTCGAGGTGGATGTGCTCAAGGTGCCCCACCACGGCAGCCGCCTCCAGGACGGCGAGTTCCTTTCCGGGCTTGGTGCGCGACTGGCCGTGATCTCGGTCGGGGAGGGCAACGACTACGACCATCCGGCGCCCGAGACGCTGCAGCTCTTACGGGACTCCGGTGCACAGGTCCGGCGCACCGACGAGTCCGGGGACATCGCAGTCGTCGTACTCGATGGCGAACTGCGGGTGGCGACTTCTCGGAACTGACCACTCGGGAAGCCATCCGGGGCGACCTGCCGCGATGTCACAGCTCGGTTCAGGTCGTTGGGTCGAGTGTCCCCATCGTATGACAGGCTGCTCTGACCATGGCGATTCCCAAGGCATCGGACATCCTCGGCCGCGTCACCCTCGTCACCGGACCGGAGGAGTTCCTCAACGAGAGAGCGGTCGATGCTGCTCGGGACGCAGTGCGCGAGGGCGATCCGGAGGCAGAGTTGAGTGAGACCGCTGCCGACCAGCTCAGCATGGCGACGTTGGGTGACCTGGCCGCGCCGTCCCTGTTCTCTACCATCAGGTGTGTCGTGGTCAGAGGTCTCGAGAGCCTGCCCGAGGACACCCATACGGGCTTGGTCGACTATGCCGCGGCACCTGCAGAGGACGTCGGACTCGTGCTGGTGCACTCCGGCGGTATGAAGGGCAAAGGGCTGCTGGACAAGCTACGCAAGCTCAAGGGCACTGTGAGCGAGGTCAGATCCGTGGCGCTGAAACCGTCGGAGTATCCCCGCTTCGTCTCTGCAGAGGTCCGTTCCTACGGTGGTCGCATCGCCGAGGAAGCCGCCCAGTCGCTGGTGGTCTCGGTCGGCCAGGACCTTCGCGCGCTCTCCGGAGCAGCACACCAGCTCACCAACGACTTCCACGGCGAGGTGCTGACCGAGGGGGTGGTGAGGAAGTACTTCGGTGGACGGGCCGAGGTGAAGTCCTTCGCTGTTGCCGACGCCGCGATCTATGGTCGGACTTCGGTCGCCCTCGAGGAGCTTCGCTGGGCTCTCGACAACGGCACGGCAGCCGTGCTGGTTACCAGCGCGTTCGCCGGTGGACTCCGTGGCCTGGCGAAGTACAAAGCTGCACCTCGTGGTCTTCGCGAGGCAGATCTGGCGCGTGAGGTCGGCGTCCCGCCCTGGAAGCTGCGCACGCTCCGCGATCAGGTGCGCGGTTGGGACGACGCCGGTCTGGTCAAGGCGATCATCGCGGTGGCCAGGGCCGATGCGGACGTCAAGGGTGCGGCCAGCGACGCGGCGTACTCCTTGGAGCGGATGGTGCTGACCGTGTCAGAGGCGCGCACCGGCCGGTGAACGCACAAGGCGCCGTGTCCCTTTCGGGACCGGCGCCTATCGAGCGGTAGGGGCTACAGCGAGGCAGCCTTCTTGGCGATCGCCGACTTCTTGTTCGCGGCCTGGTTCTTGTGGATCACGCCTTTGGAAGCGGCCTTGTCGAGCTTCTTGCTGGCGACGTGAGCCAACTCCTGCGCCTTGCCCGAGTCACCGGCGTCCGCGGCGGCACGAAACTTGCGGATAGCAGACTTAAGCGCCGACTTCACAGACTTGTTGCGCTCGTGCGCAGCGTCATTCTGCCGGTTGCGCTTGATCTGGGACTTGATGTTCGCCACGGGGCAAGCCTCGATTGCTAAATACGGTTTCGGGTGGGAGACGCGCCGCCTCCTGTGTCTTCGAGGCGCAATGCGCAGTATTCAACGGTACCAGCGCTGCGGGCAGCCGCCCAAATCGCCGCGACATCAGCGAGCCGGCGCCCGTCACCACCGGCGCCGCGAAGCCAGCCAGGACCAGGTCGTTTCGGCGTACCACGACTGGTGCAGACGTATGTAGGGTGAGGAGTTCGGCACGGGGCCGTCGCGGTGCTCGAGGAAGTAGCCGCAGACCAGCGCGAGCAGGACGTCGACGTGTTCGGGATCGACGTCGCGAGTGAGTCGGCGTTCGGCGATGAGCGCATCGGCGTCGAGACCGTCGCCGTGCGCAGAGATGAGCAGGAGCACGGTGTCGATCCACGCTGCGCCGACCACCGGCCAGTTCCAGTCGCACAACACGCCGGGGCCGTTCTCTGCGAGCAGGAAGTTGTCGTCGCGAGCGTCGGTGTGCACCAGGGTGCGACCGCACGTGACCTCGACGAACCGACCCGCCAGCGCTTCGGCTTCGGCCAGATGCGGCCACTGCGCAGCCACCTGCCGCACGTGGTCCCAACCGGACATGCAGTCGGCGAACTCCTCGTTGAAGCACCTCAGGGGCATCGGTGGGGGCGTCAACGAGTCGGCGAGTACCTCGAGGCAGTCGAGACAGGCGTCGAGCTCGTCGGGTCTCCAGGGCCTGGCCGGGTTGCCTCCGGCGACGTACTCCAGGGCGAGGATCACCCACAGGTCGTCCACGTGGCTCCACAACAGCCTGGGGACCGGTAGCCCGGGAGGGAGCGCGCGCAGCTTGTGGATCTCCTCGCGATAGGCGTCGGCGAAGGGGGCCTGCGCCTTCGTGCTCGCTGCTTTGAGGAACGTCCGTTCCCCGTTCTCGCAGGTGAGAACCGACGCGAGCCCCGGGGTGTATCCGGAGCCGGCCGACTCGGCGTGCGCGACGGGCGACCCCAGCCTGGTCTCGACGAGCCGGCGCACCTCGGGCGGGAGTAGCAGCCAGTCGATGCGACGCGCGGTCCGGCCGTGTGGGACCGGCTTCAGGGTCGCGAGGTCCTGCGGCGCTCTCATGCGGCCCCATTGTGGACGTCGCAGGTGAGGAACGGCGATCGGTCTCCCGGCGTGTCTCGAACGACCCGGCCAGCGTGAAACAATGATGCGCGACGAGTACGACGCGCCGCAGCCCCCAGCCCGGAAGAAGCTCCTCCTTTGACCACCACAACGGTTTCGCAGCCGGGCAGGACCGACCCCGCGATCATCCGGAACTTCTGCATCATCGCGCACATCGACCACGGCAAGTCCACGCTGGCCGACCGGATGCTGCAGCTGACCGGAGTCGTGGAGGAGCGCAATGCCCGCGCGCAGTACCTCGACCGGATGGACATCGAGCGCGAGCGCGGCATCACGATCAAGAGCCAGGCGGTCCGGATGCCGTGGACGGTGTCCGCCGGTGAGGGGCAGGGATCGGCACACGTCCTGAACATGATCGACACCCCGGGTCACGTCGACTTCACCTACGAGGTCTCCCGCTCGTTGGAGGCTTGTGAGACCGCGGTGCTGCTCGTGGATGCCGCGCAGGGCATCGAAGCGCAGACGCTCGCCAACCTGTATCTCGCGATCGGCGCCGACCTGCACATCATCCCGGTGCTGAACAAGATCGACCTGCCGAACGCGCAGCCGGAGAAGTACGCCGCCGAGCTCGCCGGCATCATCGGCTGTAGCCCGGCCGACGTTCTTCGGGTCTCCGCGAAGACGGGTGCCGGAGTGGAGCGGCTGCTCAACGAGATCGTCCGGCAGACGGCTCCGCCGACGGGGGTCGTCGACGCGCCGCCGCGCGCGCTGATCTTTGACTCGGTCTACGACACCTACCGTGGCGTGATCACCTATGTCCGTGTCGTCGACGGCAAGCTCACGCACCGTGACCGGATCAAGATGATGTCGACCGGCGCCGTCCACGAGATGCTCGAAGTCGGCGTCATCTCCCCGGAGCCGGTGAAGGCGGCGGAGATCGGGGTAGGCGAGGTCGGCTACCTGATCACCGGGGTGAAGGAGGTCCGCCAGTCTCGTGTCGGTGACACCGTCACCTCCCAGACCAACGGCGCCACCGAGCCGCTCGGGGGCTACCGCCATCCCAAGCCGATGGTGTTCGCCGGACTGTTCCCGATCGACGGCGACGACTACCCGAATCTGCGAGACGCCCTCGACAAGCTACAGCTCAACGATGCCGCGCTGGTCTACGAGCCGGAGACCTCCGGCGCGCTGGGGTTCGGTTTCCGGATCGGTTTCCTCGGGCTGCTGCACATGGAGATCGTGCGCGAGCGCCTGGAACGCGAGTTCAACATCGACCTGATCTCGACCGCCCCAAACGTGGTCTACACGGTCCTCATGGAGGACGGCGCCGAGCACGTGGTGACCAACCCGAGCGAGTATCCCGCCGGCAAGATCGCCGAGGTGCGCGAGCCCGTCGTGAAGGCGACGCTGCTCGCACCCAAGGAGTTCATCGGCGTGATCATGGAGCTCTGCCAGTCCAAGCGCGGCGAGCTGCAGGGGATGGACTACCTGTCCGAGGACCGGGTCGAGATGCGCTACACGCTGCCGCTCGCCGAGATCGTGTTCGACTTCTTCGACCAGCTGAAGTCACGCACCAAGGGATACGCCTCACTTGACTACGAGCCGATCGACGAACAGGCCGCCGACCTGGTGAAGGTAGACATCCTCCTGCAGGGTGAGACGGTCGACGCCCTGAGCTCGATCGTGCACCGTGACTCGTCGTACGGCTACGGAGTCTCCCTGGCCGGAAAGCTCAAGGAGCTGATCCCTCGCCAGCAGTTCGAGGTGCCGATCCAGGCGGCCATCGGCTCCCGGGTGATCGCTCGGGAGACGATCCGCGCGATCCGCAAGGACGTGCTCGCCAAGTGCTACGGCGGTGATATCACCCGCAAACGCAAGCTGCTGGAGAAGCAGAAGGTGGGCAAGAAACGGATGAAGATGGTCGGGCGGGTCGAGGTGCCGCAGGAGGCCTTCGTCGCCGCGCTGTCCTCCGACTCTGCACCTGGTGCCAAGCCCAGGAAGTGAGCAACGTTGTTCCTACGGGGTCGTCGGCGGCAGTGACCCCGTTCGAGATCCCGGCCGGCCTGTACGCGTTCGCCGATCGCGACGAGACCTGGGCGCGCTGGCTCGACGCACTTCCCCGCCTGGTCCGCGACATCGTCGACGAGTGGGATCTGGCCTATGACGGTCCGCCGATGCATGGCTTCAGCGCTCTGGTCGTGCCCGTGCGTACGCCGGGTAGCCGACCGGCCGTGCTGAAGCTCGCCTGGCCACATGACGAGGAGGAGCACGAACATCTGGGGCTGCAGGCGTGCGCCGGAAACGGCATGGCCCGGATGTACCGTGCGGACCCGAAGCGGCACGTGATGCTCCTGGAGAGACTGCACGCCGAGGAGACGCTCAGCGACGTCGGGGACATCGAGGCGTGCGGGATCGTCGCCGGCCTCTACGACCGGATCCATATCCGTGCGCTTCCACAGCTGCGCAAGCTCACGGCGTACATCTCTCGCTGGACCGCCGGGTTGGAGGCGCTGCCCAACGACGCGCCCATTCCGCGGCGACTGGTCGACCAGTCGATCTCGCTCGGCAGGAGCTTCCTCACCGACGGCGTCTCCGTCGGCACGATGATCCACGGTGACCTGCACTATGACAACGTGCTCGCTGCTGATCGTGAGCCCTGGCTGGTGATCGACCCGAAGCCGATGTCGGGGGACCCGCACTACGAGGTGGCGCCGCTGCTGTGGAACCGGTGGGATGAGGTGGTCGCGTCCGGCAACGTCCGCGACGCCGTACGACGGAGGTTCCACACGGTCGTGGACACCGCCGGGCTCGATGAGACGCGTGCCCGGGACTGGGTGATCGTGCGCGAGATGCACAACGCCCTCTGGACCGTCGACGACGCCGAGCGTGCGCACCGGGGACTGACCGCGGAGGACCGAGAGTGGATCACCCGGTCGGTCACGATCGCGAAAGCCGTGCAGGACTGATCTCGCGACGCGTCACCGATTTCGTCGTGGCACTCCCGCTTCGACCTGGCAAGGCGGTAGACGGACGTTGACAGAGTGCTCAGGACCGTGCGGTTGCTCACTGCGGCCTGTGGCGCTGGGGTGTCACACTGATTCCGTCCGACCACCGAGAGGACCGTCCGATGAAGCTTCCGGATATCCCCACGCGGATCGTCCTCGCCCCGATGGCCGGAGGGGTGGGTACGCCAGAACTCGTCGCAGCGGTGGGCAACGCTGGTGGTCTCGGGTTCCTCCCCAGCGGCTACGTCCCAGTCGATCTGGTTCGACACGACCTCGACGCTGTGCGCCAGTTGTCCTCGGCTCCATGTGGGATCAACGTGTTCGTCCCGTCAGGGCCGAGCCAGGCCCGATTGCAGCTCGCGGTGGACTATGCCGCCAGGTTGCGGCCCTGGGCAGATCGTCACGGGTTGCCGATCGGGCGACCGACGTATAGCGACGACGACTACGAAGCCAAGATCGAGCTGCTGCTGGAAACCCGCCCCGCCATCGTGTCGTTCACTTTCGGCGCCCCGGCTCCGGACATTGTGCAGGCTTTACACCAGGTCGGAGTGGCAGTGTTGGCCACCGTCACCAGCCCGGTAGAGGCTGCTGAGGCCGAGGAAACGGGCGCCGACGGCCTCGTGGTGCAGGGTTGGGAAGCAGGCGCGCACCGCGGTGGCTGGCAGAACGAGCACGACGAGCTGGGCCTCTTGCCGCTGTTGCAGCTCGTCAGCATGCAAACCGACCTGCCGATGGTCGCTGCAGGAGGCATCGCGACCGGCGCCGGCATCGCCGCGGTACTGGCGGCTGGAGCCCAGGCAGCGATGCTCGGCACGGCGTTCATGCGATGCCCGGAGGCCGGTACGGCGCCGATTCACGAAGCTGCGTTGAGCGGACACACCCGAACAGTCGTGACCAAGGCGTTCACCGGCCGCCGCGCGCGTGCTTTGGACAACGGGTTCGTTCGCGAGCTCGGGCCGACCGCACCAGATGCTTATCCCGAAGTGCACTACATGACCTCGCCATTGCGGTCCGAAGCCAAGCGTCGAAACGACGCTGAGTCCCTTCACCTGTGGGCGGGACAGGCTCACGCCTTGGCCACGTCGTTGCCCGCGGGAGAGCTCATCGGCGAACTGGTGACGGACACTCGTGCGGCGACAGGGCGAATGCTCGCCTCGGCCCCGGGTGACCCCTCCGACCGTCATCTCGAGAGCGAAGGATCGCCATAACCGGCCAAAGCCACGAGCGCACTGTGGAGGCCTCTCGAGGTGTACCACGCGGTCTTGTCACGGCATAGGGCTGGCTGGATGGGCCGCCTCGCGTTCACGGCGTCCTAGGCATCGGGGGTCTCGCGCGACTGGTGACGCTGGCCCTTGCCTGGACGGAGGGCTGGTCAGTGATGGGTGAGGACGGACGCTGGCAGCTCGATGTCGGGGACGAGCTCGACCAGGAGCTCGCGGACCCGGGTGTCGAGGTCGGCGACGATGCGACGCACCGTCGCTTCGTCCTGGCCACCGGGGTCGTCGACGGGCCAGTCCCGGTAGGTGACACCGCGGACGTAGGGGCACTCTTCGCCGCAGCCAAGCGTGATGGCGAGGTCGCTGCCCGCGATGGTGTCGCGGGTGAGGAGCTTGGGGTGCTCGTGGGAGGTGTCGAGGCCAAGGTTCTCGAGGACCTCGGCGACCTCGGGGTGGATGTGCTCGCCGGGTTGGGTGCCGGCCGAGAGGGCGGTGACGCGGCCGCCGGCGTAGTGCTCGGTCAGGACCCGCGAGGCGACCGACCGGCCACCGTTGCGCACGCAAGCGAACACGACCTGCGGGACGTCGCTGTCGGGTGTGGCCGTGCTGGTCACTGGGGTGCTTCGGTCGTGGTGCGGTCGGGGAAGAAGCGGCGGGCCCAGAGGCTGACGTAGACGAGGCCGACTAGGGCCGGGACCTCGATGAGGGGGCCGACGACGCCGGCGAGCGCCTGGCCAGAGGTGACGCCGAAGACGCCGATGGCGACGGCGATTGCGAGCTCGAAGTTGTTGCCGGCTGCTGTGAACGAGACGGCGGTCGCGCGCTGGTAGTCGAAGCCCATCGCTCTGGTGAGCAGCATGGAGCCGCCCCACATGAGGGCGAAGTACACGAGCAGCGGTACGGCGATGCGGGCGACGTCGAGGGGCTGGGAGGTGATGGTGCCCCCTTGGAGGGCGAACAGGATGACGATGGTGAACAGCAGCCCGTACAGGGCGGCGGGGCCGATGCGGGGCAGGAACCGGCTTTCGTACCAGTCGCGGCCCTTGGCGCGTTCACCGAGCATTCGGGTGAGAAAGCCGGCGGCCAGTGGGATGCCGAGGAAGACAAGGACGCTTTTGGCGATGTCCCACATGGACACGTCGAGCACGGTCTGGGGCAGGCCGAGCCAGCCGGGCAGGACCTGGAGGTAGAAGTAGCCGAGGACGGCGAACGCGAAGATCTGGAAGACCGCGTTGAGGGCGACCAGGAGAGCCGCCGCCTCGGAGTCGCCGCAGGCCAGGTCGTTCCAGATCAGCACCATCGCGATGCACCTGGCGAGGCCCACGATGATGAGCCCGGTCCGGTACGCCGGGAGATCGGGAAGCAGCAGCCATGCGAGAGCGAACATGAGGGCAGGGCCGAGGATCCAGTTCAAGACGATGGAGGCGACGAGGAGCCTGCGGTCTCCGGTGACGTGGTCGAGCTCGTTGTAGCGGACCTTGGCCAGGACGGGGTACATCATCACGAGCAGTCCGACGGCGATGGGCAGGGACACCGATCCGACCTCGACGGCTGCGAGCGCGTCGTCGAATCCCGGGCTGAGCCGTCCGAGCAGCAGGCCGGCGACCATGGCGACGCCGATCCAGACCGGCAGGAACCGGTCCAGAGTGGAGAGCCGGTGCAGGACGTCAGTGTCGGGTGCGGCGGCCGAGCGGCCCTGTTCGTGGACGGTGTCGCTCACGCCTGCACGAGCTCGTCACCGAGGACGCTGGAAACGTCTGCGACAGAGAACAGATTGACCAGGGCCGCCATGGCTTCCGAGCGGGCCCTGTAAAACACCCAAGTGCCGCGTTTCTCCCGGTCGAGCAGGCCGCTCTCGTGGAGCACCTTGAGGTGGTGGCTAATCGTCGGTTGGGACAGGTCGAAGTACGGCGTCAGGTCGCACACGCATGCCTCGCCGCCCTCGTGCGACAGCACGATGGAGAGCAGTCGAAGCCGTGCGGGTTCGGCGATGGCCTTCAGCAGAGGTGCGACCTGTGCAGCCTGCTCGGCGCTCATCGGCTCGTGCGAGAGGGGTGTGCAGCAGGCCAACGGGTCGTTCACGAGGGGAAGCGCGGTCATCTTGGAGTTCGACACCGCTCTATGTTGACAGACATTGATATGGCCGGCAAACATGGAGCACGACATACATCGACAGTCGTGCATGTCAGCTTTTTGGTCGGAGATCTCTTCTCGGTGACAATCCTGGCCCTTAGGTGCCGGTGACCTGAAGGCCGAGCCACGCAGCGAGGTCCTCGATCTCGGCGCGGATCGCGGCGGTCATGGTTCTGGTGAAGCGGACGTCTTCGTGGATCGCGTTGACGACGAGAGCGCTGACCTTGCGATCGGCGGTCGCGTCGAGCTTGCCGACGAGCCGGTCGGCGTGGAGGACGGGCAGGGCGAAGTAGCCCCAGCGGCGCTTGTCCCTGGGCTTGTACATCTCGAGGATGTACTCGAACTCGAAGAGCTGCTCGGCGCGGACGCGGTCGTGAATGAGCCGGTCGAAGGGCGAGAGCAGCGCCGTGCGCCCTTCGAACGGCACGTCGATGTATGCCGGATAGACGCGCTCGGGGAGCTCCGAGCAGCGCTGTCGCCCCTTGCGGCCCGAGATCGCGACGTGCCCGCGGAGGGCGAGGGCCTCGAGCATTCTCGTGACGTTCCGGTCGTTGGTCCTGCCCGACGACGGCCAAGGCGTGACGCTCGTGTCGGGGATGTCGCGGGAGAGCAGCGGGCCCTCCTTCTCCAGCAGTGCGAGGAGGTCGCGGCGGAAGGGCTCATGCTTCTCAAGCCACGTTGCTGTGAATGGGTGCATCTCCGCATCACGGACCTTTGCGATCACGGCCGGCAGGTCGTGCGGCGACCGGATGTAGGCAACGGTCTCGACAAGGGTGCGGTCGTGTTCGATGGCCCTGGTCAGGTCGGTAGAGTCGTACGTCTGCACCGGCGTCCTATCGGTTCGCGGAAGAGCGGGAGAAGCATCATGGCGAAGGTGATCATCGGGGTCGATCCCCGCAAGTTGTCCGCAACGATCGAGGCCGTCGACCATCACGAGACATTGCTCGGCTCGGCCGGTTCACGACTGACCAGGCCGGATACGCAGCGATGCGGACTTATGCGAAGACCTGGCCCGACCGGGTCTGGGCCGTCGAAGGAAGCAATGGCGCCGGCCGTCCACTCGCGCAGCGACTCCTCGAAGCCGGTGAGCATGTCGTCGACATCCCCGGCCAAGATCAGCTGTGCTTGCCGGACTCGCGGATCGGTGAGAGCTACTTCGCGCCGGTCGTGGAGCTGGTGAGGGAACGAGGATCGCGTTCGCCCCACTTGTCGTGGGTGACCGCGGTGAGGAAGCGCTGAACCAGCTCGTTGAACAGCACCGACTCCTCGAGATTCGTCACATGGCCGGACTTCGGCAGGATCGCCAACCCGCACCGGGGGATGGTGCGTTTGAGCATCAGGTCCGTCTCCAGCGCGCCGTTGTCCTCATCGCCCGCGATCACCAGCACCGGCGGTTCGCAGGCCGCGAGCTCGTCGTGCATGGCGTAGAGAGACGGCCGCGTCTTCTGCACGCCGCGCATGGTGTACGCCGCACCCACGGGGTCGTGCTCGGCCAGTACACGAACGTGCTCGGCGTGCCCGCGTGGGTCCTTGGCTTCGTACTGCACACGTGCCGGTCCGAACCCGTACCAGCGCGACATCGCCTCCGAGCCCTCCTCCTCGAAGGCGACTGCCACCTTCTCCGACTCGGCGCGGAAGTTCTCCTCCTTGTCGGGGTGCGCGCCATAGCCGCATCCGGCCACCACCGAACCCAGGGTCCGGGCGGGATACCGCAGGGCGAAGTGCAGCGCGCCGAAGCCGCCCATCGAGTTGCCGACCACGAACGCTTTGTCGACGCCCGCGTCATCGAGCACCGCGAGCACGTCGGCGACCGCACGCGCCTGGCTGTACGCGTCAGGATCCTGCGGTACGTCGGACGGCGGGAAGCCGCGTGCAGCGAACACGATGCAGCGGTAGCTGCGCGAGAAGTGCCTGACCTGCGGCTCCCAGGAGCGGTGGTCACCCGCGAACTCGTGCAGAAACACGATCGGCGTGCCGCTTCCCGTCTCCTCGTAGTAGAGACGGACCTCGTCGTCGGTGACGGCGTACGACATCGGGGTGCCCCTTGTCCTAGTAGTAGCGGTAGACGACGCGACTCCGGTGGCCCCGGACGCCGATGCGTGATCCGCCGGGAGAACCGGCTCGTGCGCCGGCTCGTGCGCCGAAGTACGCGCCGATCGTCGAGATGGCGATGGTGGCCAGCGATCCCGCATGCTTCTGGAGCATCGGACGCACGATAAGGCTCCAGGCGTTCAGGCTGTTGTCGCTCCCCGCGGCTGAGCCGGCGAATCCTGCCGCGGGCACAGCGGCGGGTTCAGCGGCGGGTTCAGCGGCGGGCGCGCTCGCGGACGCGACTGGTGCGGCAGACGGCCCGCCGCTGGTGAGCATCGTCTCGACGTTCTGCGCGAACGTCTTCATGATCCCGTCGGTGACCTCACCGATCACCCCGCGACCGAACTGCGCAACCTTTCCGCGGATGCTCAGGTCGGTGTCGATCTGTACCAACGTGCCACCGTCCTGCTCGCTGAGCTGAGCGACTATGTGCGCGTCCGCGTTGCCGGCGCCGCGCTGCTCGCGTCCCTTCGCCCGCATCGTGAGCTTCAGCGCCTCCCGGTCGGAGTCGAGGACGGTGAACTGGCCCGTGTACGCGACACCGAGCGGACCGACCTTGACCTTCACCTCGCCCTCGTAGGTCCCGGGCTTAGGCTGTCCGAGCATTCGCGATCCCGGCATGCAGGTGGCGACCCGCTCGATGTCGAGGAAGGCGTCGTACACCTCACCCGGCGGCCGAGCGATCGAGAACGAGTTGGAGAGCTTCACCTCAGCGTTCCATCAACGGCTTGCGCTGGGCTCCGTCGATCGGGATGTGTGCTCCGTGCACGCTGCTCGCCACGTCGGAGGCCAGGAAGGCGACCAGGGCAGCGACCTCCTGCGGCTGGGTGATCCTGCCGAGGGGGATAGAGGCTTCGGCGCGACGACGGGCCTCGGCCTGGTCGACTCCCATGTCCCGGGCGAACGCCTTCTCCAGTCCGTCCCAGCGGTCGGTGTCGACCGGGCCCGGGTTCACGGTGTTGACGCGCACGCCCTTGGGGCCGTACTGGTCGGCGATCGAGGAGGCGAAGTTCAGGTCGGCTGCATTCGCGGCCCCTGCGGTCATCTCCCAGAAGCTGGGCTTCAGCCCGTCGTTGCCGACCACCAGCACGATGGAACCGGAGCCCTGCTTGACCATGTGCGGTACGACGGAGCGGACGGTCCGGACGTATCCCATGAACTTCAGGTTCAGGCTCTGGTGCCACTGCTCGTCGGTGAGCTCCTCGAGCAGGCCGCCCGGTGAGCTGCCGGCACAGGTGACCAGGATGTCGATCCGGCCAAGCTCGTCCAAGGCGGCTTGAACACAGCGGTTCACGTCATCGGAGCTGCTCATATCCCCGGCCTTCGCGATCACCTTGCGCCCGGTGTCCGCGGCGATGGCCGCCGCCGTCTTCTCCAGACCCTCCCGGCCCCGAGCGGTGATCACGACGTCACACCCCTCGTTCGCCAGGCGGGTCGCGACCTCTCGGCCGATGCCCTTGCTGGCACCGGTCACGAAGGCCACTTTGTTGTTCAGGTCGAGGTCCATTTGCTCTCCTTAGGTCGTGATATATCAAATACCACGACGCGGAACCGGTCAAGACTGGTCGGAGCGCGGACCGCCTGCGGCAGGGTGAAACCTCGCGGACCGCGCGATCCTCGCACTGGGCGCCGCCCCCGACCAGGCCGCCCGGTTCCCCTCCCGCTCGGCGCGCAGTCGATCGAGGAGCGGCCCTCGGGTGGCTACCCGTTTCACCCGGGCAACCGCGTCAACGTCGGCTCGGGCGAGACCCGCGGCGATCTCGGCAGCTGCGGACCAAGGGTCGTCGTCGACCCTGGAGATGAAGCCGGCCGCCACTGCTTCGTCGACGTGCAGCCACCGCGACGTCAGCGTGAGATCCAAAGCGCGTGACCGACCGAGCAGGGAGGGCAGGATCCAGGAGCCGACCGCGAGGCCATGGCCGGGACCGACCCAGCGCCACCGGGCACCAGAGGAGGCGGTTCGCAGGTCGGCAGCGGTGGAAAGTTGCGCGCCACCGCCAACCGCGGCACCTTCCACCACTGCGATCACGATGCCGGGGCGGGTCACCATCTGCTCGTAACAGGCGTAGAGCAGATCACTGAGCCGAGCCCGGGTTGCATCGTCGACGTCCAGATCGGCGCCCGCGCTGAAGCTTCCCGGCGTCGTGCTGCCAAGCAGCAGCGTGCGGGTCGGCTCCGCATCGAGCAGCCGGTGCAGTTGCTCGACAGTGGCCAGCGTGAGTGCGTTGCGGCGAGCGGGTGCGTCGAGCCGCACCCGCAGCGGACCCCCCAACGGATCACTCAGCGAATCACGCGTCGAACCGTCAGCGTCGGTACCCCAAAGCGAGTCCACCCTCAGGTCACTCACACCTTGCTCCCTCCGACGTCTGCGATATGGTATATCAC
>JALZKI010000045.1 GCA_030859325.1 Actinomycetota bacterium
GCGCCACGAGGTCCACGCCAGACGAGCCGGTCACCGTCGCCGCCACGATGTCGCCGATCCTGGTGTCCTTCGGCAGCCCGGTCACCGTGGTGGACCCGTCAACCTCGGGGCCTTGTGAACTCGCCCGGCCCTCGGCCCTGCCTGCGTCCGCGAGGGACTCGACGAGTACGTCGACGCGCTCACCGTAGCGCTCCTCGGCCCGCTGCGTGGTGAGCTCCTCGACCAGTCGGCTCACGTGCTCGGTGCGCTCCCTGATCTCGTCGCCGTCGAGCTTGCCGTCGTGGGACGCCGCCTCGGTCCCGTCCTCGTCGGAGTAGCCGAACACTCCGACAGCGTCGAGCCGGGACGCCCCGAGGAAGTCGCAGAGGATGTCGACGTCGTTCTCGCTCTCACCGGGGAACCCGACGATCACGTTCGAGCGGACGCCGGCAAGCGGTGACTGCGACCGGATCTGGTCGAGCAGCGCCAGGAAGCTGTGCGGGTCCCCGAACCGACGCATCCGGCGAAGCACCGCGTGCGAGGCATGCTGGAAGGACAGGTCGAAGTAGGCAGCGACGCCCTCGGTGCCGGCTATCACGCTGACCAGACCGGGGCGGGTCTCTGCCGGCTGCAGATAGGACACGCGCACCCGCTCGACGCCCTCGACGGCTGCAAGCTCGGGCAGCAGCGTCTCCAGCAGTCGCAGGTCGCCGAGGTCCTTGCCGTAGGACGTGGAGTTCTCGCTGACCAGGAACAGTTCCTTGACTCCCTGCTCCCCCAGCCAGCGCGCCTCACCGAGCACGTCGCTCGGACGGCGGGACACGAACGAGCCGCGGAAGGACGGGATCGCGCAGAAGGCACATCGTCGGTCACAGCCGCTCGCCAGCTTCAGCGGCGCCATGGGTCCGCCGTCGAGGCGGCGGCGCACAGCGCGAGGACCGGACGACGGGGTCACCGACTCGGGCAGGTCGGGAGCGGCGATCGTGTGCCCCGGCACGACGAGCTTCGACCCGAGTCCCGCGCCCTGCCGTGAGCTCGGTGAGATCGGCAAGCGCTTGCGGCGGTCCTGCGGGGTGTGCGGGACATGCGCCTCGCCGGCGAGGATCGAGCGGAGACGACCCGCGATGTCCGGGTAGTCGTCGAAGCCGAGCACGGCATCTGCCTCAGGCAGTGACTCGGCGAGATCCTTGCCATAACGCTCCGCCAGACAGCCCACCGCGACGACCGCCTTCGTCGTACCCTCCGACTTCAGGTCCGCCGCCTCGAGCAGCGTGTCGACGGAGTCCTTCTTGGCGGCCTCCACGAAGCCACACGTGTTGACCACGACGGTCTCGGCCTGTGTGGCGTCGTCCACGAGTCGGAAGCCGCCGGCCTCGAGCCGGCCGGCCAGCTCCTCGGAGTCGACCTCGTTCCGCGCGCACCCCAGGCTCACCACCGCGACGGTGCTCAGGATGCCGGCAGCTCGATCTACGAGTCGGTCGGTGCGTTGGTCGGCGGGTTGATCCGCAGCGTCCTGCTGGCCGCCGGGGTGAAGATGTGTGGAATTAGTCATTCGACCTACGAGTATGACGGCACCTCCCGGCGCACGACGAACCCGTCACCGGAAGGTGCGGCCGCCGGAGGCTCCGAGCACCCCGAGGACACCCTTGTCCGCTCCTTCGACGGAGATCTCGATGCCGCCTGCGTTGGCGGCCTGGACCCGCACCGGCGCAGAGACCTGCAGGCGTTCCTTCTCACCGAGCCCAAGCACATCGCCGAAGACGATCTTGCCCCGGCCGTTGCGGACCACGACTCGACTTTCGGCGCGCGCGGCGAACAGCGTCAGGGACAACGGCTTGGCAGCCGACACGGCGCGAGCCGGGTCGGGGTCGCTTTCCAGACCGGCGGACCCGTTCAGCACGGGCGCGGGGTTCTGGACCAGGTTGGCCGGCTCCGCGGCGAAGAACCGGACCACCCCCCACACCAGGATCAATGCGAGCACGACACCGATCAGCAGACCCCAGTTCGGGCCGCCCTTAACTCCGCGCTTGTTGCTTCGCATTCCAGTCGCGAGCTCGGCCTCGAAGACGCGGCGCGCGTTGACGGGCGCAGTGGCGTACCGCTCGTCGAACGCGGCGACCAGTGGCGCGGGGTCCTTGCCGAGCACCCGGGCCAGGGTCCGCAGGTGGCCGCGCGCGTAGAAGTCCCCGCCGCAGGGGGCGAAGTCGTCGACCTCGATCGACTCGATCACGTGCGGCCGGATGCGAGTGCGGTCGGCCAACTCGTCGACGGAAAGGCCGAGACGGGTGCGCGCTGCGTGCAGATCGGGACCGATGACAGGGTCATAGGCAGGCTCGGTGACGAAGTCGCCGACAACCAGCGGCTCGACGGGGTCGCCGGGACGGGAGATCGGCTGCACCCGGGAGGCGCTCGCCCCCCCGGCGGGTTCGTAAACCAGGTCGACGCTGCCGGGACGCCTCAGCTCCCGTGAATCCGGCAGGTCGCCACGGTTGTCGCGGTCGTCCACCGCCTCGTGCAGGGCGGCGTTGCCCATGGTTGCCGGAACATCGCGGGTGACCTCCGCACGCTGGGCCCTTCTTACCGTCCGCAGGGATGCGGCTCGCCCCGCCCTTTCCGGCCCGGAACCGGGAAGGGTCTCGACGAGCGCTTCCGGCTCGAGGGGTACGTCGCCCGGCTCGCCGTCGAGGGGAAGACGACTGCGCTTCCCCACCCGAGAGACGATCGTGGCGATGCCACCGAGCATGCGTCGGCGGGCAGGCCGATGCGAGGCTTCAGCGTCGGAAGCCGAGTCCTGTTCCGAGTCGGTCTCGGTGGCGACGACCACGGGCTCGGCCGCCGGGCGCCGTGCTTGACCCCGTGGCTTCTCACGCTTCCGCTCTTGCTCGAGGACGGGGGTGGGGGTGGCGTCGACCACCTCTGCCCTTCCCAGTGACAGGGCGGCGATCTGGTCGACGACGCTCTGGTCGGGGCTCGTGGACACGCGGGTCATGAAGCCGACCGGAACGGCGAGTGCGGCGCCGTACAACCTCTGGTTGAGCGCGGCGTGTCGCTTCGCCTTGCCCTCGAGACCAGCGGTCGCGCGGGCGATGCTGTGCGGCTCGAAGACGATGCGGCCGTCGCGGAACACCCCGCGGCGCGGGTGCACAGTGACCTCCCTGATCGCGTCCCAGGGCAGCCCTCTCCACTCGTCGCCGAGCCGGATCCGGACGCCGAGGTCGTCGGCGACGGCGAGGGGGGTGCGCGCGTCGACGAGCGAGGCGAGGTAGTACGCGGCGAGCACTGACATGAACGCGCACAGCGACCAGTCCAGCGGGGTCAACGTATGCGAGGCGCGCCACAGGTAGGCGATGGCGACCGCCGAGGCAGCAGCGCCGATCAACGCTGCGAGACCTGCGCGGCGGCGTACTGCCACCGGGGTTCCGGCGACCAGAGCGTCCCCGTCGTGCTCGCCGTTTCCGTCGCCGGACTCGTCGTGCGACATGGAGAGAAGGGCAGTCACTGTTCTCCCTGCAGGGTGGAGATGACCTCTTCGAGGTCATCGGGTTTGATCAGCACGTCGCGTGCCTTCGAGCCCTCGCTCGGACCCACGACGCCGCGGCTCTCCAGGATGTCCATCAGCCGGCCCGCCTTGGCGAAGCCGACACGCAGCTTGCGCTGCAGCATCGATGTGGAGCCGAACTGCGTCGACACGACGAGCTCTACGGCCTGGACCACGAGCTCCATGTCGTCGCCGATGTCGTCGTCGAGCTCACGCCTGGCCTGCTGGGGAGCGGTGACGTCCTCGCGGTAGGTCGGCTGCAGCTGTCCCTTGCAGTGCTTGACCACCGAGGAGATCTCGGCCTCGGTCACCCACGAGCCCTGGACGCGCACCGGCTTGCCGGCACCCATCGGCAGGAACAGCCCGTCACCCTGGCCGACGAGCTTCTCGGCGCCGGGCTGGTCGAGGATCACCCGGCTGTCGGCCAGCGAGGAGGTCGAGAACGCCAGCCGCGAAGGCACGTTGGCCTTGATCAGGCCGGTGACCACGTCGACGCTGGGACGCTGTGTGGCCAGGATCAGGTGGATCCCCGCGGCACGTGCGAGTTGGGTGATCCGCACCACGGCGTCCTCGACGTCGCGGGGAGCGACCATCATCAGGTCGGCCAGCTCGTCTACAACGATCAGGAGATATGGGTACGGCGCCAGCACGCGCTCACTTCCTGCGGGCACCCGTACCCTCCCCGCACGGACGGCCTTGTTGAAGTCGTCGACGTGGCGGAAGCCGAAGGCCGCCAGGTCGTCGTACCTCATGTCCATCTCACGCACGACCCAGGCGAGGGCCTCTGCGGCCTTCTTGGGGCTGGTGATGATGGGTGTGATCAGGTGCGGCACACCCTCGTAGATGTTCAACTCCACCCGCTTGGGGTCGACCAGGATCATCCGCACCTCGTCCGGCGTCGAGCGCATCAGGATCGAGGTGATCATCGAGTTCACGAAGCTCGACTTGCCCGAGCCCGTGGCGCCCGCGACGAGCAGGTGCGGCATCTTCGACATGTTGGCCACGACGAAGCCACCTTCTACGTCCTTGCCGAGGCCAACAATCATCGGGTGGTGGTCGTTGCGGGCGTTGCCGCCGCGCAGGACGTCTCCGAGGGAGACGATCTCCTTGTCGGTGTTCGGGATCTCGATGCCGATCGCGGACTTCCCGGGGATCGGAGAGAGGATCCGTACGTCGGCCGACGCGACGGCGTAGGCGATGTTCCTGCCGAGCGCGGTCACCTTCTCCACCTTGATCGCCGGGCCGAGCTCCACCTCGTAGCGGGTGACCGTGGGTCCGCGTGTGTAGCCGGTGACCTGTGCGTCGATGTCGAACTGCTCGAGCACCTCGCTCAGCCGGCCGACCACGTCGTCGGAGGCCTTGGACCGGGCCCTGTGCGGGCTGCCGCACTTGAGCACATCGTTGCCGGGAAGGGTGTAGGCGATGTCGCCGGAGAGCGCCAGCTGCTCCACGCGAGCCGGGAGCGGGGTGTGCGGCGGAGGCTCGAGACCACCGTCGGCCTTCTCGGCCTTCGCGCCGTCTGTGTTGCCCTCGGCTGGGTCCCAGACCGAGGCTCCGGTGGGCGCACCCTTCTTTCCGCGCCTGCCGAACGCCCGGCCCTCCAGCACAGGGCTGTCGTAGGCCTGCTCGCCTCTGCCCGGGTCGACGTCGTCGCTCTGCATGGTCCCGACCCGGCGCCGCGGACGGCTGCGCTGTAGGGGCACTCTGGCTCCCGGGGCATCGGCGTCAGTCTGCTCCTCCGGCCTCGCGCGAACCCCGAAGATCCGGTTACGGAGCTTGGCAAAACGGGAGGGAATCTTGTAGACCGGGGTCGCGGTGATCACCAGGACGCCGAACAGGGCCAGCAGCACCAGCAGAGGTACGACGACCAGGGTGCTGCGCAGCAGGTCCAGCAACAGCGACGAGGTCACGAAGCCCAGCGCGCCACCGGACCGTTGGAGGGCTCCGGTGTCACCGAGCTCGGGCTCCGGCATGCCGTTGGCGATGTGCACCAGACCCAGCACGCCCAACAGCAGTGCAGCCCAGCCGATCACCTGGCGACCAGCGGGACCGTTGCTCTCGGGGTTGCGTAGGTTGCGCCAGGCGATGAAGCACAACAGGACGGGCACCAACCAGGCGAGGAGACCCACCGAACCGGCCACAACCGTGCGTGTGGCGTCTCCGATCGCCCCCGGCAGCCGCCACCACACCGCGGCCGCGATGACCACGGCGAGGCCGATGAGCAACAACCCGGCGCCGTCGCGACGGTGCTCGGGCTCGAGGTCGCGTGCCGTGTGCCCGATGCTACGAATGGTCAATCCGAGCACGTGCGCAACGAACACCCACGCCCTCCGGGCACCGCGGACGATGCCGGAGAAGAGGGCAGCACACAGCCGCGCGATAGGTCCAGTCCCGTTCCGTACAGCTCGTGGAGCCGGCCGCTTGCTGCTCGAGCGGGTGCTCGCGCCACGGCTCGACGAGGACTTCCGTCGGGACTGGCTACCGGACGACCGGGCCTTGGACTTCGCAGCAGAGCTCTTCGCCTTGCTGCTGGTCCGCGACGCCGGTGGGGAAGACGTGCGGGTCGCCATGAGCCGAGACTAGGCGACCACCTCACCAGTCGCATGTGTCACACGCCGGGCGATCTGTCCCGATCTTGCTCAGGTGGTACACCCGAGTCGTAGGGGAGGTTGGATCGAGCCCGGCACGTCCGGCCCGGCACAATCGTCCGTACGGACGCTTTTGCGCGTGATTCTGCTCGGATCGCTCGCATAATCGTCCGTACGGACGATTATGGCGCGGTGGGTTATGGCGCGGTGGGTGGCCGCTGTGTCAGGCCTCGATGACCACGGGAACGATCATCGGCCTGCGACGGTGCTTATTGGAGACCCAGCGTCCGACGACCCGACGAATCGTCTGCTGCAGCTGGTGGGAGTCATCGACCCCGTCGGCGACCGCCCTGTCGAGCGCCTCGACGAGCGAGGGGATGATCTCGTCGAAGGTCGAGTCGCCCTCCAGGAAGCCGCGCGCATGGATCTCTGGACCTCCCGCGACCTTCCCCGTCACGGAGTCGATCACCACCATGACCGAGATGAACCCCTCCTCTCCCAGGATCCGACGGTCCTTCAACGAGGCCTCAGTGACGTCTCCTACCGAGGAGCCGTCCACGAAGACGTACCCACAGGCGACTTTTCCGGCCACCCGGGCGATCCCGTCGACGAGGTCGACAACCACGCCGTCCTCGGCCACCACGACACGCTCCGCGGGTACACCGGTCCGCCGCGCGAGGTCCGCGTTGGCAATCATGTGCCGGATCTCGCCGTGCACCGGCAGCACGTTGCGCGGCTTCACGATGTTGTAGCAGTAGAGCAGCTCCCCGGCCGAGGCGTGACCGGAGACGTGCACCAGCGCGTTTCCTGTATGCACCACGTTGGCCCCCCAGCGGGAGAGGCCGTTGATGACGCGGTAGACGGCGTTCTCGTTTCCCGGGATCAGCGAGGAGGCGAGGACGACTGTGTCACCCTTTTCGAGGTGCACGAAGTTGTGGCTGCGCTGGGCGATGCGGGACAGTGCCGAGAGCGGCTCACCCTGGGAACCGGTGGAGATCAGCACGACCTTCTCCGGCGGATGGTTGCCGATCTCCTTGGAGTCGACGAGGGTGTTCGGCGGCACGTTGAGAAATCCGAGGTCCCGCGCGATTCCCATGTTGCGGATCATCGAGCGACCGACGTACGCGACCTTCCGGCCATGGGCCACCGCGACGTCCATCACTTGCTGCACGCGGTGCACGTGGGAGGCGAAGCAGGCGACGATGACTCGTTGGTCGCTCTGGTGGAAGACCCGCTCCAGGACCGGGGTGATGTCGCGCTCGGAGGTGGTGAATCCGGGCACCTCCGCGTTGGTCGAGTCGACCATGAAAAGGTCGACGCCTTCCTCACCGAGGCGCGCGAACGCCCGTAGGTCGGTGATCCTCCCGTCGAGTGGGAGCTGGTCCATCTTGAAGTCGCCGGTGTGCAGCACCATCCCGGCACCGGTGCGGATCACGACGGCGAGAGCGTCGGGAATCGAGTGGTTGACGGCGACGAACTCGAGGCCGAACGGTCCGAAGGAAATCGTTTCTCCCTCCCGCACGACGTGGTGCACGGTCTCCTTGAGCCGGTGCTCACGCAGCTTGGAGGTGAGCAGAGCCAGAGTCAGCTTCGAGCCAACCAGCGGGATGTCCCCGCGCTCACGGAGAAGGTACGGCGCCGCACCGATGTGGTCCTCGTGACCGTGGGTGAGAACGAGCGCCTCGACGTCGTCGAGCCGGTCCCGAATCGGTTCGAAGTCAGGAAGGATCAGGTCGACACCGGGGTGGTGGTCCTCAGGGAACAGCACGCCGCAGTCGACGATCAGCAGCCGTCCGTCGTACTCGAAGACGGTCATGTTCCGGCCGATCTCACCGAGCCCTCCGAGCGGGATGACCCGCAGCCCCTTCGCGGGGAGCGGTCCTGGTGCGGAGAGCTCGAAATGCGGGTGACTCATGCGGTGGCCTTGTCCATGGGGGTTTCCTCCAGTAGTCCAGAGCTGGTGAGCGCGGCGCGCAGGCCGTCGACGAGGTCGTCGGAGGCGGGTACGAGAGGAAGCCTCATATTGCGGTTTCCGAGCACCCCGAGCAGCTGCATCGCTGCTTTGGCAGTCGTCGCTCCCGGCGCTTTGTTCATCATGGCGTCCACAACCGGCACGAGCCGGCGGTAGAGGTCGAGCGCCTCGGTCAGATCGCCGCGGGCCACGGCAGCCAGCATGGCGGCGTACTGGTCGCCGGCGACGTGGCCGACCACCGAGACCACCCCGGAGGCGCCGTGGGTGAGCCAGCCGAGGTTGAGTGCGTCGTCTCCGGAGTAGAACGCGAGGCCGGTCTCCGACATGACCCGGACGCCGCGGTGGAGGTCGCCGACCGCGTCCTTGACCGCCACAATCCGTTCGTGCTCGGCGACCCGGGCGTAGGTGTCCTCGGCGATCTGCACTCCGGTGCGACCCGGGATGTCGTAGAGCATGACCGGCAGGCCACTGGCGGCGGCGACGGCCTCGAAATGGGCGGCAACACCGTCCTGGGATGGCTTGCTGTAGTAGGGCGTCACGAGGAGGATGCCGTGCGCGCCGAGCTTCTCTGCCTGCTGCGCGAGCTCGACGGAGTGGGCGGTGTCGTTGGTGCCGACCCCGGCGACGACGGTGGCCCGTCCCCCCACGGCTTCGAGGACTGCGGACAGGATGCGCGCGTTCTCCTCGGTGCTGGTGACCGGGGACTCCCCCGTGGTGCCGGAGACGACCACACCATCGTGCCCGTGGTCTGCGAGATGCTCGGCGACCCGTGCGGTCCCGTCGACGTCGACGGAGCCGTCGTCGGCGAACGCGGTCACCATGGCGGTCAGAACCCTGCCGAACGGCGCAGACGTGAGGAAGTCAGAGGTCATGCGCGCCAGGCTATCTGTTGCCGAAGCCACGGCTCCGACCGGCGGCTGTGCGAGTCGTAGTCACAGCGAAGGCGCCGTCGCCCGTCCTCACGCCCTGTGGGCGCCGCGGTCATAGCGGACGAACGCGAACCCCTCGTGCGCCTCACGCTCGGTCTCGACCCACTCGTCCTCGTCGAAGGCCGGATAGAAGGTGTCGCCGTCCGGTGACGAGTGGACCTCGGTGAGCAGCTGTACGTCGGCGTGCGCCATCGCCGCCTCGTAGATCTGCGCGCCCCCGATAATCATGATATCGCCCTCGAGGACCCGGGCCAGGGTGATGGCGTCCTTGACGCCGTGCGCCACGAGTACCCCGTCGGCCGCCCAGTCCCGCTGGCGCGTGATGATGATGTTGGTCCGCTCGGGCAGAGGGCGCCCGATGCTCTCGAAGGTCCTGCGTCCCATCACCACGGTGTTGCCCGTGGTGATCGACCGGAAGCGCCGCAGATCCTCCGGCACTTGCCAGGGTAGGTCTCCGTTCCGGCCGATCACCCCGTTCTCGGCGACGGCGGCCACGAGCACGACCCGTTTGCCCGTCGTACCGCCCGGCCGGTCGCTAGCAGCGGGACCGGTCAGCGGCGTGGGGCTCATACCGCGATCGGGGCCTTGATCCCCGGGTGCGGGTGGTAGCCCTCGACGGCTATGTGCTCGAGGTCGAAGGCGTCGAGCTCGGTGATCCTCGCGTCGAGCCGGAGCGTCGGAAGCGCCCGCGGCTCGCGCAAGAGCTGCAGCCGCGCCTGCTCGAGGTGGTTGGAGTAGAGGTGCGCGTCACCGAGGGTGTGCACGAAGTCGCCGACGTCGAGACCGGTGACCTGGGCGACCATGTGGGTCAGCAGGGCGTACGACGCGATGTTGAACGGCACGCCTAGGAAGACATCGGCTGAGCGCTGGTAGAGCTGGCAGCTCAGCCTTCCGTCCGCGACGTAGAACTGGAACATGGTGTGGCACGGCGCGAGCGCCATCGCCGGAATGTCAGCGACGTTCCACGCCGAGACGATGTGGCGGCGTGAGTCCGGGTCCGAGCCGATCGCGTCCACCACGTTCTTGATCTGGTCGACATGGCCACCGTCCGGCGTCGGCCACGAACGCCACTGGTACCCGTAGACCGGTCCCAGGTCGCCGTTCTCGTCGGCCCACTCGTCCCAGATGGACACACCGCGGTCCTGGAGCCACTTCACGTTGGTGTCACCGCGCAGGAACCACAGCAACTCGGCGAAGACCGAGCGGGTGTGCACCTTCTTGGTGGTGAGGAGAGGGAACCCGTCCGCGAGCGGGAACCGCATCTGGTGGCCGAACACGCTGCGCGTTCCCGTGCCGGTGCGGTCGCTCTTGGCCGAGCCTTCGTCTATAACGCGCTCGAGGAGGTCGAGATACTGCTGCACGCGGCAAACCTAACACCGGCGACGGGCCTGCGGACCAATGCGAACGGGTTTGCCTACGAGCGCTCAGTTCAGGAACGGCAGAATGAAATCGTAGCTGTCCTGCGTGTCGACGCGCCACGAGTAGTCAGCGCCGTGGCAGGTGGGACTGAAGCCGAAGGAGACGACGGCGATGATCTCGTTCGTGTTGTTGACCAGGACCGGTCCACCCGAGTCGCCGAAGCAGGTTCCACCCCGACCGCCGACGGGGCTGGGGTTGTTGAGGGTATGCAGGTTGCCACCCTGCGCGATGTTGCCGTTGACCTCGACGATGCGCGAGGTCGACTTGAAGAGGGTGTCTTCGCTCATCGGCTTCGGCCGGACCGACTGGGTGCCGTAACCCACATTCTCGACGAGGGCTTCGTTGCGGTTCCGAGCTTCAGCAACCAGGGCCTCCGCGGTTCCCAGCGGTGCGAGCGTACCGAACGTCTCGACAGCTGCGTCCTCGTCCAGCTCGACGATGCCCACGTCGTAGTTGGTGGGGAAGCCCGAGAAGTTGTCGTAGGCGGGATGGGGATAGGCCGTCCCGGGACTGTAGCTGGAGTTCGCGTCCAACCACGCGCTCCGGGCATCGTAGAGCGCTTCCTCGTCGGCGTAGTCCGCACGGTCAGGCCAGCCAGCCAACACGTCCGTGTCGTCGAAAGTGACCCAGACGTCGGTGCCGCCACTGGTGAGGATTTCATCGTCGGCGTCGACGACCACTTCCCCGTCGGTGCCGATGCCATAGGTGCAATGGCCGGCGGTGAGGAACGTGTCGGCATCGAGCAGTGACCCGGTGCAGCTGAACCATCCCGGTTCAGTCGGGTCGAAAAAGATCATGAAACCCACGTAGGGGTGCTCGCCCGCATCTGGCTCGCCGTAGGTGATAGCGCCAGCAGGGATTGCCGCCATCATCACCGCAAGCAAAGCCACGAGCAGCGACGTCGTGAGCTTCCTCTTCAAGGTCTCCTCCGCGATGGCGATTGTGACGCTCCAGCACGCCACTCGTCGCCGTAGCGTACCTTCTCGTGCCCAAACCAACAGCCCCGACGTCGGGCTTACCAGCTCCGGCGTCACGAGGACCGTCTCGTGGCACCTCAGAAATGCTGGAGTCGCTGAACATGCACCCGGCTCGGCGCAACGCGGTCGCCGCGGGTGTACCGCGAACGCCGGTGGAGCGATGCTGGTCGCAGGTCTGGCGACCGCGCTCGCCGCCTCGACGCTGATCGGCATGATGATCACCGCCATCCGCAAGGCCCACCTCGTGAACGGTCCATGGGTGGCCGGCGGTCAATACGAGTACAACCTGGTCCTGATCGCTGGGCTCCTGGCACTGGCAGAGGAGGGACCGGGCGACATCTCGCTGGACGCCGCACTCGGCCGCCGTGCACGAGATGTGGTTCGATCACCACGTGGGCATCGACTTCCGGGGGTCACCGCGACCGACGCTCGGCGTCGAGTGGGAGTTCGCGCTGGTCGACAAGGTCACCCGGGACCTGTCCAACACGGCCGCGGACCTCTTCGCCGAGGTGCTCGAGCACCCGATATCGCCGGTCGATGAGGCCAAGGTCCACTCCGAGCTGCTGCGCAACACCGTGGAGGTCGTCACCGGCGTCTGCGAGAACGTGCCCGAGGCAATGGACGACCTCCGTACGACGTTGGCGCCGGTGCGCTCAGCCGCGGACCGGCTCGGTGTCGACCTCTACTCCGCCGGAACGCACCCCTTCGCGCAGTGGTCCTCCCAGCTGCTTACTCCAGGTCCGCGCTACGAGGAGCTGATCGCACGCACCCAGTGGTGGGGACGGCAGATGCTGATCTGGGGCGTGCACGTGCACGTCGGGGTGGGACGGCGCGAGCACGTGCTGCCGATCGTCTCCTCCGTGCTCAACCAGTACCCGCACCTCCAGGCGCTCTCGGCCTCCTCCCCCATCTGGTCCGGGACCGACACCGGCTACGCCAGCAACCGGGCGATGATGTTCCAGCAGCTGCCCACAGCCGGCCTGCCGTTCCAGTTCCAGAGCTGGCAGGAGTACGAGGCGTTCGTCTCCGACCAGCAACGGACCGGGGTCATCGACGAACTCAACGAGATCCGTTGGGACGTCCGCCCCTCACCCGCTCTCGGGACTGTCGAGGTCCGTATCTGCGACGGCGTCTCCAACGTCGCCGAGCTGGAGGGGCTCGTGGCGCTGACCCACTGCCTCGTGGCCGACCTGGAGAATCGGCTGGAAGGCGGTGAGACACTGCCCACCATGCCGCCGTGGCACGTGCAGGAGAACAAGTGGCGCGCTGCCCGCTACGGGCTGGAAGCCGAGATCATCCTCGATGCCGCCGGCAACGAAGCCCTGGTGACCGAGGACCTCGACAACCTGCTCGAGCGGCTGGCCCCAGTCGCACGACGGCTCGACTGCGCCTCCGAGCTTGCCGACGTCGCTCAGATCCCACTCAGAGGAGCCTCCTACGAACGCCAGCGTCGGGTCGCCGAGCAGACGGAGGGAGACCTCGTGGCCGTCGTCGACTCAGTGGTGCGCGAGCTGACCATCTGACGAGCCGCGTTCGGGAGCGCGGTCGCGCTGCCTGAACTGTCAAGATCGTCCGTACGGACGGAATTTTTCCTTATCGACGTGCCGTGGAGAGGCAAAATCGTCCGTACGGACGATTTTGACCACGCAGCCGATCTCCTCGACACCTCATTCACAAGCTCGACGGTCTACGACGTCACCGCCACGGACGGTAGCTTCCGGCTGACCGAGAGAACGCTGTCGGAGCCCTTCGACAACTTCGGGCCGGTTCGGCGACGAGGCATCGGCCGGACCCTTCTCGAGTCCGTCCGCACCACCGCTCAGGAGAACGGGGCGCGTGAACTGTGGCTGGAGACGCAGCGCCACAACGTCCCCGCGACCACTGCCTACCGTCGACTCGGCTTCCGGCTCACCAGGATCGACATCACGAGATTCCCTGCGCCGTACGACGACGAGACGGCTGTCTTGATGTCCTGCTCCGTCTAAGAACGCTCAGGCGTCGTAGTCCAGCACCAGACGGTCAGAGGTCGGGTGCGACTGACAGGTCAACACGTAGCCGCGGTCCACTTCGTCCGGCTCCAGTGCCCAGTTGGTGTCCATGTCGACCGTGCCCTCGAGCACCTTCGCCCGACAGGTGCCGCAGACACCGCCCTTGCAGGCGAACGGCGCGTCAGAGCGGACAGCCAACGCTGCTTCCAGCACGGGCGGACCGTCGACGTTAAGCTTGAAGCCCGACTTCCTGCCGTCGAGCGTGATCGTGACGTCGGCGCCGCTGCCCTCCGACGATGAGCCGAGCGCCGTACGACGGACAGGTGGAGCCGCCTCGACGTGGAACACCTCCGCGTGGACCGTCTTCTTCGAGACCCCTTCGGCGAGCAGAAGCTTGCGCAGCGCGGTGACCATCTCGAACGGCCCGCACAGGAACCACTCGTCCGCGTCCTCGACCGGGATGACCAGGTCGAGCAGCCTCCTCATCCGGTCGGTGTCCAGCCGGCCGGAGAAGATCTCGGCCTCCTGCGGCTCGCGCGAGAGCACGTGGATCAGGTGGAACCGGTGCCGGTACCGGTCCTTGAGGTCCTCGATCTCCTCGAGGAACATCACCGTCCTCGAGGTGCGGTTCGCATAGACGAGCGTGACCCTCGACTCGGGCTCGGCCTCGAGCGTCGTGGCGACGATGGAGAGGATCGGGGTGATCCCCGATCCGGCTGCGACGCAGACGTGGTGTCTCCTGCTCGACGGTTCGAGCTCGGTGAAGAACCGGCCGCTCGGGGTCATCACCTCGAGGACGTCACCGACGCGCAGGCCGCCGAGCGCATGCTCGGAGAACGCTCCTCCGGACAGCCGCTTCACGGCGATCCGGAGAACGCCGGATGACACCGGAGAGCAGATCGAGTAGTTGCGGCGCACGTCGTCACCGGCCAGATCGGTGCGGATCGTGATGTGCTGGCCCTGGATGAAGCGGTAGTTCTCGCGCAGATGCTCGGGAACGTCGAAGGTGACCGCGATCGAGTCGTCGGTCAGCGGCTCGATCTGCCCGATCGGCAGCGGGTGGAACACCGAGTGGTGGGGGTGCGGCGTCGTCTGTGCGGTCCGGGTCGTCTGTGTCATCGGCAGGCTCAGATCGTCTTGAACAGGTCGAACGGCTCGTGGCACTCGTTGCACACCCACAGCGCCTTGCAGGCGGTGGACCCGAACCGGCTGAGCTCGCGGGTGTCGGGCGACCCGCACTGCGTGCACCGCAGGGACAGGGTCAGGCTTACAGGGGTCCCGGCCGGACGAGGTGCGGGCGGCGCGACGCCGTACTCCTCGAGCTTGCGTCTGCCCGCCTGGCTCATCCAGTCGCTCGTCCAGGCGGGGCTGAGCACGAAGTCGACGCGGACGTCGTGGTACCCGTGTTCGGCGAGTGCGGTGACGACGTCGTCGCGGATCGCCTCCATCGCGGGGCAGCCCGAGTACGTCGGCGTGATGCTCACGTGCACCCGGCCGTCGACCTCCTTGACGTCGCGCAGGATGCCGAGGTCCTCGATCGTGAGCACCGGCAGCTCCGGGTCCAGCACGGCCGCCACGAGCGCCGCTGCTTCAGATGCTCCCGCAACGCGCGGGCTCCCCTCCGGAGCCGGGCCGGTCCACCAGCGCCTCGTGGATGCGCTCACCAGGTCGCTCCGGGGTGGGAGCGGGCGAGGTGCTGCATCTCGGCGAGGAGATAGCCCATCTGTTCGGTGTGGATGCCTCGGCGCCCGCCGGTGACAGCGGGGCGTACGTCGGGCAGGGTCAGCGTTGCCTGCGAGATGACCTCGGTGACGCCGCGCCGCCACGGGTCAGCGAGCAGCTCGGGGTCGGCCGCGACACCTGTCTCGAGAAGGGCGGGGTGAATGTGGGCGCCGTCGAAGAGCTCGTGAGCGTAGGGCCATTCGGCGTCGAGACCTGCCTGCATCCGTGCGCGCGACTCCTCGGTGCCGTCGCCGAGCCGGAGCACCCACATGGTGGCGTGGTCGCGGTGGTAGTCGACCTCCTTGACGGCCTTCGCCGCGACCGCCGCGAGGGTCGGGTCGGTGCTGGTCTGGAGACGGGAGTACAGATGCATCTGGTAGGTCGAGAAGAGCAGCATGCGTGCCGTGGTGACCGCGAAGTCGCTTCCGTCCCGGCCGTAAGGGCGCTCGAGGAGCTGCACGTTGAGGAAGTCTCGCTCGTCCCGGAAGTACGCGAACCCGTCTTCGTCGCGCACGGCGGTCTCGTCCTCGTCGAATCGGACCTCGACCTTTCCGGCGTACGTCAGCAGCGAGCGCGCCTGACCCAGCAGGTCCAGCGCGATGTTGCCGAGGGCCACGTCCTCCTCGAGCTGGGGCGCGGAGGCGATCCACTCCCCCATCCGCTGCGCCGCGATCAGGGCGTCGTCCGCGAGGGCGAGCACGTAGCGGAACAGCGCCGCGTCCTGCGTCACCGAAGTTCCGGCGGTCACAGGTGGTCCACCCCGTCGGGGACGTCGTAGAAGGTCGGATGCCGGTAGATCTTGTCCGCAGCGGGGTCGAAGAACGGGTCCTTCTCGTCCGGGCTCGAGGCGGTGATCGAGGTCGCCGGCACCACCCAGAGCGAGACGCCCTCCTGCCGGCGGGTGTACAGGTCGCGCGCGTTGCGCAGCGCCATCTCCGCGTCGGGGGCGTGCAGCGAGCCGACGTGGCCGTGCGAGAGCCCGCGCCGCGACCGGACGAACACCTCCCACAGCGGCCAGTCGCGACGGGTTTTAGGGGTCGGGTCGCCTGCGGGGACGCCTGTCACGGGCACTGCGCCGTGGCCGCCGCCGGCTTGCAGGTCGCTTGTGCCACTGCCGCCAGTCGAGTCGCTCGCGTTGGTCGAGCCCGTCGAGACCGTCACGCCACCGACTCCGTCGTACGACGGGCAGCCTGCTTGGTCGCGTACGCGTCGGCGGCCTCACGCACCCAAGCCCCGTCCTCGTGGGCGCGCACCCGGTGGGCCAGCCGCTGCGCGTTGCAGGGCCCGTTGCCCTTGATCACCTCGAACAGTTCGGCGAAGTCGATCTCGCCGAAGTCGTAGGACCCACGCTCCTCGTTCCACCTCAGGTCCGGGTCGGGCAGCGTCAGGCCGAGTGCCTGCGCCTGCGGGACGGTCATGTCGACGAAGCGCTGACGGAGCTCGTCGTTGGAGAACCGCTTGATCCCCCAGGCCATCGACTGCTCGGTGTGGCCCTCGACCACGTCGGCGCCGGTGTCCCGCGGGCCGAACATCATCAGGCTCGGCCACCACCAGCGGGTCACCGCGTCCTGAGCCATCGCATGCTGGGCGTCGGTGCCGTGCGAGAGCGTGTAAAGACTCTCGAAGCCCTGTCGCTGGTGGAACGACTCCTCCTTGCACACGCGCACCATCGCACGCGCGTACGGACCGTAGGAGCACCGGCACAGCGGCACCTGGTTCACGATTGCGGCTCCGTCAACCAGCCAGCCGATCGCGCCCATGTCGGCCCACGTGAGAGTCGGGTAGTTGAAGATCGAGGAGTACTTCTGCCTGCCGCTGTGAAGCAGGTCGAGCAGCTCGCCGCGGTCGGCGCCGAGTGTCTCCGCGGCGGCGTAGAGGTAGAGCCCGTGACCGGCCTCGTCCTGCACCTTGGCCATCAGGATCGCCTTGCGCCTCAGGCTGGGGGCCCGGCTGATCCAGTTGCCCTCCGGCTGCATCCCGATGATCTCCGAGTGCGCGTGCTGCGCGATCTGCCGGATCAGTGTCTTGCGGTAGCCCTCGGGCATCAGGTCCCGCGGCTCGATCCGTCCGTCACTCTCGACGGTCCGCTGGAACCGGGCGAGCTCGAGCTGGTCGTCGGATCCCGCGCCCTCCGGCGCGGTGTCGGGAGCGGTGAGGTCGTTGCCGTGCATGCCGCCACACTATCAGTGCTTGTGACACCCGCCGTGCAGTTGTAGCGGCCATCTGTAACATCGGGGCCCCTGAGACAATGGGCAGATGAGCTCACCGGGCGGACCCACCGCCGACGTCTCCGTGCGCGTCGGCTGGGCAGATGACGCAGTGGGCATCGCCGAGGTGCAGGTGCGTGCCTGGCGGACGTCGTACGACGGGCTGCTGCCCACCGACGTGCTCGAGCAGCTGGACCCGGCCGACTTCGCGGCAGCCTGGCACGCGGCTCTGAACAAGCCGAAGGACGCGCGGAACCGGGTCCTGGTCGCACTCGAGCGCAACACCATCCGTGGGTTCGCGGTCACCGGCCCCGCGACCGACCCCGACCTCGACCCGGTTGCCGAGGGCGAGATCTCCGAGCTCACGGTCGACCCGGAGCAGACGCGCAAGGGCCACGGGTCGCGGCTGCTGCAGGCCTGCGCGGACACGCTCCGTGCCGACAGGTTCTCCCGAGCCGTTCTCTGGCTCAACAGCACCGACGATGCGCTGCGCGCCTTCGTCAGCGCGGCCGGATGGGCTGCGGACGGGACGCACCGCGAGCTCGACCTGCATGGCGACGGCTCGGTGACGGTGAAGCAGGTTCGCCTGCACACCGACCTGTCGGAGGAGTAGGTGAGCTCCGCCTCGCCCGCCGAGTCCGACACCGAAGCCTCCGAACGCGGGGCGATCATCCGCGACGGCATCGTGGTCGGTGTGGCGACGGGTGCCTACGGCGTCTCCTTCGGCGCCGTCTCCGTGGCCGCGGGACTCACTGTCCTCCAGACGTGCGCGCTCTCGCTGCTCGTGTTCACCGGCGCCTCACAGTTCGCGCTCGTGGGTGTCGTCGCGTCCGGCGGCGCACCCCTGTCCGGCGCGATGACCGGGCTGCTGCTCGGCACCCGCAACACGCTTTATGGGCTCCGGATCGCCCGGCTGCTGGCCTGGCACGGGTGGCAGCGAGCAACCGCGGCACAGATACTGATCGACGAGTCCACGGCGATGTCGGTCAACCGTACGACGACGGCGGCAGCACGGGCGGGGTTCCTCTCGACCGGGCTGTCGGTGTTCGTCCTGTGGAACCTGGCGACCCTCGCCGGCGCGGTCGCTGGGAGCTCGCTCGGGGACCCCCGCACCTATGGCCTCGATGCCGCGGTGGGAGGCGCCTTCCTCGCGTTGCTCTGGCCGCAGGTGCGGACCCGGCAGACCCTGGCGGTCGCGTTGCTCGGCGTCGCGCTCGCCCTCAGCCTGGTGCCGATGACCGCGGCCGGGGTGCCGGTCCTTGCCGCTGCCGGGGTGGCGCTGCTCGTCGGCGCGCTGACCCGTTCTCCGCAGGACCGTCCGCCGGTTCCGGGCGACGACGTGCCGGATGGAAGCGGGCGCACATGACGTGGCTGGCGATCCTCCTCACCGCGATCGGCTGCTACCTGCTCAAGCTGGCCGGGCTCTGCGTGCCCGCCGTGGTCCTCGAGCGGCCGGCGGTCCAACGGGTCGCGGACCTGCTTCCGGTGGCTCTGCTGGCCGCCCTCATCGGAGTCCAGGTGTTCTCCAGTGGGCCCGAGCTGGTCATCGACGCGCGGGTGGTGGGCCTGGCCGCGGCGACAGTTGCTCTGCTCCTGCGGGCGCCGTTCATCGTCGTGGTGTTCGTCGCCGCGCTCTCCGCCGCCATGGTCCGCCTGCTGTAGCTGCGGGGTGTCGGACGCGCTCAGGTGATCTCGATCCGGCCATTCGGATCCACCGGGAAGGAGGGCGCGAAGGCGATCTCCCAGAGGTTGCCGTCCGGGTCGGCGAAGTAGCCGGAGTACCCGCCCCAGTCTGCCCGGGTCGGTGGTTTCACGATGTCCGCACCGACGTCGGCCACCTGCTCGAACGCCGCGTCGACCTCTGCCTCGGAGCCGAAGTTGAGGGCCAGGGTGATCCCGCGGTAGGCAGGGAGGTCTGCGGCGCTTCCCGCGGGTAGGCCGACGTCGTCTGCGAGCGGCTCGTAGCCGTACAGACCTAGCCAGGTGCCGCTGGTCCTGAACCATAGGATCCCCTCGGCCGGGTCGCCCCGCTGTTCCCAACCCAGGGACCGGTAGAAGCTCACCGAGCGGTCGAGGTCGATGACGCCGAGGGTGACGATCGTGAAGTTGGCGGGAAGCTCAGCTGCCATGGGGAAAGTACAGCACGATCGCGCGTCGTACCGCAGCCCTCGCCCGGGTCCGGTCCCCCGCGTCGTCGTAGGCCAGGGCCAGGCGGTACCAAGCCCGCCAGTCATCCGGCTGCGCCTCCGCTGCGGCCTTGCGTCCGGTGAAGACCGAGTCGGCCGCCGACCGGTCCACACGTCCCGAGGGACGTCGCGGCAGGTCGTCGACGGGAAGGCCGCCTTCCCTTTCGAGCACATCGGCCAGCCGGGCGGACTGCCGGCCGAACTGAAGCTCTCTGCCCACCAGGAGGAGCCCCACGGCGGGGAGGACGAGCACGCCGATCCCCAGGGTGGTGCCGACGACAGACCCCGACCCGACCATCGCCAGACCCTTGGCCCCGATGACCACGGCGTAGAAGACCAGCGCGACCACCATGACGGCGATGGTGACCCTGATGCGCATCAGTCCAGGCCCAGAAGCTCTTCGAGGCCGACGGTGAGCCCGGGGCGAGCCCCGATCTCACGTAGCCCGAGTAGCACGCCCGGCATGAAGGAGAGCCGGTCCATCGAGTCGTGCCGGATCGTCAGGGTCTCGCCCGGCCCACCCAGGATCACCTCCTGGTGCGCCACCAGACCACGCACGCGCAGGCCGTGCACCCGGATGCCCTCGACGTCCGCACCACGGGCGCCCTCGAGAGCGGTCGAGGTGGCGTCCGGGATCGGCCCGGTCCCTGCGGCCCGGCGTGCACCAGCGATGCGCGACGCCGTACGGCGCGCGGTGCCCGAGGGTGCGTCAGCCTTCTCGGGATGGTGCAGCTCGACGATCTCCACCGACTCGAAGAAGCGAGCGGCCTCCGCGGCGAAACGCATCATCAAGATGGCGCCGACAGAGAAGTTGGGGGCCACCAGGACACCGACCTGCGGTGACCTCGCGAGCCAGCTCCGGACCTGGTTCAGGCGGCCGTCGTCGAACCCGGTCGTGCCCACCACCGCATGGATGTCGTTCTCGATGCAGAACCGCAGGTTGTCCATGACGGCGTCAGGGTGGGTGAAGTCGACCATCGCCTGTGCGCCTGCGCTGACCAGGTCCTCGACGGAGTCGTCGACGTCCAGCGAAGCCACCAGCTCCATGCTCTCGGCGTCCTGGACGGCCAGGCAAACCTGCGCACCCACCTTGCCGTGGGCACCGAGCACGCCGACCATGAGGGGGTCACCACCGCGTCGAGAAGTCACAGGCCCAACCTAGCCAATCCTTCGGAAACGGAACCGCGGCCGGTAGTCCATGACTAAGTCGACTGTGCGGTGGGGGTACACGAGGCCAAGACGCAACTGTCGCGCCTTCTCCGCCTCGTCGACGCGGGAAGCGAGGTCGAGATCCTACGCAACGGTGAGGCCGCAGCCCGGATCGTCGCGCCGGCCGGCCGGGGTGAGCGGACCTTCGCCCTGGACCGGAACGCCTACGACGTGCCGGCCGACTTCGACGCGCCGCTTCCGCTAGAGGTGTTGGCGGGGTTCACCGGATGAGGCGGTACCTGCTGGATACCCACGTATGGCTGTGGCTGCAGACCACGCCGGAGCGGTTGGGCGAAACCAGCCTTGCGATGCTCCGGAACCCGTCGCACGAACTGCTGCTCTCGGCTGCGAGCGGCTGGGAGATCGCCGTCAAGCGTGCACTCGGCAGACTTCCCCTTCCGGCCACACCGGCTGCCTATGTTCTCGACCGGATGCGGAGGTCGGGAACAACCCCTCCGGATCGGGCACTCGCACGCGCTCGCGGTCGCCAACCTTCCCGACCATCATCGGGATCCCTTCGACCGGCTTCTGATCGCGCAGTCGCAGGTGCTGAGCGTCCCGCTCGTCACCGCGGACGACGAACTCGCGGCGTACGACATCGAGGCGATCCGAGTCTAGGTCCTTCGTGTGGCCGTACCGGTCCATGACTACCGAGTTACAGCTGAGGGACGTGGGCGGCCGGAAGCTCTTCGAACGGGCCCACGACGGCCAGCGTCTCGGGCTGGCTGAACAGCTCCTGGGCCAGGAGCTGCACGTCCTCCAGCGTGACCGCGTCGATGCGTCGGATGATCTCGTCGATGCTCGGCAGCTCGTCGTACAGCAGCTCGGCCTTGGCCACGCGCGACATCCGCGAGCCGGAGTCCTCGAGCCCGAGTACGAGGCCACCGCGCAGCTGACCCTTGCCCCGCTCCAGCTCTGCAGAGGTGATGCCTTCCTCACCGAGCCTGCTCAGCTCGGCGCGCACGACCGACAAGACGTCTTGCACCTTCGACGGCAGACAGCCCACCGCGACCCCGAACATGCCGGAGTCGGCGTAGTGCGAGGCGAAGGAGTAGACCGAGTACGCCAACCCTCGCCGCTCCCGCACCTCTTGGAACAGGCGCGAGGACGTTCCGCCGCCGAGAGCCGCGTTGAGCACGCCCATGGCGTACCGACGCTCATCGGTGCGGTTCAACGCATTCACCCCGAGCACCAGATTGACCTGCTCGAACGGGCGGGTGGCCACGATCTGGCCGGTCGCCGTGTTCTTCCTCCGCTGACCGCGGCGCACCGGCAGTGGCCGGGTGTTCCGGTCCGCGAGGAAGTTGGTGCGCCCGAAGGCCGTGCGCACCTGGCGTACGACGGTCGCGTGGTCGAGATTGCCGGCCACCGCGATGACCATGTTCTCCGGACGGTACCTCGCGCGGTAGTAACGCAGGATCTGCGTGCGGGTCAGCGTTCTGATCGACTCGGCGTTCCCGGCGATGGGACGCCCCAACGGTGAACCACCCCATGCCTTCTCGGCGTACAGGTTGTGCACCACGTCGTCGGGGTCGTCGTCATGCATGGCGATCTCGTCGAGGATCACCTCACGCTCGGCCTCGACATCGCTCGCGGTGATCAGCGAGGAGGTGACCATGTCCCCGAGGACATCGACGGCGAGCGGCAGGTCGACGTCGAGCACCCGTGCGTGGAAGCAGGTGTACTCCTTGGCAGTGAAAGCGTTGAACTCGCCGCCCACGGTGTCCATCGCGACCGAGAGGTCCATCGCGGAGCGCGACGGGGTGCCCTTGAACAGCAGGTGCTCGAGGAAGTGGGAGGCCCCGGACAGGGTCGGACCCTCATCGCGCGACCCGACCCCGACCCACACACCGATCGTGGCGGATCGAACACCGGGCATCGCCTCGGTGATCACCCGCAGCCCTCCCGGCAGAACCGTGCGGCGAATCTGTGACATCACGGACCCACCCGGGTCCTTCTCTTCCAGGACGGTGCGGGTACTACCCGGCTTCTGCTCGGTGGCCCGGCGCTGCGTCGTCCCCTGCTGGGCTTCCCGCTTCTGGGCTTCCCGCTTCTGGGCCACCCGCTTCTGGGCCACCCGCTTCTCAACCACGCGCTTCGGGCCCAATCTGTGCAAGGCTGTCGAGCCCTTCTCCGCCGAAGCCCTGCTCACTGCCGGTCAGAGTCTCCGCTCGAGTCGACCGCGGAGTCCTCGCTGCCTTCTTCCACAACGGGAATCAGCGAGAGCTTGCCACGATCGTCGATCTCGGCGATCTGCACCTGGACCTTCTGACCAACCGAGACGACATCCTCGACAGCCTCGACGCGCTTGCC
>JALZKI010000017.1 GCA_030859325.1 Actinomycetota bacterium
CCCGCAGGTCTGGCTGGGTACACCAACTACCAGTAGCTTTTCCACCGCCTCGGTCATCAGCACGGGACCGAGGCAGCATGGCTCAGCCCAGCGCGGCGAGAACGGGGTCGAGCAACAGCGCGGGGAACACGGAGAAGACCACGCCTGCGGTGAACGTCAGGCCGATCGCGATGCCGACGCCGGTGGGCACGTCGTACGACGAACCTCCGTCGACCTCGGCGGGACGGAACAGCTCGAAGAGCCAACGGACGTAGTACACGAGACCGATCGCGACGTTGACCGCCATCACCAACGCCAGCCACGTCGCGGGTCCGGCTGCTGCGTCGAAGACGACCACCTTCGCGACCAGACCGACCACGCCCGGTGGTAGACCTGCGAGCGCGAGAAGCGCGAAGGCCAACGCCCAGCCGGCGACCGGCTCCTCGCGCACCAAGCCGCGATAGTCAGAGAGCCGCTGCCGCGGGTAGCGGGTGCCCACCACCGTTGCCACCGAGAACGCACCGAGGTTCACGAAGGCATAGATCGCCAGGTAACCCAGCGATGCGCCCAACGTGGAGGGGATCGAGGCGACCGCGCCGAAGGGCACGAGGATGTAGCCGGCCTGGGCGACCGAGGACCAGGCGAGTAGACGTACCGCGTGTTGCTGCCACAGGGCCAGGACGTTGCCCACTGTCATCGTGAGCGCCGCGAGGACGCCGACGATCGGTGCCCAGATCTCTGAGAACGACTGCAGCCCGTAGGTGAGGACGAGTAGTAGCCCGACGAAACCAGCCGCCTTGGAAACCACCGACAGGTACGCCGCGACCGCGACCGGAGCACCGACGTACGTGTCCGGAACCCACATGTGGAAGGGCACCGCAGCGACCTTGAACGCAAGTCCCACGATCGTGAGCAACGTGCCGACGACGGCGACCCGCCGTGGCCCGAGCCCGGTGACCAACGAGGCGTCGATCTCGCTGAGGAACACCGAGCCCGTCGCGCCGTACACCAGCGAGACGCCCATCAGCATCACGGCCGTCGAGATCACCGAGACCAGGAAGAACTTCACCGCGGCCTCTGCTCCCCGTGAGTCGCCTCGCCGGAGCCCCGCCATGGCAAAGGCAGGCAGGGAGACGACCTCGAGCGCGACGACCAGCGTGATCAGGTCGCGCGACGCAGCGATCACGAGCGCACCGGTCGCCGAGCACAGAAGCAGGAAGTTCCACTCCCCCTGCGGGGTGCGGCCCTCGGCCACCGCCGCAGTGCCGAGCAGCGCGACGACTGCGGTGCCGAACAGCACGATCGCCCAGAACACGACGGTGAAGCGGTCCACGACGAACGAGCACGGAGCCGGTCCGCCAAGCGGCTCGACGATGCAGAACGTCGCCCGCCGCTGCCCCCACGCCAACGCGGCCGGAACACCGGCTACGACCACGCCGAGCACGGTGAGCGTGGCAGGCAGCAGGGCGCGGCCCCGGGTATGCGGCTTGTCGATAAACGCGTCCGCGAGGAGTACGGCGATCGCGGTGACCGCCAGCACGAGCGGAGCCGCGATCGCGACCCAGTCGATCGACTGAACGCCTGTCATCCCGGACCCCCGAACAAAGCGCGTGCGGCGTCGGCGACCGGTGTCAGCAGCAGTCCCGGTGCCACGCCGAGCAGCACTGTGAGCGCCACCAGCGGAGACCAGACCACCCATTCCAGCCGATCGACGTCGGAGGCAGCGCTTGGTGCGTCCGAGGCAGGAGGGAGCGCGGCCGCGGATGGACCAGGATCGGCCTCAGCGGTCTCGAGCTCCACGGACCTCGTGCCCACGTTGACCGGCCTCACCTCCGGCGGGGCGCCCTGAAGCATCGTGCGGATCACCGCCAGGAAGTAGGCGGTCGTCAAGATGACACCGAGCGCGGCGATCACCGCCAGCACCACGAACGTTCCGCTGGGCAAGGTGGCAGCAGGGTCGGCCGCGGACCGGATAGCGAGCATCTCGCCCCAGAAGCCGGCGAGACCGGGAAGACCGAGCGAGGCGATGGCTGCGAACGCGAACACACCGGCCAGCCGCGGCACCCGTCCGTACAGCGCGCGAAGCCGGGTCAGATCCGTGGTGCCGTAGCGGTCCTTGATCGCCCCGGCGATGAAGAACAGCAGCCCGGTGATCAACCCGTGCGCGACACTCGCATACACCGCTGCCTGCACCCCCCCGGTGGTGAACGTGGTGACGCCGAGGACCACGAAACCCATGTGTCCAACGCTGGAGTAGGCGATCAGCCGCTTGAGGTCGGTCTGCGCGAGGCACGCGAGGGCGGCGTACACGATGCCGACCACTGACAGCGCCGCCACCACAGGGACCAGGAGCTGCCACGACGGGTCGGTGACCGGCACCCAGAACCGGACGAAGCCGTAGGTCCCGAGCTTCAACAGCACCGCGGCCAGCAGCACCGAGCCGACGGTCGGCGCCTTGGAGTGAGCATCGGGCAGCCAGATGTGCAGGGGCCACAGTGGTGTCTTCACGCCCAGACCGAGTGCGATCAGGATGCTCGCGAGCACAGCCGTGGGCGAGCCGAGGTCGTACGTCGACCCTGCCGCCTGAGCTGCGACCCCGGTGATGTCGAACGTTCCCGCAGAAGAGCGCACGAGCAGGAAACCGACCAGCATCAGCGCGGATCCGAGCACCGTGAAGACCAGGAAACGGGTGGCGGCCCGACGGCGACCGGCCTCGTCGTGGGCGTCACCCCAGCTGTTCACCACGAACCACATCGGGATCAGGGCGACCTCGAAGAAGAGGAAGAACAAGACCATGTCCAGCGCCAGGAAGCAGCCGAGGACACCGGTCTCGATCAGCAACAACAGGACCGCCAGGTTGACCCGTTCTCCGCAGTCCGGGGCGTGCCGGACCAAAGAGATCACGCAGCAGGCGGTTACCAGCGTGCTCAGCAGGATCAGTGGCGCGGAGATCCCGTCGACGCCGAGCCGCCAGTGCACGTCGATCGCGGCGATCCAGACGGCGTCGACGCGGGAGTGGTCCAAGCCCGACCGGGACAGCACCGCGACCCAGGCCGACCAGCCGAGGGTCGCTACAGAGCCGAGCACAGCGACGGCCACCGGCAGCCGGTCATCGACGGCATCGCTCGCCTGTGCCGGTCCGGTCTCTGGTCTGGTCTCCCGGAACCGTACGAGCAGGGCAAGCAGGGCGAAGCCCAGTGGGACGGCGATCAACCCGTTGAGCCCGAGAGCGGATGTGCTCATGTCATCACCCCCGCCGCGACAGCGACTGCGGCTGCGCCGAGCACGACCACCATCAGGTAGCCCTGCACGTTCCCGTTCTGCGCGAGCCGGAGCACCCAGCCGAGCGCTCGGACGGAGGCCCCCGCCCCGTTGGCGTAGGCGTCGACCACGTCGCGTTCACCTGCTCGGACCAGGACCGCCAGCCGCCGGACGGGATGGACCAGTCCCACGTCGTACATCCGGTCGACCGGCGGGTGCGGGACGACTACCGGGCGCCACGGGTCGCGTCCCTCGTTACGCCGCCACATCCAGAACACCGCCACGCCGGTGACCGCGACGAGTACGGTCATTGCGACTGCCATCCGGATATGCACAAGAGGTTCGCCGCTACCGGAGCCGAGAAGTGACTGTGGGTACAGGACGGCCAGCCCGCCCAGCACGGTCGGGATCGCCAACAGGTACAAGGGAGCCCGCATCGACCACGGTGGCTCGTTCGGCTCGTCCGTCGCAGATCCAGTCGCGGGCACCGGCTCCCCGAAGAAGACCAGCAACCACGCGCGCATGCAGTAGGCGACCGTCATCAGCGCGGTGAGCACGGCGGAGCCGAAGATCAGCCAGGCCAGCCACGGCCAGACCAGACGGCCGTCGGTGGCCGCGTCCAGAGCGGCGCCGATGACGGCGTCCTTGGTGAAGAAGCCGACCAGGGGTACGACGCCGGCCAGGGCGCCGAACCCGAGCGTCATGGTGAGGAACGTGTGCGGAAGCCGGCTGCGCAACGCGCCCATCGCGGTCATCGACGTCGACCCGACCGCGTGCACGACCGAGCCCGCCGCGAGGAACAGCAACGCCTTGAACGCGCCGTGCGCGAGCAGGTGCAGTACAGCGGCGGGGTACGCACCCACCGCGAGCGCTCCGAACATGTAGCCCAGCTGGCTCACCGTCGACCAGGCCAGCACCCGTTTCAGGTCTTTCGAGAACAGGGCGTAAAGGGCGCCAAGGAACATGGTGAGCGCAGCGGTCAGTCCGAGGAGGTTGAGTGCGGCCGGAGCGGAAAGGAAGAGGGGATACGTCCGCGCCACCAGGAACACGCCTGCGGCAACCATCGTGGCGGCGTGGATCAGCGCGGAGATCGGCGTCGGACCAGGCATGGCGTCGGGAAGCCAGGTGTGCAACGGGAACTGCGCTGATTTCCCGATCACCGCGACCGCCAACAGCATGGCCGGAAGCCACAGGTCGTCGCGACCGTAGCCGGGCTCACCGATCGCGGACATGATCGTGCTGATCCGGTAGGAGTCGAACACGATGCCCAGCACGATGATCGCGAACAGCAGACCCAGGTCCGCCGTACGCGTCATGAGGAATGCCTTGACCGCTCCCGCCCTCGCCTCGGGCAGCTCCCAGTGGTGTGAGATCAAGAAGTACGAGCAGGCACCCATCAGCTCCCAGCCCACCAGCAGCATCCAGAGGTCGTCTGCGGTGACGACGACGGTCATGGCTCCGGTGAAGATCGACACGAGAGCGGCGTACGACGGGTAGCGGAGGTCGTCCTCGAGATAGCCGAGCGAGTAGATCTGCACCAGGAACGCGACGACGTGCGCGAGAAGAAGCACCACGGCGCTCAGCTGGTCGACGTACATCGAGAACTCGATCGGCGGCCCCACCGACGTCGCGCTGGCGAGCACCCTGCCGACCGGGTCGGACTCGCCGAGCCTCGGGATTGCAACGACTCCGGCGGCGACGAGCCCCAGAGCCGACCCCGCGACCGAAACAGCCTTGGCCACGGCCTCGCCACGATGGCCGACGACCAGCGCGACACCAGCCGAGCCGAACGGGATCACGAGCAGGGCGAGGAGAAGCGCGGTCACCGCACTCCCTCGGCCGACTTGTCAGACGCTGAGGGGGTGACAGCACCGTTCCCGGGTGACCACTCGGGGTTGTCGCGGTCGGCGAGCGAGCGCAGCCGGTCGACCTCGATGTGGCCATGGCTGCGGAAGACGAGAAGCACGATCGCCAACGCGAGGCCGATCTCGGCTGCGGCGATCACGATTACGAACAGCGCGAGAGTCTGGCCCCCGTGCAGCACGTCGCGGAAGTAGGTGTCGAAGGCGACCAGGTTGAGGTTCACCGCGTTGAGCATCAGCTCGACGCCCATCAGCACGAGCACGGCGTTGCGCCGCACCAGCACGCCGTACACCCCGATCGCGAACAACAGGCTCGCCACCAGCAGCGGCCACCACAGCGGGATCGACTGGGCCATCGACTGGGCCATCGACTGGGGCATCACCCATCCCCCTTCCCGGAGGTGTCAGGCGGTGGCGAGGCCGTAGCACCCCCATCGCCTGACAGGTCGGTGTGCGAGCGGGAGAGAACGATCGCGCCGATCAGCGCCGCAAGAAGCAGCACGCTGAGCACCTCGAAGGGCAGCACCCACTTCTCGAAGATCGTGGCTCCGGTCACCTCGGCCGACCCGACAATGGCGTTCGTGAGGTCGATCCGGACGTCGGCGAAGCCGGCGACCACGGTCGTGCCCAGGAGGGCCGCCACGAGCAGCGCCACCAGGGCCGCGGGCACGACCCGGCGAACGTTCAGGTCCTGCTGGGATCCGGTCGCGGCCTTGGTCAGCATGAGCGCGAAGAGTAGGAGTACGACGACGGCCCCGACGTAGATCAGCACCTGCACCCACGCCACGAACTCGGCGGCGAGGAGCAGGTAGATACCGGCGATCGCCCCGAGGGTGACGACCAGCCACAACGCCGCATGCACCATGTTCCTCGCCACCACCACCAGCAACGCAGAGCCGACCGTGATCAGCCCGAGCAACAGGAAGAGCGCCTCTATGACGCTCACGAATCCCCCGACTTGTCAGCCGGTGGCGGGGCTATAGCACCCTCGGCGCCTGACGACTCGGCCACCGTGGCGCGGTCGGCGGCCTTCTGCGCAACGCCGATCTCCTTCGCCGGCTCCGCATGCTCGTCGAGTGCGGCGGGCGCGGGGACGGTCCACATCCACTCGCGCAGCCGCTCCTTCTCGTGAGTGAGGTCGCGGATGTCGAGCTCGGCGTACTCGAACTCCGGGCTCCAGTGCAACGCGTCGAACGGGCAGACCTCGATGCAGATCGAGCAGTACATGCAGATCGAGAAGTCGATCGCGAACCGGTCGAGCACGTTGCGGCTCTTGTCCTTGCCACCCTCCGTCGTCGCCGGAACCGTGTCCTTGTGCGAGTCGATGTAGATGCACCACGCCGGGCACTCGCGCGCGCACAGCATGCAGACGGTGCAGTTCTCCTCGATCAGCGCGATCACCCCACGTGAGCGGGGTGGCAGCTCGGGCATCGCGTCGGGGTAGTGCGCGGTCACGGACCGGCGGGTCATGTTGCGCATCGTGACCGCGAGGCCCTTGAGCAGGCCGACTCCGGGAAGACTCACTGTGTCATCACCACACCTATCGCTGTGACCGCAAGCTGGAAGAGGGCGAGTGGCACCAGGACCTGCCAGGCAAGGCGCTGGAGCTGGTCCTCCCGCAGCCGTGGGTAGGCCACCCGCACCCATACCACGGCGAAGGCGACCAGCCCCGTCTTGAGCAGCGTCCACACCCAGCCCAGATCGGCCTCGAACGGCCCGTGCCAACCACCGAGGAAGAGCACCGTCGTCAGCGCGGACAGCACCACGATCCCGGCGTACTCCGCCAGGATGAACAGGGCGAAGCGCAGGCCGCCGTACTCCGTGTACGGGCCGAAGACGAGCTCGGCGTCGGCGACCGGCATGTCGAAAGGCGGTCGTTGCAGCTCGGCGAGGCCGGCGACGAAGAAAACCACCGCAGCCGGTGCCTGCCACAGCAGCCACCACGGGCTCCACGCCATGACGATCCCGCTCAGCGAGAGGGTCCCGGCAGCCATCGCGACCGAGGCGGCGGCGAGCACGAACGGCAGCTCGTAGGCCATCAGCTGGGCCGCTACCCGGATCCCGCCGAGCAGGCTGTACTTGTTGGCACTCGACCAGCCACCCATCAGGGTGCCGATCACACCGACCCCCATGACCGCCAGCACGAAGAAGATGCCGACACCGAGATCCTGGCCGACGAGGCCGGGCCCGATCGGGATCACGAGCATCACGACGAGGTAGGGCAACAACGCCACGGCCGGAGCGATCTGGAACACCCGGCGGTCGGCGGCTGCAGGGACGATGTCCTCCTTCTGCACGAACTTCACGCCGTCCGCGACGAGCTGCGCCCACCCGTGGAATCCACCGGCGTACATCGGACCCACCCGGCTCTGCATATGAGCCATCGCCTTGTGTTCGATCTGGCCGACGAGGAGCGGAGCGACGAGGAACGCGGAGAGGACCAGCAGCAGCCTCAGCGTCACATCCACGAGCTCAGGCACCGGGGCGCGCCCGTCGAGGTCTCGCCGGAGGGGCGGCGGCCGCCGCCCCGAGGGTGTCAGGCTCGTCGCTGTCAGGCTCGCGCGGGCCCCACTGCGCGGGCTCGGGCACCCCGGCCGGACGGGTACGGCGCCGGGCAGGAGCAGCACCGTGCGACGGGTCAGCGGACTCCCCCGGCTCCTTGGCACCGGGGAACGGCTTGGCGACCCGCGAGGCCAAGATGAAGTCCTTGCGAAGCGGGTGACCCTCGAAGTTCTCGGGCAGGAGCAGCGGCTCCAGCTCGACCACCGTCCCGTCGACGGTGAACCCGATGCCGAACATCTCCGACGTCTCCCGCTCGTGCCAGCGGGCGCCGGCGAACAGATGCGCGAGCGAGGGGATCACCGCCGCGTCCCGGGGGACGAGCGCGCGAACGATCAGGTGCTCCACCCGCCCGATCCGGTGATGGGCAACATGGCACGCGACCCGGAAGCCGTCGTTCAGCTCGTCCACCGCGGACAGCCAGTCGAAGAACGTGCATCCAAGCCGGTCGCGAGCAAGCTGGAGCGACTCCTCCCAGCGCTGCGGCTCGACGTCGACACTGACCGGGCCGTACTCCTCGTGGACAACCACGGCCTCGCCTATCCTCTCGGCGAAGGCACTGCGGACCCGGTCCGGCCAGGGCGAGTCGGGCTGCCTCATCTGACGGCTTCCGGTGGCGGCTCGACGAGCCCGCGGGTAACTGAGGCGGCGTCGCCCGCGCGGTACCGCTGCTCGGCGTACCGCAGCGAAAGCGACTCACCGTCGATCTTCTCCTGCAGCTTCAAGATTCCCTGCAGCAACGCCTCGGGGCGCGGTGGGCAACCGGGGACGTAGACGTCGACGGGGATGATCTGGTCCACACCCTTGGTGACGCAGTAGGAGTCCCAGTAGGGCCCGCCTGAGTTGGAGCATGAGCCGAAGGAGATGACGTACTTCGGCTCGGGCATCTGCTCGTAGAGCCGCCTGATCGCCGGGGCCATCTTGTCGGTGACCGTCCCGGACACCACCATCAGGTCGGCCTGCCGTGGGCCAGGAGCGAACGGGATGACGCCGAGCCGGATGAAGTCGTGGCGCGCCATCGAGGTGGCGATGAACTCGATGGCACAGCAGGCGAGCCCGAAGTTGAACACCCACAGGGAGTACTTGCGCCCCCAGTTGAGCAGGTAGCGCGCCGGCTTCGGGGCCACCTTCTGCAGCAACCCGATCTCGGCACCCACGGTCGGCATACCCACGTGGACGGGGACTCCGGCAGGCCGCGGCTGGCTGTCCTGGCCGACCCCGTCGCCGTGGGCATGGGAGTTCACGTCCACGTCAAGACTCCCTTGCGCCAGGCGTAGGCGAGACCGACGGCGAGAACTCCGAGAAACACGCCCATCTCACCGACGGAGACCCAGCCGAGACCGCCGAAGACGGTCGCCCAGGGGAAGAGGAACACCGCGTCGACGGCGAAGATGACATAGAGGTAGGCGTAGACGTAGTAGCGCACGTGGCTCTGTGCCCAACCCTGCCCGACCGGGTCGACTCCGCACTCGTAGGTGAGCAGCTTCTCCGGAGTCGGGTACGACGGACGCAGCAGCCGGTTCCCTGCGAACATGGCGGCCACCAGTAGCGAACCGATGACCAGGATCGCCAGCAGCGAAAGATAAGCCCCCAGGTAGTCAGCACTGTTGTAGTTCGCCACCCGCCTGAGTCTAGGGCTCAGACCGGTCGCTGTGCGGACGGCGTATGGTCGACGGCACGTCGTTTCCGCATGTGGCCCGAGTGCCGGTACCGTGCTTAGGTTCGTCAACTCGGTGGAGGACAGGATGCGGCAGGGAAGAAAGCTCGGCCTGGCGGTCACGGCCGCCCTGATGGCCCTGCTGGTGGCGGCAGGTACGGCGTACGCCGTGTTCGCCCTAACCGACATCACCGGCTCCACCGACACCTCGACGCAGGCAGAGCCACGCCCGGTGGCCGGTGCCCCCCGCGATGTCGCCGATGTCACCGACTCACCCACCGCCGAACCGAACCGGGAGCCGACGCCCGAGCAGACACCCGAACCAACCGAGCCGAAGGCAGAACCGAGCGAGCCGCCCGAGCCGAAGGCCGAGCCAAAGGCCGAGCCGACGCCCGAGCCGACGCCCGAGCCGACGCCCGAGCCGATGCTGGAGCCAATGCTGGAGCGCGGCGACCAGGGCACCGAGGTCCGTGAGCTGCAGTCTCGTTTGCAGCAGCTGGAGTGGTACGCGCCGGACGTCACCGGCATCTACGACGGCGTCACCGAGCAGGCGGTCCGGGGCTTCCAGCAGAAGCGAGGATTTCCGAGCTCCGGTGACATCGACACGCGGACCTGGGAGCGCGTCGTGTCGATGTCGCGGATGCCCACCGACGACGAGATGCACAACCGGCTCACCGCCGGCCCCACGATTCTCGGACCGGGAGACTCGGGGCAGGAGGTACGCGAGCTGCAGGCGCGGTTGAAGCAGATCGGCTGGTTCAGCGGCGAGGTGGGCGACCACTTCGCCGACACGACGACCGCGGCGGTCGCCGGCTTCCAGGTCAAGCGCGAGATTCCGTCGACCGGTGAGGTCGACCAGCGGACGATCGACCGGCTGCTTGCGATGACCAGCGAACCGAGTCGCGACGAGCTGCTCAACCGGGAGCCCAAGCCGGTGCCAAAGCCCAAGCCGGTGCCGGTCGCCTCTGGGGCACCCCTGGACCCGCGCTGCCTGACCGGACGTGTGTTGTGTGTCGACAAGTCCAGTAACAGTCTGCGGTGGGTGGTCGACGGCTCGGTGCAGACGCGCGTCGACGTCCGGTTCGGCTCTGACGAGCTGCCGACCCGGGAGGGCCAGTTCGCCGTCTCCTACAAGTCGATCGACCACGTCTCGTCCCTCTACAACACGCCGATGCCCTTCGCCATGTTCTTCAGCGGTGGTCAGGCCGTGCACTACTCGCCCGACTTCGCCGCGAACGGCTACAACGGTGCCTCGCACGGCTGCGTGAACGTCCGCGACTACGCCGCCATCCGGTCCCTCTTCGACCAGGTGGCCGTCGGCGACGAAGTGGTCGTCTACTGGTCCTGAGCCACATCCGTGCGTCGAGTGATGATGTCGAGTGCCGTTCGACCGTGATCTGGACTCGGCCGGTCTTCGGTTGGGCCCCGCCGTAGAGTTGAGGAGGCAGATCGCAGTTGTGACCCCAGCTGCGGAGAAGTCGGCACGACCGGCCGCAGCCTCCGAACGAGGCGGGCCCGAAGGAAGGCACAGCGTGACCAAACAGGTCAAGCAGCTCGACCACGTCATCATCCGTTTCGCGGGGGACTCCGGTGATGGCATGCAGCTCACCGGTGACCGGTTCACCCAGGAGACCGCTAGCTTCGGCAACGATCTCTCAACCCTGCCGAACTTTCCGGCCGAGATCCGGGCGCCGGCCGGGACGATGCCCGGCGTCTCGTCGTTCCAGGTTCATTTGGCCGACCACGACATCCTGACGCCCGGAGACTCACCCGATGTTCTCGTGGCGATGAACCCGGCAGCGCTGAGGGCGAACCTGGGGGACATCAAGAAGGGCGCGGCGGTCATCGTCGACAGCCACGACTTCACTTCGCGCAACCTGACCCGTGCCGGTTACACCGAGAACCCGCTGGAGAGCGGTGTGCTCGACGAGTACGCCGTGCACGCGTTCGACCTGACGGGCATGACGGTGGGAGCGGTCAAGGAGTTCGGACTGTCCCGCAAGGATGCCGGACGGGCCAAGAACATGTTCGCCCTCGGCCTGCTGTCCTGGATGTACGGGCGCCCGACCGAGCACACGATCGAGTTCCTCGAACGTCGCTTCGCCAAGGTGCCCGACATCCGCGACGCCAACGTGACAGCGTTCAAGGCAGGCTGGAACTTCGGTGAGACGACCGAGGCCTTCGTGGTCCAGTACGAGATCAAGCCGGCCCCGATGGATGTCGGCACCTACCGCAACATCACCGGGAACCTTGCCCTTGCCTACGGCTTGATCGCCGGGTCCACCCAGTCGGGTCTGCCACTGTTCCTCGGCTCCTACCCCATCACGCCCGCCTCGGATGTCTTACACGAGCTGAGCAAGCACAAGCGGTTCGGCGTGACCACCTTCCAGGCCGAGGACGAGATCGCCGGTGTGGGTGCCGCGCTCGGTGCCGCGTTCGGCGGTTCGCTCGGCGTCACCACGACCTCGGGTCCTGGTGTGGCATTGAAGTCGGAGACCATCGGCCTCGGCGTGATGATGGAGCTGCCGCTGCTCGTGGTCGACGTGCAGCGTGGCGGACCGTCGACCGGTCTGCCGACCAAGACCGAGCAGGCCGACCTGCTCCAGGCCATGTTCGGGCGCAACGGTGAGGCCCCGCTGCCGATCGTTGCACCTCAGTCACCCGCGGACTGCTTCGACGCCGCGGTCGAAGCGACCCGGATCGCCGTCACCTACCGGACACCGGTGATGCTGCTCTCCGACGGCTACCTGGCCAACGGCTCCGAGCCGTGGCGCATCCCCGAGGTCGCCGACCTGCCGCAGATCGACCCCGATTTCGCCACCGAGCCCAATCACACGGGCAAGAAGGGCGAGGAGTTCTGGCCCTACCTGCGTGACCAGGAGACGCTGGCCCGTCCCTGGGCGGTTCCGGGAACCGCTGGGCTCGAGCACCGGATCGGCGGCCTGGAGAAGGGCAACGGGCACGGGAACATCTCTTACGACCCCGTCAACCACGAGGTCATGGTCCGCACGCGCGCGGCGAAGGTGGAGAGGGTCGCGGAGTCGATTCCTCTGGTCGAGGTCGACGACCCCTCGGGGTCGGCCCGCGTCCTCGTGCTGGGCTGGGGGTCGACGTACGGCCCCATCGGCGCCGCCTGCCGAGAGGTGCGCAAGCAGGGCGTCTCGATCGCACAGGCACACCTTCGGCACCTCAACCCGTTTCCGAAGAACCTCGGTGAGGTACTCGCGGGCTACGACGCGGTGATGGTGCCCGAGATGAACCTCGGCCAGCTCTCGTTGCTGCTGCGCGCCAAGTATCTCGTCGACGTCGTGGGCTACAACCATGTGCGCGGCCTGCCGTTGCGCGCGGCCGAGCTGGCCGACGCCATCACCGACCTCGCAGAGTCGACGGACCCGGCGGAGTCCCGCTCGACGTTCGGCACCAACGGGTTCCACAGCCACAAGGAGGCAGTTCGATGACCCAGGCCGAGCTTCCGTTCCCCGGCCTGCAGGGTGTGCCACCCGCAGACGCACCGCAGAGCCGCAAGGAGTTCACCAGCGACCAGGAGGTGCGCTGGTGCCCGGGCTGCGGGGACTACGCCGTACTCGCCGCGGTCCAGGGCTTCCTGCCCAACCTCGGACTCAAGCGCGAGAACATCGTGTTCATCAGCGGCATCGGCTGCTCCTCGCGGTTCCCCTACTACCTCGACACGTTCGGCATGCACTCCATCCACGGGCGTGCTCCGGCGATCGCGACCGGCCTCGCGACCTCACGCGGCGATCTCTCGGTGTGGGTGGTCACCGGTGACGGAGACGCACTATCCATCGGTGGGAACCACCTGATCCATGCACTACGCCGGAACGTGAACATGACCATCCTGCTGTTCAACAACCGGATCTACGGCCTCACGAAGGGGCAGTACTCCCCCACCTCCGAGCTGGGCAAGGTGACCAAGTCGACTCCGATGGGTTCGCTGGACAACCCGTTCAACCCGGTGTCGCTGGCCCTCGGCGCCGAGGGCACGTTCGTCGCTCGCACCATCGACTCCGACCGCAAACACCTCACCTCCGTGCTCTCCGCGGCCGCGGCCCACCGGGGTACGTCGCTGGTGGAGATCTACCAGAACTGCCCGATCTTCAACGACGGCGCGTTCGATGCGATCAAGGACCCGGAGACCAAGCAGACCGCGATCATCCCGCTGGTCCACGGGGAGCCGGTCCGGTTCGGGCCTCCCGACGACGCCGGACAGCGGACCCGCGGCGTCGTGCGCGACCCGGGCACGGGTGCCTTGAAGGTCATGGACGTCGCGGCCGTCGGCGAGGACGCGCTGCTGGTGCACGATGCGCATGCCAGTGACCCGACCACCGCCTTTGCGCTGTCGCGGCTCACCGACGCAGGCCACCTCAACCAGGCACCGATCGGCATCTTCCGGCAGGTCGAGCAGTCGACGTACGACGACCTGACGCGCGAGCAGATCGGCACCGCTCAGCAGACGTCTGGGGAGACGGCCGACGCGCTCTCCGGACTGCTGCACAGCGGGGACACCTGGACCGTCGCCTAGGTCAGGCCCAGTGACACCTCCCGCGTCTGTCAGCGGTAAACAGTTTGTTTGATCCTTACTGTTGCGACTAGTCTGCAGGCGTGCCAGAGACTCGGCAAGGCCTCCTGCTGGGTGCTGCGGCCTATGCCATGTGGGGAATCTTCCCGCTGTACTGGACGATCCTCGAGCCCGCCGGAGCATTCGAGATCCTCGCGCACCGGGTCGTCTGGTCGTTGTTCGTGATGGCCGCACTCGTCGTCCTACTCCAGCGACGGTCCCAGTTCGTGGCGATCCTCCGCGACCGTCGCACCTGCCTGCTCCTCATCGTCGCGGCGGTGGTCATCGGGGTGAACTGGGGCGGATACATCTGGGGCGTCAACAACGGATACGTCGTCGAGACGTCTCTCGGCTACTTCATCAACCCGCTGGTCACGGTGCTGATGGGCGTGTTGGTCCTCGGGGAGCGTCTGCGGACGTTGCAGTGGTTCGCCATGGGCATGGCCGGCGTTGCGGTCGTGGGCCTCGCCCTCGAGCTGGGCCGACCGCCGTGGGTCTCCCTCGTCCTTGCGTTCTCCTTCGGCAGCTACGGACTTGCCAAGAAGAAGGCGAACGCCGGCGCGGTCGAGAGCCTGGCCCTGGAGACCCTGGTGATCGCCCCGATCGCGTTCGGCTACCTCCTGTTCCTGGACACCGCGGGCTCGGCGTCCTTCGCCGGGAACGGGCTCGGGCATGCCCTCCTGCTCGTGAGCACCGGTGTCGTCACCGCGATCCCGTTGATCTGTTTCGGTGCGGCTGCCACCCGCGTCACGATGACCACTCTCGGCCTGCTGCAGTACCTCGCGCCCACCCTTCAGTTCGTGCTCGGGGTCTTCATCTTCGACGAGCCGATGCCCGCCATGCGCCTGGCCGGATACGTGCTGGTCTGGGTCGCACTCGTGATCTTCACCTACGAAGCGGTGGCGCATCGCCGGCGCCAGCTCCGCCTCACAGCCGAGGCCAGTGCTCTCTGACGTCGAGATGGGTCCGCCAGCGTCGAGATGTCCCCTCAACGGCCGACCCAGAGTTCACCGGCTGGCCACGTGGGCAACATTCGCACATCGCATGCAGATCGTCTGGGCTTCCTAGCGTCAGGGGCGACTATGTCGACTCGACCAAGGAGCTTCTCGTGCCCCCTCGCTTCCTCCCGCTACTGACGGCCAGCCCCCACGGTTCGCGCAGCAAGATGACCTGCCACTACCGCTGTGGCGACGCCTGCGACAAGCCGGTCCCCAACATCTCCGAGAACCCGCACTTCTCCAGCCTCGTCGAGGAGGTCCTCGGTCGACGCGCCCTGCTCAAGGCCGGTGGTGCCGGGGCCGGGGCGATGGTTCTCGGTGGTTTCCTAGGCCCGCAGACGGCGGCCGCTGCCCCGGGAGCTCCGGCCACGCAGTCGGCCGCTCGGCGCGGGAGCAACCTGGGGACCGTCTCGTTCCAGCCGGTGGCCCCCAACGTCCGGGACAACGTCACGGTGCCGGACGGCTTTCGTCATCACGTAGTCATCGCGTGGGGTGACCCGGTTGCCCGCAACGCTCCCGTCTTCGAGGTGAACCGCCAGACACCGGAGAAGGCGGCCAAGCAGTTTGGCTACAACAACGACTACGTGGGTGTCGTCCCGCTGGACCGTCGGCGTGGCCTGCTCGTGGTGAACCACGAGTACACCGACGAGAACCTCATGTTCCCCACCGGCCGTTACGACGACGAGACCATCAAGAAGATCGCGATGGCATCCCACGGCATGTCGGTGGTAGAGATCCACCGCCCCCGCGACGAGAGGCGCGGCCCCTGGCGCCGTACAAAAAGGGGACCACGCAGCTACAACCGGCGAATCACCACGTCGACGCCCTTCAAGATGACCGGTCCGGCCGCTGGCAACGAACGGCTGAGAACCACGGCGGACCCACGTGGCAGGACTGTCCTGGGGACGCTGAACAACTGCGCGGGCGGGACCACGCCGTGGGGCACGGTGCTCAGCGGCGAGGAGAACTTCAACCAGTACTTCGGCAGATCCGGCGAGCTGGACACCCGTTACACCCAGTCCTACGCGCGCTACACGATCACCGGGACCGGTGACCGAGGCTGGAAGGACGTCGACCCACGCTTCGACCTGACCGTGGAGCCGCACGAGCCGTTCCGGTTCGGCTGGATCGTCGAAGTCGACCCCTACGACCCGCGACCCAAGCCGCGCAAGCACACGATGCTGGGCCGGTTCAAGCACGAGGGTGCCAACGTGACGATCGCTCGCAGCGGGCAGGCGGTGACATACATGGGCGACGACGAGCGGGGCGACTACATCTACAAGTTCGTCTCACGCGACGCGTTCGACCCGCGCGACTCGCAGGCAGCACGCCGCCGGAACATGGAGCTGCTCACCCGGGGCACGCTGTACGTCGCCAAGTTCAAGGGTGACGGAGTCGAGGACGGGGAGCACGACGGAACGGGTGACTGGATCCCGCTGACGAGTGACACGGAGTCCTACGTGGCCGGCATGTCGGTGGCCGACGTACTCATCGACACCCGACTCGCGGCCGACAAGGTCTTTCCGACCCGGATGGACCGGCCAGAGGACATCGAGCCGAACCCGGTCAACGGGTCCATCTACTGCGCACTGACCAACAACTCCCTGCGGGGCAGCACCTTCCCCGTCGACGAGGCGAACCCGCTTGCCACGAGCATGGTGCGCACGGGGATCGGCGATCCGCTGAGCCCCGCAAGCGGCAACCGCAACGGATACGTACTCGAGATGACTGAGGCCCGGGGGGACCACACCGCGACCCGGTTCGGCTGGAACCTCATGCTGGTCTGCGGGGACCCCGAGGCACCGGAGAGCTACTTCGCCGGCTTCCCGAAGGACATGGTCAGCCCCATCAGCTGCCCGGACAACGTCGCGTTCGACAAGGCCGGGAACCTGTGGATCTCGACCGACGGGAACGCACTCGGCTCCAACGACGGCCTCTTCCGAGTGCCGGTCGAGGGTCCGCAGCGTGGGAAGGTGCAGCAGTTCCTCACCGTCCCGATAGGCGCCGAGACATGCGGGCCGCTGGTCAGCGCCGACCAGCATTCGGTCTTCGTCGCCGTACAGCATCCCGGCGAGACTGACGGTGCCACGTTCGAGAACCAGTCGAGCACCTGGCCGCACACCGACGACTTCCCCAGGCCGGGCGTGGTGGTGACCTACCAGAGGTGACGACCTGTTTCGGTCGTGTCCCCAGCGTCAGTGGGTGCGCGTGGCGACGACCTCGGCGAACGCGTCGAGGGCGTCGCGCACCGGTCCCTCGGGAAGCACCTGGAGAAGTGCTCGCGCCTCGTTCGCCCGGCGTAGGACGTAGGCGCGGGCCTCCTCCATCGCCGGGTGCTTGCGCAGCAGGTCGAGCGCCTCGGCATGCCGCTGGCCGTCGCTGAGATCGGAGTCGAGCAGCTCGAGGAGGTGCAGGTCTGCCGGGTCGGTCGAGCGACGTGCGAGCAACACCGGCAGCGTTGGCACACCCTCGCGGAGATCGGTGCCAGGGGTCTTTCCCGACTCTTTGGAGTCACTGGTGATGTCGAGGATGTCGTCAGAGAGCTGGAAGGCCGAGCCGACCTTCTCACCGTAGCTCCTCAGCGCCTCCTCGACCTCGAGCGGTGCACCACCGAAGCGGGCGCCGTAACGGGCTGCTGTCGCGATCAACGACCCGGTCTTGCCGGACACCACCCTCAGATAGTGGTCGAGAGCGTCCTCGTCCTCACGTGGCCCGACCGTCTCGAGGATCTGACCCTCGACGAGGCGGCTGAACGTCTGGGCCTGGATGCGCACCGCATCGGCCCCGAGCTCCGCGGTCAGCTCGGAGGACCTGGCGAACAGCAGGTCCCCGGTGAGAATCGCCACCAGGTTGTCATAACGAGCATTGGCCGACGGTGCTCCCCGCCGGAGCACGGCCTCGTCCATCACGTCGTCGTGGTACAACGACCCGAGGTGGGTCAGCTCGATCACACACGCCGCGGTGAGCACCCCGGCTCCCTCCGGGTCGCCGGTCTCGGCGGCCAGAAGCACGAGCAACGGCCGGAAGCGCTTGCCCCCGGCATGCAGCAGATGACGTGCCGCGTCGGTGACGAACGCGGCCTCACTGACCACCGCGGACTCGAGGGCTGCCTCGACCTCCTCCATCCGGGAACGCAAGCGCGCCTCGAGCCCGGCATCGAGGACAGGAAACGCCAACGCCGAGACGGGAGGTGGCACCGCTGACATCGCTCCTCACTTCTCTTCTCGCCGTGGCGGCGGGTTAGCGGATGAACTCGCCTGCGGCCGCGGCCAGGTCGAGCACCGGACCAGGCATGATGCCGAGGGCTACGGTAGCGGCGAACGCCAACGCGATCACGGTCGTTGTCAGGACACTCGGCATCATCACCGTCGGCCCCGCGCCGACCGGTTCGGAGAAGTACATCAACACGATCACCCGGACGTAGAAGAACGCGGCTATCGCGCTCACCAGCACCCCGGTGACGACCAGTGGCCAGGCACCGCCCGACAACGCAGAGGTGAACACCGCCCACTTGCCGGTGAAGCCGCTGGTCAGCGGGATACCGGCCATCCCGAGCAGGAACACCGCGAACACCGCCGCGACGAGCGGCGACTCCTTACCAAGCCCGGACCACCGGGAAAGGTGGGTCGCCTCGCCACTAGCGTCTCGTACGACGGTCACCACGGCGAACGCGCCGATGGTCAGAAATCCGTAGGTGACCAGGTAGAACAGCACTGCCTGCACTGACCCGAGCCCATCACCGCTCGCGCGCTGGGCGCCGACGAAACCGGTGAGGATGAACCCAGCGTGCGCGATCGAGGAGTAGGCGAGCATGCGCTTGATGTCTGTCTGGGTGAGCGCGAGCACGGAGCCGACCACCATGGTCAGGATCGCGATGACCCAGATCATCGGCGTCCAGTCCCACCGCGCACCTCCGAAGGCCACGTAGAACAGCCGGAGCAGCGCGCCGAACGCAGCGATCTTCGTGCACGCCGACATGAAGGCGGTCACCGGAGTCGGCGCTCCCTGGTAGACGTCTGGCGTCCACGCGTGGAACGGGGCGGCGTTGACCTTGAACAACATGCCGACCGCGATCAGACCGATGCCGCCGAGAAGCAGCGCCTGACCGTCTGCACGGCCGGAGACCGCCTCGCTGATCGCCGCGAAGTTCATCGAACCGGCGTAACCGTAGACGAGCGCGATGCCGTAGATGAAGAAGCCGGAGCTGAAGGCGCCGAGCATGAAGTACTTCAACGCTGCTTCCTGGCTCAGCAGCCGGCGGCGGCGGGCGAGCCCGCACAGCAGGTAGAGGGGCAGCGAGAGCACCTCAAGCGCGACGAACATCGTGAGCAGGTCGTTCGCCGCCGGAAAGAGAAGCATGCCGGCGACCGCGAACATCATCAGCGGGAAGACCTCGGTGTGCTCGAGCCCGCGGGTCGAGGCCTCACGTTCCGCCTCCGTCCCCGGGAGCGCTGCGGCCTGGCCGGCGAACGAGAGCACCCCACCCTCGAGGCGTCGTTCGGCGAAGAGGAAGACGCTGACCAGGGAGAGCACCAGGATGGTCGACCAGAGAAAGATCGATGGCCCGTCGACAGCGATGGCTCCCTCTGCTGCGACGGAGCCCAGGGCGGTGCCGCCTCCGCGCGAGGGCAGATTGACTCCCACGATGATGGTGGCCACCAGCGCGCCGACCACGCCCAGCGTCGCCACCAGGAACTGCACGAGATATCGCAGTGGTCGGGGGGCGAACGCCTCCACCAGGACCCCGACGATCGCGGTCCCGAACATGATCAGAAGCGGGGAGAGCAAGCTGTACTCGAGGCTCGGCTTCGTGAACTCGACGGCCGAGACCCCCACAGCCAGGACGGGCGGGATCATTCGGGAGCCTCCTCTTCGGTCGGGTCGATCGCTACCCCGCCTGGGACGTCCGGCTCGGGATCGGAAACCCCCACCTGCTCGAGCGTCGCGCCGACGGCGGGGTTGATGATCGCGGTCAGCGGCTTCGGGTAGAAACCGAGCAGAACGATCAGCACCAGCAGCGGGGCAAGCGCAGAGATCTCGCGGAGGTCGAGGTCGCGCATACCGGCGACCTCCGGACGCGTCGGTCCGGTCATCGTGCGTTGGTACATTAGCAGGATGTAGAGGGCGGCGAGCACGATACCGAGGGTGGCGAAGATCGCGAACCACCAGTCGTAGACGAAGGCTCCCACGAGCACGAGGAACTCCGAGACGAACGGCGACAGCCCGGGGAGCGAGAGCGACGACAGACCGGCGACCAGGAAGATGCCGGCCAGCACTGGGGCGACCTTCTCCACCCCGCCAAAGTCGCTGATCAGCTGCGAGCCACGGCGGCGGATCAGGAAGCCGGTCACCAGGAACAACGCGGCGGTCGAGAGACCGTGGTTGAACATGTACAGCGTCGCCCCGGTCTGGCCGTAGCTGTTCATCACGAAGACTCCCAGCACGATGAACCCGAAGTGCGAGACGGACGTGTAGGCGATCAGCCGCGGAATGTTGTCCTGCCCGATGGCCAGCAGCGCGCCGTACAGCACCGAGACGACTGCCAGGACGAGTACGACAGGTGTGGCCCACTGTGACGCCTCGGGGAACAGGCCGAGACAGAAACGGATCATCCCGAACGTGCCGATCTTGTCCAGGACGGAGACCAGCAGGACCGACGTGCCCGGTGTGCCCTCGGCAGCCGCATCGGGCAGCCAGGTATGCACGGGAAACATCGGCGCCTTCACCGCGAAGGCGATGAAGAAGCCCAGGAACAGCCACCGCCCGACCGTCTCGTCCATCGGGATCGTGCTCAGCTCGGAGAGCAGGTATGTCGGCCCCGTATCGCTGTCCGCGGACACGACATACAGCCCGACCACGGAAGCCAGCATGACCAGGCCGCCGAAGAGGGAGTAGAGCAGGAACTTCACCGCGGCGTAGGACCGTCGGGGGCCGCCGAAGCCGCCGATCAGGAAGTAGATCGGGATCAGGGTCGCCTCGAACAGGACGTAGAACAAGAACACGTCGGTGGCTGCGAAGACGCCGATCGCGAGACCTTCGAGAGCGAGCATCCAGGCGAAGAAGGAGTTGACGCTCCACCGGCCGAGGTCGCCGTCGCGCCAGGAGGCCAGGATCACCACCGGCGTGAGGATCGCGGTGAGCAGCACCAGCGTGAGACCGATCCCGTCCACACCCAGCGCGTAGTGGGCGCCGAACGCAGCGATCCACTCATGCTCCTCGCTGAACTGGAACCGCTCGCCACCCACGTCGTAGAGCACGCCGACGACCGCGGCGATGACGAGAACGGCCAAGGAGATGCCGAAGGCGGCCTGCTTGGCGAGGACACCGCCGCGTCGCTGGGGCAGGAACATCACCACTGCGGCGCCGGCCAGCGGCACCGCCGCGAGAACGGTCAACCAGGGAAAGCTCACAGGAACACCGACCTCTCGTGTGTCATGGCAGGGTCTCCGCGAAACAGCCAGCCCTCTGGTGGGGTACTCAAGCGAGGTTCACCGCCAGCAGGGCCAGCACGACGATCACCGCACCAGCGAGTACGGACAGGGCGTAGGAGCGGACGAAGCCGTTCTGCAGCCGGCGCATCCGGCCGGACATACCGGCGAAGGCGGCCGCGGTGCCGTTGACGGCCCCGTCCACCCCGGACCCGTCGAAGGTGCCCAGGCCGGTGACGAACCGATCGCCCGGTCGCATGAGAAGTCCCTCGTTGATCGCGTCGCCGTACAGGTCCGCCCGGGCGGCCTTGGTGAGGACGCTGACGTTGCGAGGCGCCTCTCGGGGGACCGTCCGCCGCCCTACGGTGAACCAGGCCACCGCGATGCCGGCCGCGACCACAGCCACGACGATCAGGGTCATGACGACTGCTGGGAAGGGCAGGTGGTGCTCCTCCTCGATGCCTACCACCGGGGAGAGCCACTCGACGATCCAGTTGCCGGCCAGCAGGAAACCACCGAGAACCGAGAGGGCGGCGAGCACGATCAGCGGCACCGTCATCACCTTGGGCGACTCGTGCGGGTGCACGCCTTCGTCCCAGCGCTTGGAGGTGAAGAACGTCATCAGCATCAGACGGGTCATGTAGAAGGCGGTGACGCCGGCTCCGAGCAGAGCGGCCAGGCCGACGACCCAGTTCTCGGCGAACGCCGTCTCGATGATCTTGTCCTTGGACCAGAAGCCGGAGAAGCCCGGAAAGCCGATGATCGCGAGATAGCCCATCGCGAACGTCAGGAACGTCACCGGAAGCATCTTCTGGAGAGCACCGTAGTGGCGCATCTCCACGTCGTCGTCCATCGCATGCATCACCGAGCCGGCGCCCAGGAACATGTTGGCCTTGAAGAACCCGTGCGTGAGGAGGTGGAAGATGGCGAAGGCGTAGCCGGCGACCCCGAGGCCGGCGGCGAGCATCATGTAGCCGATCTGGCTCATCGTGGACCCGGCGAGGACCTTCTTGATGTCGTCCTTCGCGCAGCCGATCACCGCCCCCCACAACAAGGTGACCGCACCGACGATCACGACTGCTGTCTGCGCGACCGGGGCGTTCTCATAGATGAAGTTCGAGCGTACGACCAGGTACACACCCGCGGTCACCATCGTCGCGGCGTGGATGAGCGCCGACACCGGGGTCGGGCCCTCCATCGCGTCGAGCAGCCAGGACTGCAGCGGGACCTGAGCCGACTTGCCGCAGGCACCGAGGAGCAACAGCAGGCCGAGCACGGTCAGCACGCCGTCGGAGGCTTCTCCGGCGAGCCGGGAGATCTCCGGTATCGCGGTGGTACCGAACGTGGCGAACATCAACATGATGCCCAGCGCCATGCCGACGTCACCGACCCGGTTCACCACGAACGCCTTCTTGGCGGCGACGGCGGCTGAGGACTTGTGCTGGAAGAACCCGATCAGCAGGTACGACGCGAGCCCCACACCTTCCCAGCCGAGGAAGATCCCGAGATAGGTGTCGGCCAGGACCAGCACGAGCATCGCGACGACGAAGAGGTTCAGGTAGCCGAAGAACCGGCGCCGACGGGGGTCGTGCGCCATGTAGCCGATCGAGTAGACGTGGATCAACGAGCCGACTCCGGTGATCAGCAGCAGGAACAGCGCCGCGAGCGGATCGTAGAGCAGACCCGCGTCGACCCGGAACCCGAAGACATCGATCCAGGTGAACAGGTGCTGGTCCACCGACCGGTCGGCTGCGTCGCGTCCGAGTAGCGCAAAGAACGCCAGCACACTGACCACGAAGGAGACGACCACCGTGGCGCAGCCCAGCAGGTGGCCCCAGGCGTCGCTACGACGTCCGCCGAGCAGCAAGATCACGCTGCCGAGGGCGGGTAGGGCGATGACCAGCCACAGCAGCGAGAGAACTCCGTCCGCGGCGGCCGGGTCGATCACGGGAGGGGCCGGTTCGGCGGCGGACACCAGGGCAGAGAGCTTGGAAGCAGTCATCTCGGCCTCAGTACTTCAGCAGGCTCGCGTCGTCGACCGAGGCCGAGCGACGGGTGCGGAAGATGGTCATGATGATCGCGAGCCCGACCACGACCTCGGCTGCGGCCACCACCATCACGAAGAACGCGGCGATCTGGCCCTCGAGGTTGCCGTGCACGCGGGCGAAGGTCACCAGCGCGAGGTTCGAGGCGTTCAGCATGAGCTCCACGCACATGAACGCGACGATGGCGTTGCGTCGGGTGAGCACCCCGACGCAACCGATCGTGAACAGGATCGCTGACAGGATGAGGAAGGGAGTGGCGCTCATCCGGCCTCACCCCTCTTGCTCTCTTCGTTCCGGGTACGGCGACGCGCCCGCTGGCTCGGGTCTCCCACGATGGGGCCGAGCGGGCCAGAACCGCCCTCGGCTGCGTCCTGACCCGAGGTGTTCTCCTCGCGACCGCCGACCGAGCGGGTCATCGCGGAGATGTCGTCTGCGAGCGCCGGGGCTGAGCGGACGGTACCCCGGGCCACCAGCACCCGTGAGACCGAGGAATCGGCCGTCGTCCCGTCCGGAAGCAACGCCGGCGTGTCGACCGCGTTGTGCCGGGCGAAGACGCCGGGCGTGGGAAGCGGGGTCAACGGCTTGCCGTGCTCGGCGTAGTCGCTCATCCGCTGGGCCGCGCGCTCGGCCTGACCGACTTTCGGCGTCAGTCGCTCCCGGTGCGCGAGCACCATCGCGCCGATGGCCGCGGTGATCAGCAGCGCGCTGGTCGCCTCGAACGCGAAGACGTAGTCGGAGAACAGCAACCTGGCCAGCGCCGGCACGTTGCCGTCCGGCTGGGCTTCCTCGAGGCCGGTGACCGCACCCAACGACACCTGCACCACCCCGAGCACGAGGACCAGGCCGAACAGCAGCCCGACGACGCTCGCCATCAGCCGCTGGCCCTTGATCGTCTCCACGACGGAGTCGGAGGCGTCGACACCGACGAGCATCAGCACGAAGAGGAAGAGCATCAAGATCGCGCCCGTGTAGACGATGATCTGCACAGCGAACAGGAACGGGGCGTCCTGGAGGGCGTACATCACCGCGAGCCCGATCATCACCACCGCGAGCAGCAGTGCTGCGTGCACGGCTTTGCGGGCGACCAGGACACCGAGTGCAGCGGCAACCATGACCGGGGCCAACAGCCAGAAGGCGATCACAGGCCCTCCTTGTTCGGCGGGGTATCGCCCACAGGGTTGGTCTTGAAGGACCCGCGGTAGTAGTCGGTCTCGTCGTCACCGAGATACATCGCGTGCGGTGGCTGCTCCATGCCGGGAAGCAGCGGCGCCAGCAGGTCCTGCTTCTCATAGATCAGGTCGGCGCGGTTGTTGTCTGCGAGCTCGTACTCGTTGGTCATGGTCAACGCGCGGGTCGGGCAGGCTTCGATGCAGAGCCCACACAGGATGCAGCGCAGGTAGTTGATCTGGTAGACGCGCCCGTAGCGCTCTCCTGGGGCGAAGCGTTCGTCAGCGGTGTTCGAGGCACCCTCGACGTAGATCGCGTCGGCCGGGCACGCCCAGGCGCACAACTCGCAGCCGATGCACTTCTCCAGGCCGTCGGGCCACCGGTTGAGCTGGTGCCGCCCGTGGAACCGGGGAGCGGTGGGCCGCTTCTCGAACGGGTACTGGTAGGTGACGGTCTTCTTGAACATGGTCCGGAAGGTGACCCCGAAACCCGCTACCGGGTCCCAGAACTGTTCCTTGAGGGTGGCCATCTCACTCACGCTCCTCTGGGGCTGTGCTCGACGAGGTAGACCGCAACGCCACGCGGTCCGGCATCGGCGGGACCGGGTAGCCGCCGGCGAACGCGTCGAACTCGTCCCGGTGGTCGGCACCGTCGTCGGCACCGGACTCTGCTGCGTCCTCCTCGTCCTTCCCGAAGAAGAACAGGAGCAGGAACAGGACCGCGATCACGCCGATGGCGCCCAGCAGGTAGGTGCGGTCGAAGCCACCGTTGAGACTGATCGCGCGGATGGTCGCGACGGCCACGATCCAACCGAGCGAGATCGGCAGCAGCACCTTCCATCCCAGCTTCATGAACTGGTCGTAGCGCAGCCTGGGCAGCGATCCCCGCAGCCAGATGAAGAAAAAGATGAAGCCGAGCACCTTGGCCATGAACCACAGCACCGGCCAGTAGCCCTCGTTCGCGCCGTCCCAGATGGACAGCGGCCACGGGGCCCGCCACCCGCCGAGGAACAGCGTGGTGGCCAGCGCCGACACGGTCGACATGTTGATGTACTCGGCCAGGAAGAACAGCGCGAACTTCAGTGAGCTGTACTCGGTGTGGAACCCGGCTACCAGCTCGCCCTCGGCCTCGGCAAGGTCGAACGGTGCGCGGTTGGTCTCCCCCACCATGGAGATCACGAAGATCACGAACGAGGGGATCAGAATGATCCCGAACCACAGGTCCGCCTGTGCCGAGACGATCTCCGAGGTCGACAACGACCCGGCGTAGAGGAAGACCGCAACCAGGGACAGGCCCATCGCCACCTCGTAGGAGATGACCTGTGCCGAGCTCCGCAGCCCACCGAGCAAGGAGTACGTCGACCCGGACGACCAGCCGCCGAGAACGATGCCGTAGACGCCCACGGACGCGACCGCGAGCATGTAGAGCACGGCAACGGGCATGTCCGTGAGCTGCAGGGGCGTCGTGATGTCGGTGAACGGGACGCGGACCTCGGGGCCGAGCGGGATCACCGACCAGGCGAGGAAGGCGGGGATCACGGTGATGACGGGTGCCACCACGTAGACAAGCTTGTCAGCCGCCTTCGGGATGATGTCTTCCTTCAGCGCCAGCTTCACGCCGTCCGCCAGGCTCTGCAGAAGGCCGAAGGGTCCGTGCACGTTGGGGCCGGGACGATGCTGCATGCGGGCAACGACGCGCCGCTCGAACCAGATGTTGAACAAGGTCAGGAACACCAGCAGGAGGAAGATCAGCAGTGCCTTGATCGCGATCAGCCACCAGGGGTCCTTGCCGAAGGCGGCGAGGTTCTCCGCGGCGGTGACTACGGAGGACTGTGCCGAGAACCGGGGTAGCACCAGCTGCAGGGTCATGCGGAGGCCCCTTCGAGTCGTACGACGGAGCCGGCACCGGCGCCGAGGTCTCGAGGCAGGGACACCCCACCCGAGCTGGTGGGCGCCCACACCACACCGTCGGGCAGGTCGCCCACGGCCACGAGGAACTTCACCCAACGCTCACCGTTGCTGATCGTGACCGGCTGGCCCTCGACGATTCCGAGGGTGGCCAGAGTGCCCGCCGAGATCAGTGCAACCGGGGCACGAGCGGTTGCCTTGAGGTAGTCGTCGCCGTCGAGCAGACGACCGTCGTCGATCAGCAGTTTCCACGTCGCGAGCACCGCCTCGATCCCGCCCGCCGGAGCGGCCGGGGCTTCTTCTCCGCGACCGTCCGGGGTGGCAGCCACGGTCGGGGCGGGCACACGGTCACCGTCCCAGGGACCGAAGTCGGCCATCTCCGCATGTGCCTGTTCCACGGTGCGGAAGCCGAGGTCGGCGCCCATCTCCTCGGCGATGCCGGACAGGACACGCAGGTCGGGCAGCGAGCCCGGCTGCCGGAAGACGTGGTCGAAGGTCCGCAGCCGACCTTCCCAGTCGACGAAGCTGCCGGACTTCTCGGTCACCGAGGCGACAGGGAAGACCACGTCGGCGTGCGAGGACACCTCGCTGGCCCGGATCTCGAGGTGGACCACGAAGCGAGCCGCCTGCACGGCGTTCGCTGCGGCGACCGGGTCGGGGAGGTCTGCGAGCTCGACGCCGCCGATGACCAGGGCGTGTAGCTCGCCGCTCACGGCCGCTCGGATCATCGCGTCGGTGTCCCGCCCGGGCCGGTCGGGCAGGGCGTCGACTCCCCAGGCGGCGCCGGCGTCGACACGCGCTGTTGCGACGTCGACGGGGCGTCCTCCGGGGAGCAGGTTCGGCAGGCAGCCGGTTTCCAAGGCACCGCGGTCACCTGCCCGGCGCGGAACCCAGGCCAGCTTGGCGCCCGTCGTGCTCGCGAGGGCGGCGACCGCGGACAGGGCTCCGGGGACCGTGGCCATTCGTTCACCGACCAGGATCACGTCGCCGCTGTCCAGGGCCGAGCCCAGTGCGCCCTGCCCGCCGAGCCCGAGGCCCTCGATCACCGCCGTCTCCGCGCCGGGGACGGCCTGGATCAGTGTGCCACCGACCTTCGAGAGGCCGCGGGAGGTGAACGGTGCCACCGAGAAGACACGGGTGCCCTTGCGGGAGGCCTTGCGCAGCCGCAGGAAGACGATCGGCGACTCGTCCTCGGGCTCGAAGCCGATGAGCACCACCTTCCGGGCCCGCTCGAGATCGGTGTAGGTGGTCAGAGACTGCGGACCGACCACGGTCGAAGCAAGGAACTCGGCTTCCTCGGCCGAGTGCGGCCGGGCCCGAAAGTCGATGTCGTTGGTGTGCAGGGCGACGCGCGCGAACTTGGAGTAGGCGTAGGCGTCCTCGGCGGTCAGCCGGCCGCCGGTCAGGACGCCGACGGAGCCGGCTGCCTGAAGGCCTCGTGCGGCGACGGCGAAGGCCTCGGTCCACGAGGCCGGGCGGAGCTCTCCGCTGTCCTCGTCACGCACCAAGGGATGGGTCAGCCGGTCAGGGGTCCGGGAGTACATGAATCCGAAGCGGCCCTTGTCGCAGTTCCACTCCTCGTTGACGTCGGGGTCGAAACCGGCGAGGCGCCGGGTGACCTTGCCGCGTCGGTGGTCGGTGCGCAGGGCGCATCCCGAAGCGCAGTGCTCACAGATCGACGGGGTGGAGACAAGGTCGAACGGACGCGCACGGAAGCGGTACGACGCCGACGTCAGCGCACCGACCGGGCAGATCTGGATCGTGTTTCCCGAGAAGTAGGACTCGAAGGGCTCCTTCTCGTAGATACCGACCTGCTGCAGGGCGCCTCGCTCGATGAGCGCGATGAACGGGTCGCCGGCGATCTGCTCGGAGAACCGGGTGCACCGGGCGCAGAGCACGCACCGCTCACGATCGAGCAGCACCTGCGCGGAGATGTTGATCGGCTTCGGAAAGGTCCGCTTCTGCTCGACGAAACGGGTCTCAGCGCGACCGTTCGACATCGCCTGGTTCTGAAGGGGGCACTCCCCGCCCTTGTCGCACACGGGACAGTCGAGCGGGTGGTTGATCAGCAGGAACTCCATGATCCCCTGCTGCGCCTTGTCTGCGACCGGGGAGGTGGCCTGCGTCCGCAGCACCATGCCGTCGGCCACGACGAGCGTGCATGAGGCCTGCGGCTTCGGGATCGGCCTGCCGTTACCGGCGTCGACGACCTCGACCAGGCACTGGCGGCAGGCACCGACCGGCTCGAGCAGGGGATGGTCACAGAACCGCGGGATCTGCACGCCGACCTGCTCAGCGGCCCGGATCACCAGGGTGTCCTTGGGGACGGACACCTCGACGTCGTCGATGGTCACCGAGACCAGGTCGGTGACGGAGTCCTTCTTCGCGACGGCGCCACCCGGCGTGTTGATGGAGACACTCATGTAGTCGTCCCCCTGGTACCTGCCCCGCACACTGTCTCTGGAGTGAAGAGGGTCGAGGCGGCCGGGTCGAAGGGACAGCCGCCGCGTGTGAGATGGGCGAGGTACTCGTCGCGGAAGTACTGGATCGAGGAGGTGATCGGGCTCGTCGCGCCGTCTCCGAGCGCACAGAAGGCGCGACCGAGGATGTTGTCACACTGGTCGAGCAGGGTCTCGAGGTCCTGCTCGGTTCCCTGTCCCCCCTCCAGCCGGGCCAACGTCTGCACCAGCCACCAGGTGCCCTCACGGCATGGCGTGCACTTTCCGCACGACTCGTGCTTGTAGAACTCGGTCCACCGCAGAACCGAGCGCACGACACAGGTCGTCTCGTCGAAGATCTGCAGCGCCTTGGTTCCCAGCATCGACCCGGCGGCACCGACGCCCTCGTAGTCGAGGGGCACGTCGAGGTGCTCGCCGGTCAGAATCGGCGTCGAGGAGCCACCCGGTGTCCAGAACTTCAGCTCGTGTCCCGCGCGCACGCCACCGGCGAGGTTGAGGAGCTGTCGCAAGGTGATGCCCAGGGGCGCTTCGTACTGGCCGGGGCTGGTCACGTGTCCCGAGAGCGAGTAGAGCGTCATGCCCTTGCTCTTCTCGGTGCCCATGCTGGCGAACCACTCGGGCCCGTTCCTCAGGATCGGTACGACACTGGCGATGCTCTCCACGTTGTTGATCACCGTCGGGGCGGCGTACAGACCGGCGACGGCAGGGAACGGCGGCCGCAGCCGTGGCTGGCCACGGCGGCCCTCGAGCGAGTCGAGCAGCGCAGTCTCCTCACCACAGATGTAGGCCCCGGCGCCGGCGTGCACGGTCACGTCGAGGTTGTAGCCCGAACCGTGGATGTCGGTGCCGAGGTGCCCTGCGAGGTAGGCCTCCTGGACCGCACGCTGCAGGCGGCGCACCACATGCAACACCTCGCCGCGGACGTAGATGAAGGCGTGCTCGGCGCGGATGGCGTAGGAGGAGATGATGACACCCTCCACCAGGATGTGTGGGGTCGCCATCATCAGCGGGATGTCCTTGCAGGTGCCCGGTTCGGACTCGTCCGCGTTCACCACGAGGTACTTCGGCTTGCTCCCACCGCTCTGGTCGGGGTCCTGCGGGATGAAGCCCCACTTCATCCCGGTCGGAAAGCCCGCACCGCCACGGCCCCGGAGACCGGAGTCCTTCACGAGTGCGATGACGGCTTCCTGGTCCATGCCGAGCGCGGTGTCGAGCGCAGAGTATCCACCACTGTTCTCATAAGACTCCAGCGTCCACGACCTTTGGGCATCCCAGGTGTCGGAGAGCACGGGGGTCAGCATGTCGGTCATGCCTGTCCTTGCTTTCCGTCGGCCTCGGGGGTCGATCCCTTGCCACCCTCCACGTCGGTCGGCGACTCTGCCAGCTCGGCCTCCGTCTCGGCGCGGCTGGTGTCGGCGGCGTCGGCGGCGGCAACCCTGCTCTCGCCGTTCCCGGAGATCTCGGGCGGTGCCTGCTCCGGCTTGGAGTCCTTGTCCCGGGGGACCTCTGGCGCGGTCCAGCCGTTCTCGCGGGCGATTCGCAGACCCACCAGGGTGGCCGGTCCGGCACCGGGTCCTTCGTCGGCAAGGTCGTCGGGGAAACCGGCGAGAACCCGCTCCGCCTCCCTCCAGGTGCAGACCTGCGGACCGCGGGTGGAGCGCACCTTCCTCCCCGCACGCAGGTCGTCGACGAGGTCCGCGGCCGACCGGGGGGTCATGTTGTCCATGAACTCCCAGTTCACCATCATCACCGGCGCATAGTCGCACGCGGCGTTGCACTCGATGTGCTCCAAAGTAATGGTCTTGCCGACGCCATCATCTGGGGTGGTCTCGTCGTTGCCGACATCGAGATGGTCCTTGAGCCGCTCGAAGATCTCATCACCGCCCATCACCGCGCACAGCGTGTTGGTGCAGACCCCGACGTGGTAGTCCCCGACGGGGCGGCGCTTGTACATCGTGTAGAAGGTGGCCACCCCGGAGACGTCCGCGGCCGAGATTCCCAGGATGTCAGCGCAGATCTCGATGCCGCGAGCCGTCACCCGCCCCTCCACGCTCTGGACCAGATGCAGCATCGGCAACAGCGCCGAGCGTGGTTGGGGGTAGCGCGTGACGATCGCCCGGAGCTCGGAAACCGTCGACTCCTGCAACCGGTCGTCGGTCGGACCCTGCCCGTTGGCCGAGCCCGTCGAGAGCCTCATCGGTCCACCCCACCCATCACCGGGTCGAGTGAGGCGATGGCGACGACGACGTCGGCGACCATACCGCCCTCTGCCATCACCGAGGTCGCCTGCAGGTTCGTGAAAGAAGGGTCGCGGAAGTGTGCGCGGTAGGGCCGGGTGCCGCCGTCGGACACGACGTGCGCGCCGAGCTCACCCCGCGGTGACTCGACCGGCACGTATGCCTGTCCGGCGGGCACCCGGAAACCCTCGGTCACCAGCTTGAAGTGGTGGATCAGCGCCTCCATGGACTCACCCATGATGTGTCGGATGTGGTCGAGGCTGTTGCCCATCCCGTCATGGCCGATCGCGAGCTGGCTCGGCCAGGCGATCTTCTTGTCACCGATCATCACCGGGGCGCCCTCGAGCCCGGCAAGCCGGTCCGCGCACTGCTCGACGATCTTGAGCGACTCCCACATCTCGTCCACCCTGATCCGGAACCGGCCGTAGGCGTCCGCGCTGTCTCGGGTGACGACCTCGAAGTCGTAGTCCTCATAGCCACAGTAGGGCTGGGTCTTGCGGAGGTCCCAGGGGTAGCCGGTCGAGCGGAGCACGGGACCGGAGATGCCCAAGGCCAGGCACCCGGCCAGGTCGAGCTGGCCGACACCGACGAGCCGCGCCCGGAAGATCGGGTTCGCGTTGCAGAGATCGGCATACTCGGGAAGGCGTTTCCTCATCAGCGCGATGAAGTCACGGATCTCGTCGAGGGCACCGGGCGGCATGTCCTGGGCCACGCCCCCGGGCCGGATGAAGCCATGGTTCATCCGCAGGCCGGTGATCAGCTCGAAGAGATCCAGCACCAGCTCACGCTCGCGGAACCCGATGGTCATCACGGTGAGAGCGCCGATCTCCATCCCGCCGGTCGCGATCGCGACCAGATGGGAGGAGATGCGGTTGAGCTCCATCAGGAGCACCCGCATGACCGTGGCCTTCTCCGGAATCTGGTCCTCGACGTCGAGCAGGCGCTCCACGCCCAGCGTGTAGGTGGCCTCGTTGTAGAACGGGGACAGGTAGTCCATCCGGGTGCAGAAGGTGACGCCTTGCACCCAGTTGCGGAACTCCATGTTCTTCTCGATGCCGGTGTGCAGATAGCCGATGCCGGCGCGGGCCTCGGTGACCGTCTCACCCTCGAGCTCCAGGATCAGACGCAGCACCCCGTGGGTCGACGGGTGCTGGGGGCCCATGTTGACCACGACCCGCTCTTCGGCCTCGTCGAGGCCACCGGCGACCCCTTGGACCACGGAGTTCCAGTCCTGACCGGTCACGGTGAAGACCTTGCCGCCGGAGGTGTCGGACGACCCGGCCGCGGACGGCGCGTAGGGATCTGCTTGCGTGCTCATCAGGTGTAGGACCTCCGCTGGTCCGGCGGTGGGATGGTGGCGCCCTTGTACTCCACGGGGATCCCGCCGAGAGGGTAGTCCTTGCGTTGCGGGTGACCCGGCCAGTCGTCCGGCATCTCGATCCGGGTCAGGGCGGGATGGCCGTCGAAGATGATCCCGAAGAAGTCGTAAGTCTCCCGCTCGTGCCAGTCGTTGGTCGGATAGACCGCGACGACAGAGGGGATGTGCGGGTCGTTGTCCGGGCAGGTGACCTCGAGCCGGATCCTGCGGTTGTGGGTCATCGACAGCAGGTGGTAGACCGCGTGCAGCTCTCGGCCCTGGTCCTTGGGGTAGTGCACGCCCGAGACGCCGGAGCAGAACTCGAAGCGGAGCGCAGGATCGTTCCGGAGGGTCTCCGCGACCTGCAGCAGACCGGCCCGACGGACGAAGAAGGTGATCTCGCCGCGGTGCACGACGATCTTCTCGATCGCGCTGCCGAGCCCGGCAGATCCGAGCGCAGAGTCCAGGCCGTCGGCCACCTGGTCGAACCAGCCGCCGTACGGCCTGGGCGTTCCGCCCGGCATGGCCAGCGGCCGGACGATGCCTCCGTAACCCGAGGTATCACCCGAGCCTTGGACACCGAACATCCCCGTGCGCACATCGACGACCTCGGGAGCGAGTGCGTCCGGACCGACCGCAATCGTGTTCTCCGGCATCCGGTCGGTCGCGTCCTGGTCGGTTCCCGGGGTCACCTCGTCGAACTCCCCCGGCTCCTTGGGGCTCATCTGAGCAGGCCCCCCATGTCCGAGGTGGGCGCCGCATTCAGGGCCGTGGACTCGCTTTCGACGACCTGAGCCGCAAGGTTCGCGCCAAGCTTGGAGTGCTGCACCTGGTCGTGGAGCTTGAGGATCGCGTCGATCAGCATCTCCGGTCGGGGCGGGCAGCCAGGGAGGTACATGTCGACCGGTACGACGTGGTCGACGCCTTGGACGATGGCGTAGTTGTTGAACATCCCGCCGGAGCTCGCGCACACGCCCATCGCCAGGACCCACTTCGGGTCGGGCATCTGGTCGTAGATCTGGCGGAGCACCGGAGCCATCTTCTGGCTCACCCGGCCGGCGACGATCATCAGGTCGGCCTGACGCGGCGAGGCCCGGAAGACCTCCATACCGAACCGGCCGAGGTCGTACTTGGGAGCGCCGCTGGTCATCATCTCGATCGCGCAGCAGGCAAGCCCGAACGTGGCCGGCCAGAACGACGCCTTGCGCATGTAGCCGGCGACGTTCTCGACCGTGGTCAGGAGCACCCCGCTGGGCAGCTTCTCTTCAATACCCATTGCTCACTCGTTCCACTCGTTCGCAGCCGTGTCCCTGCAGGGGCCGCTCAATCCCATTCGAGGCCACCTCTCCTCCAGACATAGGCGTAGGCGACGAAGACGGTCGCGATGAAGATCACCATTTCGACGAGCCCGAAGAACGCGAGGTTGTCGAACTCGACGGCCCAGGGGTAGAGGAAGATGATCTCGATGTCGAAGACGATGAAGAGCATCGCGGTGATGTAGTACTTCACCGGGAACCGGCCACCTCCCACCGGCTGCGGGGTGGGCTCGATGCCGCACTCGTAGGAGTCCAGCTTGGCGCGGTTATAGCGCTTGGGGCCCGCGAGGGAGCTCATCACGACCGAGAAGACCGCAAATCCGGCCGCCAACAGTCCGAGCGCGAGTACTGGTGTGTAGAGCTCCACCGGCCGAACCCCTCTCCTTGCCTCTTCGGTGTTACCGGTTCAGATCCTGCGTGCTGCGATACCGCTGTTTCAAGCTATGGGAGCCAGCCTGCTCAGCCCGTTGATCACCCGGTCGGCGACGTCTCCGCCACGGGGGTCCGTCAGGTTCGCCATCATCTTCAACGTGAACATCATCAGCGTCTGTTGAGGCAGACCGTACTTCGTGGCCTGCTTCATCACTCGGGGGTCCCCCACGATCTTGACGAACATGCGGCCGAGTGTGTAGTAGCCGCCGTACGCCGCGTCGACCGCGGCGGGGTAGGCCTGCAGTGCCCGCTCACGGCCTGCCGCCGGACGCCCGAGCGCCTGCACGACGGCGGCTGCCGCCATCTCGCCGGACTCCATGGCGTAGGGGATTCCCTCGCCGTTCATCGGGTTCACCATGCCGCCGGCATCACCGACGAGCAGCACCCCGCGGCTGTAGTGCGGCTTGCGGTTGAACCCCATCGGGAGTGCCGCGCCGGCGATGTTGCCGACCATGTTCTGCTCACTTAGCCCCCACTCCTCGGGAGTGTGGTCGAGCCAGCGGCGCAGGAGGTCCTTGTAGTCGACTGAACGGAACGCCTTGGAGGTGCTCAGGATGCCGAGGCCGACGTTGACGGTCCCGTCACCGACGCCGAAGATCCAGCCGTAACCGGGCAGCAGGTTGCTCTTCTGGGGCTCTCCGTCCCACAGCTCCAGCCAGGACTCGAGATAGTCGTCGTCGTGACGAGGGGAGGTGTAGTAGGTGCGCACGGCGACACCCATCGGCCGGTTGTCGCGCTTGGCGAGGCCGAGGGCCAATGCGAGCCGCGCGGAGACGCCGTCGGCGGCGATCACGACCGGCGCGTGGTACTCGACGTCCGGGACTCCTGCCTCGACCCTGCGACCACGGTCGTCGACTGGTCGTGCGGTGACGCCGACGACACGTCCGGTCTGCTCGTCGACCACCGGGCCGGTGACCGCCGTACGCTCCATCAGCCGTGCACCCGCCTTCTCGGCGTGCCGGGCCAGGATCTCGTCGAAGTCCATCCGGGTGCGAACCAGGCCGTACGGCGGGTACTCGGCGAGATCGGGCCAGGGAAGGGAGACCTGATGACCGCCACCGACGATGCGCAGACCGTGGTTCTGTATCCAGCCGGGGGCGTCGAGATCGACACCGAGCCCCACCAGCTGCTTGACCGCTCTCGGGGTGAGGCCGTCCCCGCAGACCTTCTCTCGCGGGAAGGCAGTCTTCTCGAGGAGCAGCACGTCCACGCCCGCCTGGGCGAGGTGGAACGCCGCGGTCGACCCCGCAGGCCCGGCGCCGACGACGATGACGTCGGCCTGCCGCTCGTCAGCGGTGATCCGGCTCATCGGTTCCTCGATCCCTTTGTCCGGCCCGGCAGTCGTGTCCGAACGGCCCGCCAAACTTAGTGAAATCGTTCACTAAGTCGACACGGCCAAGTCTAGGCCCCGGTGTCCTGCGATGCGACCCCACCCCGGCGACCGCAGGAGCGAGTCAGCCCTACCGACAGGGTCAGGCCGTCGCGCGGTGCAGCGCGACTACCCCACCGGACAGGTTCCGCCACCGTACGTCGGCCCATCCGGCGGCAGTCATCTGCTGCGCGAGACCGTCCTGGTCCGGCCAGGCCCGGATCGACTCGGCGAGGTAGACGTAGGCGTCCGGGCTCGAGGAAACCGCACGGGCGATTGGGGGCAGCGCCCGCATCAGGTACTCGAGATAGACCCGACGGAACGGCGCCCAGGTGGGATGGCTGAACTCGCAGACCACCAGCCGTCCGCCAGGTCGGGTCACCCGCAGCATCTCACGCAGCCCCGTACCGGGGTCCACGATGTTGCGCAGCCCGAAGGAGATGGTCACCGCGTCGAAGGTGTCGTCGGCGAAGGGCAGCCGGGTCCCGTCCCCGGCGGTGAAGCTCAGGCGGGGCCTTGCCCGTTTGCCCACCCGCAGCATGCCGAGGGAGAAGTCGCACGGCACGACCAGTGCGCCCCGGTCAGCGAACGGCTGGCTCGAGGTCCCCGTGCCCGCCGCGAGGTCCAGCACCCGCTCCGCCGGTCTCGGCTGCACAGCGTCGAGCACGTCACGGCGCCAGCGCCGGTCCTGGCCCAGGGACAAGACGTCGTTGGTGAGGTCATAACGCCTGGCCACGTCGTCGAACATCGCGGCGACGTCGGAAGGCTCCTTGGTGAGGCCGGCACGGGTCACGCGCCAACCTTAGACGGGCCGCCACGTAGGCTTGGCCACCGTGACCCACAGCCTGACGTCAGCGGCCACGACCTCCGGCGAGTCAGCCCCACTGGTAGTCCGCACCTCGAGGGTCGAGGATCCCGGTGCTCTCCTGGCGCTCCTCCCACCCGCCGAGCAGGTTGCCTGGCTGCGGCGAGGGGACGGACTCGTCGGCTGGGGAGCCGCGGTAGTGCTGCGTCTCTCCGGGCCCGACCGGTTCGCCGACGCGCAGACCTGGTGGCGCTCGCACAGCAGCGGCGCGGTCGTCCGCGACGAGGTGGATGAACACGGCACGGGTCTCGTGTGCTTCGGCTCGTTCGCGTTCGCCGACGAACCGGGCGACAGCGTGCTGGTCGTCCCTGCGGTGGTGGTGGGCCGCCGCGGAGACAGCGCCTGGGTGACCACCATCGGAGCCGGCTCGATCAGCTCGCCCCCCGACGTCTCGCCCACGGCCCCGCCGGCTGCCCCGAGCGGCGTCACGTTCACCGACGGAGCGCTGAGCGGCACCGCGTGGGAGGGGATCGTCACGGAGGCGGTCGGGCGGATCGGGAACGGCTTCCTGGAGAAGGTGGTCCTCGCCCGCGACCTCGTCGCCATCGCCGACGAGGACATCGACGTGCGGTGGCCGTTGCAACGACTGGCCGAGAGCTACCCGATGTGCTGGACGTTCCACGTCGACGGGTTGTTCGGGGCGACCCCGGAGATGCTGGTGCGACGCGAGCGCGGGCTGGTCACCTCGCGGGTGCTCGCCGGCACCATCCGACGTACCGGCGACGACGAGCGCGACCTTGCGCTCGCTGCCACCCTGGCTCGCTCGTCGAAGGACCTCGAGGAGCACGAGTACGCCGTTCGCTCGGTTGCGGACGCGCTCGCACCACACTGCACGTCGATGAACGTTCCCGAGGCGCCGTTCGTGCTGCATCTGCCGAATGTCATGCACCTCGCCACGGACGTCGCCGGCGTCGCCCATGCTGCCGCCGGTGACGCGATCTCGTCCCTCGAGCTTGCGGAGGCGCTGCACCCGTCCGCGGCGGTCGGTGGCACCCCGACCGAGCGGGCTTTGGAGTTGATCGCCGAGATCGAGGAGATGGACCGTGGTCGCTATGCCGGCCCGGTGGGCTGGATGGACGCCTCCGGCGACGGCGAGTGGGGCATCGCGCTGCGCTCGGCCGAGGTCACCGGACGTACCGTCCGCCTCTTCGCCGGCTGCGGCATCGTGGCCAGCTCCGACCCGGAGGCCGAGCTGGCGGAGGCTCAGGCGAAGTTCGTCCCGGTGCGTGACGCTGTCTCAGGCACCTGAGCCACCTCGCTCACGGCAGGGCGATGTCCTGTCCGGGAGCGACCCGCTCGTAGACCTGTCCGCTGCCCTCCAGCAGGCCGGAGACAAGGTCGCCGACGAGCCCGAGCCCGTTGTCGTTGAGGAGACCGTCGTGCACCGCGACCGTCTTCGGCGCGCCGACGGTGCGCGCGAAGTCGACCACCTCGCTGGTCTTGCTCCACGGCGCGTGCACCGGCACCAGAAGGAGCTGCACCTCGCGACCCGGAGGCGTGAGGGCGTCACCCGGGTGGTAGAGCGACGTACCCCCGGCTGTCACGACGTAGCCGGAGTTGGAGATGCGCGGGAAGTCCGGATGGATGACTGCGTGTAGCTCACCGACCGCGGTCACCGGAAGCCCTGCGTCGAAGTTCTGACCCGCGGTGATCGTCGTGACGCGGTCGACGAGGTCCGGAGCCTGGTCGGCGATCTGCTCGGCAACCGCGTCGATGGTGAAGATCCGGGCGTCCGTGGCCCGCAAGTGCTCCGAGGACAGGTGGTCGGGGTGCTGGTGGGTGAGGAGTACGGCGGTCGCTCCGTCCACCGACTCCTGCTCGGTCCAGACACCGGGGTCGATCACGAGCACCTGGGCGTCCGACTCGATGCGGACACAGGCGTGGCCGAACTTGGTGATCTTCATCCCGCCATCATTGCGCAGCGGTCAACCCACCCGCGAGTCAACGAAGCACCATCGCCATTCCTCTCCCGGCTCGGCCGAGCGGACCACGGGATGGGCGGTTCCTCGGAAGTGCGCGTCGGCGTGCCGTCGTGGCGAGGAGTCGCAGCAGCCCACATGGCCGCACACCAGGCAGTACCGCAGGTGCACCCACCTGGTCCCCTCCCGAAGGCAGCCCTCACAACCCTCGGTGGTGTTCGGCTCAGTGTCGGCCGGGGCCTCCTCCAGGTGTTCGCAGCTGCTGATCCGCCCGCTCAGCTCTGCTCCGTGCTCGCTCGGCGCCTGCCGTTTCTGCTCCTGGTGCTCCGCCACCACGCTCAGGACGGCCTCCTCCGCGTCCAGCGACGCGAAGACCTCGTCCACGACCTGATGAGCCACCCGGCCCGTCCCGCGGACGTCGAGCACCGTGGCGCGCTCGGCGTTCAGCATCTTCAGCCTCAGCCGCGCGTATGCCTCACTGGGGGTCTCCACGTCCAAGGTGACGCGGCCGAGTCGCTCCCACGCGGCGAAGTCCCGCTCTTGCGACCTCCGTCTGAGGGAGTCGATGGTGCCGTGCGGGTCGTCCTCACCCACATGCCGGTCGAGCTCACGCATCCCAGCCTCGGAGGCGAGCTGGTAGAGCTCGGCGCGGGCCAACGCGTCCTCACGCGGGCCTGGTGCGGGCACCTTGAGTCGCCGGGCCAGCCACGGCAGGGTGGCCCCCTGCAGGAAGAGCGTTCCCGCCGTCACCGAGAACGCGATCAGCAGCATGACCTCTCGCTGCTCGAAGTCCGAGGGGATCGCGAAGGCAGCGGCCAGCGTCACCACGCCACGCATTCCCGACCAGCCGAGGACGGCTGTGTAGGTCCAGGGCGGCGTCTTGCCACTGGCGGGGTCGGCGCCGGGCCGGACCAGGAGGTACCTCGCCGGGAAGACCCAGACCAGCCGGAGCACGATCGTCGCCACCAGGGCGGCCGCGCACACCCCCAGAACCACTCCCAGCGAGAGGTCACCGGCCACGACGTCGCGAACGATCCGGCGGCCCTGCAGACCGATGAGGAAGAAGACCGTGTTCTCCAGCAGGAACGAGATCGTCCTCCAGTTGACCCGCTCGGAGATGCGTGACTGCGCGGTCTGCAGGACCGGCGCCCTGTGGCCCAGCAGCAGCCCGGCCACCACCACGGCCAGCACGCCCGACGCGTGGATCTGCTCGGCAGCGACGAAGGCGGCGAACGGGGTGAGCAGCGAGACGCCGGTGTCGAAGACCGCCTCGGTGAAGTGCTTGCGGACCCAGCCGATGACCAGGAAGAAGAGCAGCCCGACGAGCACCCCGCCCGCGGCCGCGACCATGAAGTCGGTGGTCGCCCCGATCAGCGAGACGCCGCCAGACCCGGCCGCGATCGCGGTGCGTAGGGCGACCAGTGCCGTCGCATCGTTGAGCAGCGACTCGCCCTCGAGGATCGTCACGATCCGGCGTGGAAGACCGATCCTGCGGGCGATCGCGGTCGCCGACACGGCGTCCGGCGGGGCGACCACCGCGCCCACCGCGAAGGCGGCCGGCCAGGAGACGCCGGGGAGCAGTGCGTGAACCACGACACCGACGCCCGCGGCGGTGAAGAGCACGAGACCGACCGACAGCAGGAGAATCGACCGACGGTTGGCGTTGAAGTCGACCAGGGAGGTCTGGAGCGTGGCGGCGTACAGCAGCGGCGGCAGGAAGCCCACCAGCACGATGTCCGCGCTCAGCTGCAGGTCGGGAACGAACGGCACGAACGAGGCAGCGATGCCACTCGCGATCAGCACCAGCGGCGCCGGCAGGTCGAGCCGGTTCGAGGCAGCCGTCACCGCGATCACGACGGCGAGCAGACTCACCAGGACGAGGGCTACGTGCATCCCTCCATTGAACCCGTTCCAGTCACGGTGTCGGGTTCGCGACCCGTTTCATGGGACCGCCTCCGTAGGCGAACACCCCGGCGACGGCGGCCTCAGGAGCCGCTTCCCCCGGTGGCCGGCGACGCCAGTGCCTGGATCTGCTCGTCGAGCTCGCGCCGGTTGTCTCGTCGTACGACGGCCTCGACGACCTCGATGCCGCCGGCCGGGGACGCCAGCGCCGCGTCCAGCTCCTCGGGCGTGCTCACCTTCCGGTGCGGAGTCCCGGTCGCCGCGCACAAGGCACCCAGGTCGGCACCGTGCGGAGTGCCGAAAAGCTTCTCGAAGGAGGAGGAGTACGCCGCGCCACCCTGCTCGAGCGAGGCGAAGATCGAGCCGCCGTCGTCGTTGACGACCACGATCATCAGGTCGGGACGCGCCTCTCCCGGTCCGATCACCAGCCCGTTGCTGTCGTGGAGGAACGTGACGTCGCCGAGCAGCGCGAAGGCGCGGCTGGTGTCCTCGCGTGCCAACGCCGCGCCGATGGCCGTGGACACCGAGCCGTCGATGCCGGACAGCCCCCGGTTGGCGATGGTGAGCCGACGCTCCCCCACCCGGTGACGCGCCGCGACCAGGTCGAGATCGCGGATCGGGTTGGAAGCGCCCACGAAGAGCAGGCCGGCCGGGGGCAGTGCCGCGCTGAGCATTCCGGCGACACGGTGCGGGCTCAGCTTCCCTTGCTCCTCGAGGAGCTCGTCGAGGCGTGCGGAGAGCTCAATGTCCCGCTGCTGCCACATGCTCAGCCACGGTCGCCGCTCGTCGCTCATGTCTGCCGGGGCGTCCGGCGGATCGGACCGCGGCTGTGGCTCGGTGTTCGCGGCCCGGGCGGAGCCGACGACCCTGGAGACCTGGTGCCCGGGGTCGGTCCATCCGGTGGGGGTGGCCATCGCGATCACCTCGACATCCGCGCGGGCAAGCAGCAGGGTGACGGGGCGGGACAGCGTGGGATGGCCGCAGACGACGACCCGCTCGATCTGTTGGGCAAGGGAGTCGTCGGCCAGGAGCAGACGGTAGGTGCGGATCGCGTTCCGGCCGGTGCGCGCCCCGCTCGTCGGTTCGGCGAAGATCGGCCACCGCCCGGACTCGGCCAGGATGCGGGCGGGCGGTCCGGCGTCGTCACCGGCCACGACGATGGTGCGACGGTTCCCGTCGAGCAGCTCGGGCTCAGATCGCGGTGGCTCTGGCGGGATGATCCAGGGGGCGCCGTGCGCTCGCCCCGACACCGGCGCCGTCCATCCGGCGTCGACGCCCGGGGTCAGTGGTTCGGCCATCTGGACGTTGAGGTGCACCGGCCCCGCCCCCGACGCCGTACGCCGGTTCGCCGCTGCCACCGTCCGGGCGACCAGCGAACGCCAGGAGGCGACCTGCCGGGCCTGCCCGGAACCGGCGTGTGCCGGTGGGACGTCGGCGAACGCCCGGACGGCGTTGCCGAAGATCTTGACCTGGTCGGTGGTCTGGTTCACGTTCGTGCCACGCAGCCCTGCGGGCCGGTCGGCGGTGAGCACCACCAACGGGACACCTGCATGCGAGGCCTCCAGCACCGCCGGGTGCAGGTTGGCGACGGCGGTGCCCGAGGTGGTGACCACCACCGTCGGCCGGGAGGAGACCTTCGCCATGCCGAGGGCCAGGAACGCGGCAGTGCGCTCGTCGACACGGACGTGCAGCCGGACGCCATTCGCCCCCGCCGCCGCGTGCGCCGCGAGGGCGAGTGCTGCCGAGCGGGAACCGGGGGTCAGGACGATCTCTCGCACCCCACAGCGGACCAGCTCGTCGAGCAGCACGGTGGCCATGGCGGTCGACGGGTTGCAGATCGGCTGGGTCGCCCGGTCGTGCGTCACGCTCCCTGATCCTGCCCGAGAGCCTCGGTCCGGACCAGCCGACCCGACCAGTGCTCGACCCTTTCCTCGTCCGGCCTCACCCGCGCGAGGGCTGCGGGGTCGACCTCGGGGCGTACGACGGTCAGCGCCCCGTCCACCGGGACAAAGGGGCCGTGCACGACGTCGTCGGTGAGCAGTGCGACCGTCGCGAGGCCGCACGCGTAGGGCAGCTCGGGAAGGGCAGCCGCCAGCGCGACCCCGGCGGCGATCCCGACCGAGGTTTCCAGGGCCGAGGAGACGACCACCGGCAGACCGAGGCCCTCGGCGATGCGGAGGCTGGCCCTGACCCCGCCGAGTGGCTGGACCTTGAGCACCGCGACATCGGCGGCCTCGAGCTCCCTGACCCGGTAGGGGTCCCCGGCGAGCCGGATCGACTCGTCGGCGGCGATCGGCACGTTCACCTTGCGTCGGACGGCGGCGAGCTCCTCGACGGTGGCGCACGGCTGCTCGACGTACTCCAGACCCCCGGCGGCACGGTCGAGCACCCTGATCGCAGTGACCGCGGCCTCGAGCGGCCAGCCGCCGTTCGCATCGATCCGGATGCTCCCCGTTGCGCCGAGAGCGTCGCGCACCGCTTCCAGACGAGCCTCGTCCTGCGAAGTGCTCTGGCCCGGCTCGGCGACCTTGACCTTGGCCGTGCGACATCCCCGTCCCGCACGTGCGATCCGATGAGCGTGTTCGGGAGCCACGGCGGGGACGGTGACGTTGACCGGGATGCTCGCGCGGACCGGCTCCGGCCACCCCTGCACGGCGGCCTCGACGGCGCAGCTCAGCCACGGGGCGGCCTCCCGGGCGTCGTACTCGAGGAAGGGGCTGAACTCTCCCCACCCTGCCGGACCCTTCAGCAGCATCCCCTCACGCACCGTGATGGCGCGGAACCCGGTCGTCATCGGGATCGAGAAGACATGCCACTCCCCCCGTTGAGCCGTGCCTGGTTCAGTGTTCACCCGCGCCTCGCTCCCCATTGAGCCGCGCCCAGTTCGGAGTGACCCCCGCCCGTTTCGGGCTGAGCCGCGCACCGTTCCGGCGACGGCTCCCCAGCAGCCAGCCGTTCCACACCGCGACGGTCGACCTTGCCGTTGACGAGCAGGGGAATCTCGTTCGCAGCCACGAGCCGCCGTGGCGCCCAAGCGCGTGGGTGGCTTTCCCCCACAAGGTCACGGATCTCCCCAAGCGCGACGTCGGCGGAGGTGACGACCACCGCGACCACTGCCTGTCCCCACTCCCGGTCGGGGACGCCGACGACTGCGACATCCAGCACGTGAGGGTGCTCGAGGGTCCGCGCGGCCACTGCCGCAGTCGGCACCTTGACGCCTCCGGAGATGACCACGTCGTCCATCCTGCCGAGCACCTGCAACCTCCCGTCGTCGTCGAGCCGACCGAAATCCGAGGTCAGGAACCAGCCGTCCTTGAGCACCTGGGAGGTGAGATCCGGGCGCCCGTCGTACCCGTCGAAGAGCACAGGCCCGCTGATACGGACCCTTCCCGTGTCGGAGACGGCCACCGCGACACCGTCGAGCGCCACGCCGTCGTAGACACAACCCCCGCAGGTCTCGCTCATGCCGTACGTCGCAACGACTCGAAGGCCGCTGCGTTCTGCGGCGTCCAGCAGCCGGGAGCCCGTCGCGGCACCGCCGAGCAGGATGGTGTCGAAAGAACGGAGAGCCGCGACGTCGCGCTCGTTGGACAGCATCCGGGTGAGCTGCGTCGGCACCAGAGACGTGTAGCGCCGCTGCCCCTTCGTGGCAGCAACCGCCGCTGACAGGTCGTCATGCTCGGCGAGGAAGACGGGCTCGGCTCCCGCGAGGGCGGAGCGGAAGAGCACCTGGGCTCCCGCGACGTACGACGAGGGCAACGCCAGGAGCCACTGACCCGGCCCGCCGAGGCGGCGAGCCGTGGCAGCGGCTGAGGCGCGCATCGCGCGCCGGGAGAGCAGCACCCGCTTGCGTTCACCTGTGGACCCGGATGTCTCGATGACCAGCTGACCCGGCTCTCCCGCGGTGTCCTGCCAGTTCCGCAGCTGCGCCCAGGCCTCGCGCGAAGCACCGGGCAGGGGCGAAGGGCGGCTCACGGACGACAACGCTAGGCCCGAGGTGTCGGCCCAACAAACCAGCTCCTTGGGAACGGCCCAAGAAACCGTGCCTGACCGGGACATGAGGGGACTGACACACTGTTCGGCGATGGCAACCCCTGCGCAGTGGCTCGAAGGCGCGCGCCCACGCACGCTACCCGCGGCAGTCGCCCCCGTCCTCGCCGGGACCGGTGTCGCGGCGAGCCTCGACAGCGCCGTGTGGTGGAAGGCCTTACTGGCGTTGGTCGTCTCGCTGGCCCTTCAGGTCGGCGTGAACTACGCCAACGACTACTCCGACGGCATCCGTGGCACCGACGAGAACCGGACTGGTCCTCTGCGACTGGTGGGTTCGCGCATGGCCACGGCGGGCGCTGTGAGACTGGCTGCGTTCGGCTGCTTCGGGGTCGCCGCCGTGGTGGGCCTGGTTCTCGCGCTGGCCACCAGCTGGTGGCTGGTTGCCCTCGGTCTGGTCTGCATACTCGCCGCGTGGTTCTACACCGGCGGGAAGAACCCCTACGGATACCACGCCCTGGGCGAGGTGATGGTGTTCGTCTTCTTCGGCCTGGTCGCGGTGATGGGCACCACCTACGTCCAGACCGAGTCGATCACTGGCCGGGAACTGCTTCCCTCTGCCTGCGCCGCGGTCGGGGTCGGGGCGCTGGCCTGCGCCATCCTCGTCGCCAACAATCTGCGCGACATCCCAACCGACCGAGCCGCAGGCAAGAGGACACTTGCGGTCGTGCTCGGCGAGGAACGTACACGGGCACTGTTCGCCTTTCTCGTGGCCGCTGCCGCGATCGCCCTGGTCGCCTTGGCGTTCACCACCACACGTTGGGCGCTCCTCGGCCTGATCTATGCGGCAACCGCCCTCCCCGCTGTGCGGCTGGTGCTCTCCGGTACGACGGGTGCCGGCCTCGTCCCTGTCCTGCAGCGGACCGGGATGGCTGCGCTGCTCTACGCGAATGGCATCTTCCTCGGCCTGCTCCTCTGACCTGAGCCGGTGCTCGTGCCATGAGGAGGTGCCGTCACGCCTTCTTCCCGAGCACCTTGTGCGTGTCGTCGCACCACGGCATCCGCGCCGACTTTCCACAGGTGCACACGGCCACGACCGGGCGGGTGACACGGTGGGAACGGCCTTCGGCGTCCCGCACGAGCTCCGCTCCACGAACCAGCAGCGGACCGTCCGGGCAGGCGGTGACCACGATGTCCTTGGGCTCGGCTGCCACCAGCTCTGGTGCGGCCTTCACGCCACCGCTCCGGGATCGAGCTCGCTCGCCCGCAACGAGGTCCTATCCGACTGCCAGGCGTCGAGCATCGCCCGCCCGGCGACCGCATCCAGGTCCAGGCAGACAGCTGCGCCGAAGAACACATCCCGCTCCAGTGACGGGTCCTGCCGGACGAGCTCACCGCAGATGTTGCGTAGAGCCAGCTGCTCGTGCACGGCGTCCGCCTCGACGTGCTCGTCGAAATACTCAGTAACCTCCATGGGCATCCCTAGCCGACGGGTACCTCCGACGAGTCTGCGGCACGGCAGCGAGCTGGACGCCTCGAACGCACCGAGATGCCCCATGCCGGCCGCTCGCCAGCGTCGGTGCAGACCGAACAGGCTCATCGCGTTGTTCACCGCGAGGGTGTACGCCGGGACCTGGTCGACGTACGCACCGTAGCTCCGATCCAGTCCGCACGCCTGGAGACCGTCCGCGAACATGGTGGCGTGCAGGCGATCCGGTCGGCCGGCGCCGTACTCGTCGTAGAGCAGCTCGACGAGCGCCGCCTTTGGCCTGCCCGACAAGCGTGGGATCGCCCACGACGACGGGTCGGACTCCCTGAGGTGGTAGACGCTGCGGTGGACCAGGAACTCGGTGAACTGGGCGCGAGTGGCCCCGCGCTGGAGGAACCGCGGCACCGACGGTCCCTCGAACGTCTCCGTCAGCTCGAACATCCGGGTCGCGACGTCACCGCCCGAGCCGACCGCGCCGTCGACGTATCCATCGGTCCGCAGGCGGAGCACCTGCTCGAAGGGACCCTCGAGCATCCGGCGGACACCAAGCAGTCCGGGCTCCCACTCCTGCTCGGCGGCGACGTCCTCGAAACCGAGGTAGTGCAGCTCGTAGAGCATCCACAGCGACACCTGGAAGTCGTCGTCCACGACCAGGTCGAGCAGCTGGTCGCCGCCGGACCGGCCTTCCGACGCATGCTCGGCAACCGCCACGAGCGCGCTGTCATCGGCTGCGACCTCGCCTCGCATCGCCTTGGCGAGAAGGGCGCTCAGGGGTCCGCGTGGGGAGGGAAGCCGCATCTCGTCTCCTTGTCCCATGTGGCTGGCGGGGCCACGAGTACCCTCCGGACGCGTCATTCATGCTTCGGGCCCGCGGCCAGCCGAGACGACCAGCGAGGCGAGGACGTGGCACACGGCACGTCCTGCTTCCTTCGCCTCAGTTCTGACCTGAGAACTGTCGGTGAGGCGCTCTAGCGTTGGTGTCATGCTGGAGACCGGCCGGATCGATGACTTGGATGGGGACGCCGCGTGTGACGCGGTGGCCGCGGCGCATCGTGAGTTGTTGACCGCTGAAGCCCGGATGCTGGGCTTGGCGGTGCATTGGGCTGATCTGCACAACGGGGATGCTGTCGACGCGGGCGGCAAGGCGTTACCGGGGATGGAGAGGGCGCGTCGGCTTGGTGGTGCGGGGACGCCACGGGTGGCGGAGTTCTGCACCGCGGAGTTCGGCGCGCTTCAAGAGCGCGGCTACATCTGGGCGGACAACTATCTGCGTGACGCGCTCGACCTGCGGCATCGGCATCCGATGATGTGGGCGGCGATCTTCGCCGGTCAGGCGCGGGTGTGGCAGGGTCGTGAGGTCGCGAGACTGGCTCACGTTGCGGGCCTGTCCCTGGAGCAGGCACGGTGGGTGGACGCGGTGACCAGCGACCGGCTCGCCGATCTCGCGTGGGGAACCTTCGTGAACCTGGTGGAGGCCAAGATCATCGAGGCCGACCCCGACGCCGCCGAAGCGCGTCGGGTGGCGGCGGCGATGGAACGGTTCGTGCGCACAGGGGGCGTGCAACGAGTACGGCCCGAAGACGATCATCGCCAAGGGTGCGGCCGGAGATGTCATCTTCTTTCTCGCTATGGTTGACCGGCTCGCGCAGATCCTCGCCCTGTCACACGGCGACACCGACCCGGTCGATGTCCGCCGGTCCAAGGCGATCGGCATCTTGGCCAACCCCGCCCGTGCACTCGCGCTGCTCCAGGCCTATGCCGCGGTTCCCGACCACGGTGGACCCAGCGACAGCCACGCCGACGACGACGAGATGCCGGTCATTGAGCGCGATGTGCATCCGTGCCAGAACGACGCCGATGACCCCCAGCCTGAGCAGTATCCGTGCCCAGCCTGTGACGGTGCGGGGACGGTGGCCGGTGATCCGACCGCGTTCGTGAGACCGATGCGAGTGGATCACAGGAAGCTGCTCCCACCGGCCACCTTGTATGTCCACCTGTCCGAGGACTCGTTCGCCCGCGGCCAGAGTGGGGTCGCCCGGTTCGAAGGGGTCGGACCGATCACGGTCACCCAGGTCCGCGAGTTCCTGCTCCACACCAATGTCACCATCAAGCCGGTCATCGACGTGGCCAACCAGAAACCGGTCGACGGCTACGAGACACCGGAGTCGATGAGCGAGGCGCTGCACCTGCGTAACCCGCGCGATGTCTTCCCCCACGGCACGAACACCGGCCGCCACAGGACAAAGACCACACCACCGCCTACGTGCCACCCGACGAAGGCAGACCACCGGGCCAGACCCACATGGGGAACCTGGGGCCGTTGACCCGTTCCTCGCACCGCCTCAAGACGCACGGCAGGTGGCGGCTGAAACAACCCGAACCCGGGGTCTACCTGTGGCGCTCACCGCACGGCTGGCTCTATCTCGTCGACCACACTGGCACTCATTCACTGGGAAAGTCCGCGACTGCCAGTGCCCTTTGGGACGCCGCCATGCGCAACTCACCCAGCGCCCGGCCACGCGCAGGCATCGAAGTCGCCGACGAGCCAGCCGGCATCGGCGTCATGGTCGACATCACGGTGGACGTCACCCCCACCGAGGACATCCTCGAATACGCCCGGGCTCACTGCGCCTGACGCGGGGGCACGGAATTGCGGAGTCCGAGGACGTTCAGAACCGCGTGCCCGGCTCGCGCCACTCACCGGATTCCGCGAACTCCTCCAGGGTGGAGAGGTACGGCGCGATGTCAATGCTTTGTGCTTGCAGCCAGGAATCGTCGTAGTACGTGTGGGTGTATCTCTCTCCGCCGTCGCACAGCAGAGTCACCACGCTTCCGCGTTCTTTCGCGGCGTGCATCTGTGCGACGAGCTTCAACGCCGCCCACAGAGCAGTCCCGGTCGACCCGCCTACGAGTCGCCCCGTCACCTCGCTGCACCATCGGGCCGCTGCGATGGAGGCGGCGTCAGGGACGCTGATCATCAAGTCGATGATGGTCGGAACGAACGACGGCTCCACCCGAGGACGGCCGATGCCCTCGATCCGCGAGCTCTTTCCAGTGGTGTGCGACGGCCCTGCTGAAGCCCAAGCTTCGAAGAACGCGGAGTTCTCCGGGTCTACGACGCACAGCCGGGTGTCGTAACGCCGGTACCGGATGAAACGCCCCAGCGTTGCCGACGTACCTCCGGTCCCTGCGCCAACCACGACCCACTCGGGGACGGGGTGCCGTTCGAGAGAGAGCTGCTCGTAGATGGACTCAGCGATGTTGTTGTTGCCGCGCCAGTCGGTAGCGCGCTCGGCGTAGGTGAACTGGTCCAGGTAGTGGCCACCGGTCTCGACGGCGAGCCGGCGCGCCTCCGCGTAGATAGCCGAAGCGCTCTCCACGAGGTGGCAGCGACCGCCGTAGAGCTCGATGAGCTCAATCTTCTCCGTCGACGTGCTCGCCGGCATCACGGCGATAAACCGAAGACCGAGCAATCGGGCGAAGTAGGCCTCGGAGATCGCCGTTGACCCCGAGGACGCCTCAATGACCGTGGTTCCCTCCACCACCCACCCGTTGCACAAGGCGTAGAGGAACAGGGAACGGGCCAGACGGTGCTTGAGCGAACCGGTCGGGTGCACCGACTCGTCCTTGAGGTACAGATCGACCTCCCATGAGGATGGAAGCGGGAAGACGTGCAGATGGGTGTCGGCGGACCGGTTGTTGTCCGCCTCCACCTTTCGCACCGCCTCGTTGACCCACGCGCGGGCATCGGGGTCGGTCCGCGACGCGATCCGGCAACAGCCGTCTTCACCGAACTCCATGGTCAAGCCCCTTCCCGTCCGCGGTTTCCCCTGCGGGATCGTCCTTGCGGATCGTCCTCCTTCGCACGCGACGCTTCAAAGCGTTGTGAGGCGGCCGCGGCGCGTCGCTGCACCACGTCCACGAACCGTTCGCGCAACCCTCGCAGCAGGTACACCGACGCGATCGAGGAGACGACGATGGCCACCAGCAACGGCCAGAGCACGGGTACGGCGCTGTCGTCGGTGACCAGCGCGTAGACGCCGACGGTCACCGCGTAGGCCGCCACGAACAGGGCGATTCTGGCCAGGGTGTAGACGACAAAATCCCTCACGCCGACCAGCCTAGGCTGCAACGACCGAGGCTTCTGCGGCGAAGTGCGGGAACCGGCTTGAGTGTGTGCCTAATCTTGGCACGTGGGAAAGATTCTGCTCGTTGTCGCTCTCTTCGCGGTCCTCGTCTACGGCCTCTTCTGGTTCTTCGAGCGCCGTGGCAGGCGCAAGGCGTCCAAGAACGACGTCCGTCGGGGGACTCCACCCAGGCGAACACTCGGCCCCGACGACGACGAGGAGTTCCTCCGCCAGCTCGAGCAGCGCCGTCGGCGGGCAGCGCGCGAGGAGAAGGGCAAGAAGCCGCTCGAGGATGAGGGCAAGTCAGGACAGGATCAGCCCAAGCCCGAGTGAGCGACGACAGGCCCGCTGCACGGACATCAGCCGTGCGCACCTCAACCGGCGTACGAGTGCTGACTGGTGTTGCCGAAGAAGAAGTTGATCCCCACGAAGTTGAACAACAGTGTGGCGAGCCCGACCAGGGCGATGATCGCGGTCGCCTTTCCTCGCCAACCGGCGGTGGCCCGGGCGTGCAGGTAGGCGGCGTAGACCACCCAGGTGATGAAGGCCCACACCTCTTTCGGATCCCAGCCCCAGTAGCGGCCCCACGCGTACTCGGCCCAGATCGGTCCCGCGATGAGCGCGGCGAATGTCCAGATTGGGAATCCGAAGGCATGCATCCGGTAAGCGACACGATCTAGCACGGTCGAGGGCGGGAGGCGGGAAATGTACCCGGCGCCGGCGACCTGTCCACGTGACTCCGCGCGCGCCCGTATCAGGAACAGCACCGATGCCATCCCGCCGACGGTGAAGGCGCCGGTGGCAGTGATCGCAGCGATCACATGGATCACGAGCCAGTAGGAGTCGAGCGCCGGCACGAGGGGACCGGCCGGCACGTAGAGGATCAGAACCGCCAGCATGAGAATGACGACGTTGAAGCCGGTGACCACAGGACCGAGCCAGCGCAGGTGGTGCTTGCGAAGCAGGGCCAGATAGAAGAGCGTCACACCCAGAGCGCCGGCCAGCGAGAACTCGTACATGTTTCCCCACGGCACTCGCACTGGGTCGGCTCCGAGCCCGCGGGTCACGAGAGCGACGAGATGGAGCAACCCGGCCACCACCGTCAGCGCAACACCGATCCGGCCGTACTTCTCGACGCGAACTGCAGCGTCGCCGCCTCCGGCGTAGCCCGCGCTGTTCGAGCCGCCGGACGCGGGCGGGACCTGGAGGACGGCCGTTGCTGGCCGGTCCTGGCGGGCCGAGCGAGGAACAAGCGAGGTGGGTGCTACGGCCGTCCTCTCCGTGCCACCCACCTGAGCGCACGCAGATGTCGTGCTGCCCCGCCCAGCGGGGGAAACGACGGGTTCGACGGGGACACCGCGTCCCAGCACCCACTCCACGAGGTGGGCGAGAAATGCCAGCACGTAGACCACCGAGGCGAAGGCAATCGCGCTGTTGCTGATGCCGGCAAAGTCCGCGGCTGTCACAGTGCCTCCTCTTCCACATCGCAGGATCGTCTCAGCTGATCCTCGAGCTGGTCGATCTCCTGGGCGAGGTCGCCACCTGCGCTCCGGTCGAGGCCACCCACCTCGACCAACGTACGCCCGCCCCGGGAACCGACCCGTACCCAGGCACGCCGAGGCCGGATGAACAAGGAGCCGAGCAGCCCGAGGAGGGCCAGCACCACCCCGCTCAGCGCCAGAGACTTCCCGGGAGTGTCACTGATCTGCAGCTTCACCCAGCGGTCCAGCCCGTCGAACGTGATCGTGCCCGCGCTGTCGGGCAGCTGCTTTGTCTGACCCAGTGCGATATCGAGCCGGAAGTCCTTGCCCTCGGGGCCCTTGAAGACCTTGAGCCTGTCCTTGTCCAGCTCGTACACCGACTGGGGCTCTCCCGTGTCGAGGCCGAGGTTCCCGCGGTAGGGCAGCATCGAAAGCACCGGGTCACGGGCATCAGGGAACTGCGAGAAGGGTCCGGTGTCCATCGAGAAGCCGTAGGTCGGCAGGAACACTCCCTCGAAGCCAAGCTGCTCTGGGATCGCATCGGGGACCTTGATCACGCCGAACGACGCAAACGTCGAGTCCTGCGGAAGGAAGATAACCGGCCCCTGGTAGGCGACGTTGCCTTCGCCGTCACGCACGGTCACGCGCGGCGCGTAACCGTGGCCCACCAGGAACACGTTCCCGCCCTCGACCGACAGCGGATGGTTCACCGCGAGGTCGTGTTGGCGCTCGGGTTGTCCCGGGGCCTCCTGGTAGGTCACGTCCGCCGCGAAGTCGACTGGCATCCCGGCCTGCGCGCCGGACTCGAGGAACTTCACCGCGAAGTCGTCGATGCTCAGGTTGAAGGGCGACAGGTCGCCGGGATCGAAAAATGAGCCCGGCACGAAGTCGTCGTACTGGCTCAAGGAGTTCGAGAAGCCCTGGCCCGACACCACGATCGCGCCACCTTTGTAGCCGAACAGGTTTCCCGCCGCGAACCCGACGAGCACAAGCAGCAGCGATACGTGGAAGAGCAGGTTGCCGGCCTCACGCAGGTAGCCGCGTTCGCCGGCGACCGAGCCCGTGACGTCAACCGCCGAGCCGGTGTCTCCGCCGACCGGACCGCGAACGACGTCGACCCGGTATCTCTTCCTGCGCAGTGCCACCCGCGCGTGCTCGAGCGCGTCGGAGGGAGCCACATCGGTCTCGAACGAGCGCGACTGGGGAAGGCGGGAGAGGTTGCGGGGCGCTCTGGGTGGCCGCGACCGCATGCCGCGCCAGTAGATCCTCGAACGCGGGATGATGCAGCCGACCAACGAGATCATCAACAAGATGTAGATCGCGCTGAACCAGACCGAGCTGTAGACCGAGAAGAGACCGAGGCGGTCGTAGATCGGTGTGAGCGACGGATGCGCGTCCCGCCATTGGCCGGCCGCGATCGCGTCGACCGCGCGCTGCGGGACGATCGAGCCCGGGATGGCAGCGAGCGCCAGCAGGAACAGCAGGATCAGCGCCGTACGCATCGAGGTGAGCTGGCGCCATGCCCATCGGGACAGCTCGACCGGTGTCAGCGCCGGCGGCGACGAGGGTGGTGTCGGCGGCGTGGTGGCAGTGGCCCCTCCCGTTGAGTCGACGAAGGCGACTGGAGTCTGGTCCGTGGTGCTTCCCGTCGTCACCTCACACCCCCAACTCGACGGAGCCGATCCAGCCACGGAGATAGAGCACCCAGGTGTCCCAGATCCCGGTGACGAGCAACACTCCCACGACGATCATCATGATCCCGCCGATGCGGGTGACCCACACCTGGTGCCGCCGTACCCACCCCAGGGCCCCGAGCGTCCGACGGAAAGCCAGGGCGCTGATGACGAACGGCGCGCCGAGCCCGATGCAGTAGGCGAAGCTCAGCAGCGCGCCTCGCCCTGCCGTGGCCTCGGTGACCGCCAGCGCCTGTACGGCGGACAGGGTCGGCCCCAGGCACGGGGTCCATCCGAGCCCGAACAGCACCCCCAGCATTGGAGCGGCGGCCAACCCGACGGCCGGCACCTTGTGCACCCGCACGTCGCGCTGCAGGAATGGGACGTGACCGAGAAACGCGATGCCGAGCAGGACGGTGAGCGACCCGAGGACGACACTGATCTCCCGTCTGGAGGTGAACAGCCAGTCACCCAGTGCACCCGAGGCGGTTCCCAGGGCGACGAAGACCAGCGAGAAGCCCAGGACGAAAAGGGAGCTCCCCAGCAACAGCCGCCCCCGGCGTGCGGACTCGAGGTCGGCCCCCGAGAGCCCGGTCGCGTAGGAGAGGTATCCGGGGAGCAGCGGCACCACGCAGGGTGAGAAGAAGGAGACGAGGCCGGCCACGATCGCCACCGGGATCGCGAGCACCAACGAGCCGGAGAAGGCCGTCTCGGAGAACCAGTCACCGATGCTCACCCGTCGTGTCCCGGCGAGTCGTTCTGGACGTCCTCGACCAGACCCACCAACGTGCTCTCCGAGACCTGCCCGAGCACGCTCGCGGAGACTCTGCCCTGGTCGTCGATGATCACCGTGCTCGGAATCGAGTTCGGAGTCAGGGTTCCGCGGAAGGCGAGCAGGGTTTCCCCCTGCTGGTCGTAGATGCTGGGATACGGCACCTCGAAGCGGCGCACGAAGGCACGCGCGGCCGCCTGGTTGAGGTCCCGGGAGTTGATCCCGAGGAAGGCGACGTCCTGATCGGCGAGCGCCCCGGCCGCAGCGACGAGCTCGGGAGTCTCTGCCCGGCACGGAGGGCACCAGGAACCCCACACGTTGACCACGACCGTCTTGCCGACGTAGTCAGCCAACGAGATGGGCCGCCCCTCGATCGTCTCGCCGGAAACCTCCCCGGGCATCTCTCGCTCGGCCACCGGGAGCCTGGTGATCACACCTCTGCCCGAGACGTAGCCGGTGTCCCCCGAGCTGCCCACTTCGCTCTGGCAGGCGGAAAGTCCCGGACCGAGGAGTATCGCGGCGACCCCCAGAGCGGCCGTCCGTGTACGAGCCGACATGCTCACCCCCCTGCCGTAGGCTTGTCCTCTGGAGAGGCGCCCCCGGCCGAGAACGGTGCGGCCCGGTCGTGGATGGGGATCAGGTCGGCTGCCGGCTCGGAGTAGCTGAGAGTGGTGAGTACGTCGTCCTCGAACGTGAGCGAGGTCAGGCTGCACAACGTGCACTGGCGGCGCCGAGGGTCGTGCACGAACGCGCGGCGTTCGACGTGCAGCCGGGTGACCCAGATTGGGAGCTGGTGGGAGACGACCACCGCTTCGTGTCCTGCGGCAGCGTCGCGGGCGTCGTACACCCCGGCCATCATCCGTGCGGCGACCTGCTTGTAGGGCTCACCCCACGAAGGCCGAAACGGGTTCCAGAGGTGCCGCCAGGCGTCGGGCCGACGCAGCACCCCGTCACCGACGCCGAAAGTCTGACCCTCGAACACGTTGGTGGACTCGATCACCCGCTCGTCGGTGGTGGTGTCCAGCCCACGAGCCTGCGCCAACGGCGTGGCCGTCTGCTGGGCGCGCTCGAGCGGCGAGGCGATGACCTGAGTGATGTCACGGCTACCGACCGTGTCGGCGACCCGCTGAGCCATCGTCTGGCCGAGCACGGAAAGGTGATAGCCCTGCCTGCGTCCGTAGAGCACCCCCGACGGGTTGTGCACCTCGCCGTGGCGGAGCAGGTGGACGACGGTCCTCATCGGTTTCCTCCATCCGAAGTGCTGACGGCGGCAGCTGCGCGAGCGGCCGCTGGAAGCGCGGACACGACCCTGTCGACCGCCTGGTCGTCGTGCGTCGAGGAAAGGAACCATGCCTCGAACGCGCTCGGCGGCAGGTAGACACCCTGGTCGAGCATCGCGTGGAAGAACGCCCTGAACCGGTCGAGGCGCTGCCCTGCGGCGAGCTCGAAGTTCGGCACGCTGTGCACACCCTCGTCCACGAAGAACACGCTGAACATGTTCCCGTTGGCCGCGACGACATGCGGCACGCCGACCTCGTCCAGCGCCGCTCCCACGGCCCCCTGGATCACCAGCGACACCTTGTCGATGTGGGCGTAGACGTCCTTCGTCGCCAGGCGAAGGGTGGTGAGTCCCGCGGTAGTGGCGATCGGGTTCCCCGCCAGCGTCCCCGCCTGGTAGACGGGCCCCTGCGGTGACAGCATCGACATGACGTCCGCGCGCCCGCCGAAGGCCGCCGTGGGAAAGCCTCCGCCCATCACCTTCCCGAAAGTCAGCAGGTCCGGTCGCCATCCCTCGAGGGCGCCGTCGAGGCCGTACTGGCCGAAGCTGGTCACGCGGAAGCCGGTCATCACCTCGTCACTGATGAAGAGGGCACCGTGACGGGCACAGATGCCGGAGAGAAACCTGTTGAAGCCCGGTGCGGGCGGGACGACGCCCATGTTTCCCGGGGATGCCTCGGTGATCAGAGCGGCGATCTCGTTGCCGTGCTCGGCGAAAACGGCTTCGACCGCCGCGGTGTCGTTGTAGGGCAGCACCAGGGTTGCCGCCGTCGAAGCTGCCGGTACACCCGGGGTACCGGGAACCGCGAAGGTTGCCACACCGGACCCCGCCGAGGCGAGCAGTGAGTCCACATGCCCGTGGTAGCAGCCCGCGAACTTCACCACGACCTCGCGTCCGGTGAAGCCGCGGGCAAGGCGGATCGCTGACATCGTGGCCTCGGTGCCTGAGCAGACCAGGCGCACCGTGTCCACCGGGGTGCGGGCGACGATCTCCTCCGCAAGCTCGACCTCGGGCCGGGTGGGCGCGCCGTACGATGTACCTCGTGTGACCGCCCCGGCCACCGCCGCGAGCACGTCGGGATGTGCATGTCCGAGCAGCATGGGTCCCCAGCTGCAGACAAGGTCGACGTACTCGTTGCCGTCGACGTCGCACAGGTAGGGACCGTGCGCACTCTCGATGAAGCGCGGCGTACCGCCGACTGCGTTGAAGGCCCGCACCGGGGAGTTCACGCCGCCAGGCGTCACCGCTCTGGCTCGGGCGAAGAGGGCCTCCGACCCGGTGATCACGGGAGGTGCCGAGACTGCTGGGTTCACCGTCTCATTGTCCCTGAGTCGCGCCCGATAGACGAACCCGGTGAACCAGAGAAAGGAATTCTGAAGGTGCTCATGGCCGAGCAGCACGAGGTCTGGACAGCGGATGCAGGTGGCCGTTCCCGCGTCGAACGCCCGCGTCAGCGAAGGAGGCGAGCTGCTTCCGCTGCCCAGTAGGTGAGCACGATGTCTGCTCCCGCCCGACGAATCGAGATCAGAGACTCCATGATCGCAGCCTCACGGTTGATCCACCCCTGGGCGGCGGCTGCCTCGACCATGGCGTACTCCCCCGAGACGTTGTACGCCGCAACCGGCACGCTCACCGAGTCGCGTACCGCACGGAGCACGTCGAGATAGGCCAGCGCCGGCTTCACCATCACCATGTCGGCACCCTCCGCGAGGTCGAGCAGAGCCTCACGCACGCCCTCGACGGCGTTGCCGGGGTCCTGCTGGTACGTCCGCCGGTCACCGGTCAACGAGGAGTCGACGGCTTCACGGAAGGGGCCGTAGAAGGCCGAGGCGTACTTCGCGGAGTAAGCCAGTATCGCCACTTCGGCACGGCCTGCCCCGTCGAGAGCGGCCCTGATGGCTCCGACCTGCCCGTCCATCATCCCGCTCGGCCCCACGACGTGCACTCCGGCGGCGGCCTGAGCCACCGCCATCTCGGCGTATATCTCCAAGGTGGCGTCGTTGTCGACCACGCCGGTCTCGCTCAGGACACCGCAGTGCCCGTGGTCGGTGAACTCGTCGAGGCACAGGTCGGACATCACGGTCACCGTGTCGCCGGTCTCGGCGACCACATCGGCGATCGCGACGTTCAAAACGCCATCAGGGTCGAGGGCCCCGCTTCCAAGCGCGTCCTTCTCCGACGGGACACCGAACAGCATCAGCCCGCCGAGACCGAGGTTCGCGGCCTCGGTCGCCGTGCGACGCAAGGAGTCCCGGGAGTGCTGGACGACCCCCGGCATGCTCGAGATCGGAATCGGCTCCGAGGAACCCTCGCGCACGAAGACCGGTAACACGAGCTGGCGTGCCTCCAGCGAGGTCTCAGCGACCAGCCGACGAAGCGCCGGCGTACGTCGGAGCCGACGCGGTCGGGTCACCGGATAGCCCACCTTCAGGTGGCCCTGCGCCGAGCCGAGGGGCGCCGGTCGGACGGCTTGGTCACCGGCTGCCCTTCTTCGACCAGCGCGGCACGTCGAGCCGAGCCGAAGTCCGCGAGCGCATCGGCGAGCACCTCCACCGACGGGTTGGGGGCGAGGACGTCGACCCGCAGGCCATGCTCCTCAGCCGTCTTGGCGGTGGCCGGGCCGATCACTGCGATCACCGTGGAGGGATGCGGCTTCCCCGCGATGCCCACCAGGTTCCGCACCGTCGAGGACGAGGTGAACACGACTGCGTCGAACTTGCCGGTCTTGATCGCCTCCCGGGTCGGCGCCGGTGGGGGCGTTGCACGAACGGTGCGGTAGGCGGTCACGTCATCGACCTCCCAGCCGAGGTCCAGCAGACCGGCGACGAGGGTTTCGGTGGCGATGTCGGCACGAGGGAGGAAGACCCGGTTGATGGGGTCGAGCACATCGTCGTACGGCGGCCAGTCCTCGAGCAGTCCGCGGGCCGACTGCTCGCCGTCAGGAACCAGGTCCGGGCGCAGGCCCCAGTCCGAGATGGCCGCCGCGGTCTTGTCACCGACTGCCGCAATCTTCAGACCGGAGAAGGCACGCGCGTCCAAGCCGTAGTCCTCGAACTTCTCGCGCACCGCCTTCACGGCGTTCACCGAGGTGAATGCGACCCACTCGTATCTGCCCTCGACGAGCCCCCGGATCGCCTTGTCCATCTGCTGCGGGTTGCGGGGTGGTTCCACCGAGATGGTGGGCACCTCCTCGGGGATCGAGCCGTAGCTGCGCAGTCGTGCGGACAGTGAGCCGGCCTGCTCCTTGGTGCGCGGCACCAGCACACGCCACCCGAACAGCGGCTTCGTCTCGAACCAGGACAGGGCGCCGCGAAGGTCCACCACGTCGCCCACGACGGTCACCGCGGGGGGTGTCATCCCGGCTGAGCGCGCATCGGCGGCGATCCGGTCGAGCGTGGAGACGACAGTCGCCTGCTCGGTCGTCGTCCCCACACGGGTCATCGATACCGGGGTGGCGGCGGGACGTCCCGCGTCGACGAGCGCCTTGGAGATCTCGGCGATCGAGCCGACCGCTGAGAGCAACACGAGCGTGCGGCCGTCGGCGTACTGAGTCCAGTCGATCTTCGCGTCCGCACAGGTCACGACTGCGACCTCACGGCTGTTCTTGGTTGTCAGCGGGATACCTGCATAGGCGGGTACGGCGGTGACAGAGGAGACTCCTGGCACGATCTCGAAACCGATACACGCCTTGACACATGCCTGCGCCTCCTCAGGGCCGGAGGCGTAGAGGAAGGGGTCACCAGCCATCAGTCGCACGACGCGGCGCCCAGACTTCGCCAGCTTGACGACCACCTTGGCCCGCGCCGCGTGCGTCAACGGCTGCCCGTCCTGACCGAAGCCACCGTCGACGATCTCGGGACCGTGGGCCGAGGGCTCCTCGACCTGCTTGCCGTCGTCGTCGACGCTCACCCTGGCGGCCGGCAGCCCCAGGACACTGCGGACGAGGCCAGCGTGGGCGGGCACCTCGGTGACCACCACGTCGGCCTCGCCAAGCAGGTCCACCGCGCGCACGGTGAGAAGCTCAGGGTCGCCCGGCCCGCTGCCTACGAACCACACGTGGCCGATCGGGGTAGCGGCCTTGGAACTCGCCTTCTTCACCCGGACCGACATCTGCGACTTCTCCTTCGCGCGCGCCGGCTTCCCGGTCGTCTGGCTACGGGCGGTGGTGCCCTGGTCGGCACCGGTCTTTGTCACGGTCTTGCTCACAGTCGCCTTCTTGCTGGTGGTGGTTGTCTGCTTGCTCGTGCGGTCACGACGCACGCTCCCCGACGAGCGTGCCCGCGCCGTCCTCGATCATCTCTGCCGCCAGGCGCTGCCCCAGCCCGACCGCGTCGTCAGGTGTCCCCGTGGCAGACCTGCGCACAGCGACGGCGCCGTCGTAGGAGAGCGCTACCGCACGGACCCATAGTTCGTCACCGTCATCGCCTTGCGCAATTTCGGCGAGCGCACCCACGGGTGCGGAGCAGCCGGCCTCGAGGGCGCCGAGCACCGTTCGCTCGACGGTCACGGTCATCCGAGTGGGTGCATGATCCACGGCCTCGCGGACTCGGTCGACGAGGAACGTGTCGTCACTGCGGCACTCCACCGCCAACGCCCCCTGACCGGGAGCCGGGAGCATCTGCAGCGGGTCGAGCGCCTCGGTGATCGCGTCGAGCCGGCCGATCCGAGCGAGACCGGCCCGTGCCAGTAGCACCGCGTCCACCTGCCCCTCGGTCACCTTCCGGAGTCTCGTATCGACGTTGCCCCGGATGTCGACGATCCGCAGCCCAAGCCCCAGAGCGGCCAGCTGTGCCGCACGACGCGGAGAGCCGGTGCCCACCGAGGCCCCGGCCGGCAGCTCGCCGAGGGTGAGACCGTCGCGCGCGACCAGGGCATCTCGCGGGTCCTCACGGGTGGGTACGGCGGCCAGGGTGACTCCGTCCTGGGGATAGGTCGGGATGTCCTTCAAGGAGTGCACAGCGACGTCGACCTCCCCGCGCAGGAGGGCTTCGCGCAGGGCGTTGACAAACACGCCGACACCTCCCATTGATGCCAACGGTGCGGTCGAGATGTCCCCGTCGGTGGTCACCTCGACGAGCACGACCTCCCGGCTCAAGGACGCGCGAAGCGCATCGGCGACGAGCTGGCTCTGGATGCGCGCTAGCAGTGAGCTCCTGGTGCCCACCCGAAGTGGGGCCTGGTTCCGTGGTCGGCTCATCACACGCCTCCCGCCCGGGTCACCGCGTCGACCGCGTCGGGGTCGAGGGAGAACAGATCGGCGAGCGCAGAGGCATAGGAGACCGCACCGGTCTCGTTGGCAAGCTCTTTGACCCGCACCGTGGGCTGGTGCAGGAGCTTGTCGGCGACTCGGCGCACCGACAGCTCCACCTCTGCCTGGATCTGCGGGTCAAGGCCCGGAAGCCGCGCCAGCAGCCGCTGCATCTCGGTGTCGACGACCCCGGTCGCCATCGTGCGCAAGGCGACGACGGTCGGGGTGACGCTTGCCGACCTGCGTGCGGCGAGGAAGGCGCTGATCTCTTGGTTCACGATTCTGCCCACGGCAGCGGCGAACCCCGCGCCCGCACCTTGGTTGACCTGCTCCGCGAGTCCGGCCAGGGCTATCAGGGCGATGCCGGGCAGCTCGGCGACGGAGGGGTCCACATCATGTGGCAGAGCGAGGTCGATGACCGCGAGGGGGTCGGTGGCATGGGCACGCACTGCAGCCATCTGAGACAGCGGCAGCACGACCCCTGCCGTACCGGTGCAGGAGATGACGATGTCTGCCGAGGCCAGCTCGCGGTCAATAGCCGAGAGGGCGACTGCCCGGCCGGCGTGCTGTTCAGCGAGCCGGACAGCGCTGGAGTTGGTGCGGCTGGCTATCGCGATGTCGGCTGCGCCGAGCCGCGACACCGTGGACACGGCGAGCGCTGCCATGGACCCGGCACCGATCACGACTACTCGGCTGCCGTGCACGGCACCCACATGCTCGACCGCGCGGTCGAGCGCGACGGAGACGAGCGAAGGCGCTGCGCGGTCGATGTCGGTCTCCGCGTGCACGCGTTTGCCGACCCGTAGCGCCTGCTGGAACAAGGGGTTGAGCATGGGTCCGATGGTCGCCGCCTCCTGGCCGAACCGGAGAGCCTCACGGACCTGACCGAGAATCTGGCCCTCCCCCACCACCATCGAGTCGAGGCCCGAGACGACTTCGAAAAGGTGCGACACCGCCCCGTCGTCGTAGTGCACGTGAAGGTGGGGGACGATGTCCTCCGGTCTCTCCTCGGCCCGCTCACACAGCAGTCGCGACACTGCCTCGACGCTGCCGTGGAAGCGGGCCACCTCTGCGTAGATCTCTATCCGGTTGCACGTGGCCAGGACGGTGGCCTCGACCACGTGCTCACAGTCGAGCACGTCGTGCAACAGCTTGTCGGCGGCCTCACGATCCATCGCCAGCCGTTCGAGCACGGCCACCGGTGCGGTCTTGTGGGACACCCCGACGACGAGGACGCTCATGCTGGCTCCTCTAGCGGCGAGTCGGCCGCCACCAGGGCGGCAGCGCCACCGAAGGCAAGCGCTTTCCGCTGCTCGTGGTAAGCCAGGATCTGTAGCTCGATGGACAGGTCCACCTTTCGTACGTCGACCCCTTCGGGCACGGCGAGTACGGTCGGGGCGAAGTTCAAGATGCTGGTGACACCAGCGCCCACCAGCCGGTTGCACACCATCTGTGCCGCGCCGGCCGGAGTGGCGATGACGCCGATGGCAACGTCGTGCTCACCGACGAGGTCCTCGAGGGCGTCTGAGCTGCTGATCCGCATGTCGCCGAGCTCTTCGTCCAGGCGGGCGGGGTCGCTGTCGAGCAGCGCGACGACGCGGAAGCCACGCGAGCTGAAGCCGGAGTAGTTGGCCAGAGCCCGACCGAGGTTCCCGATCCCGACGATGACCACAGGCCAGTCCTGGGTGACCCCGATCTCCCGTGCGATCTGGTACCGGAGATACTCCACGTCGTAGCCGACTCCCCGTGTGCCGTAGGAGCCGAGGTAGGACAGGTCCTTGCGCAGCTTGGCGCTGTTCACGCCTGCCGCCCCGGCGAGCTCCTCACTGGAGCAGGTGGCGATGCCCTGGTCGGTCAAGGTGACAAGTGCACGCAGGTAGATCGGCAGCCGCGCCACAGTGGCCTCGGGGATGCCGCGCTCAACGGTTTTCGGCGACGTCGAGACGCCCAGATCTGGCGCGCCGCTCGACGTGTTGCGTGGTGGGCTCACGATTCTCCTACGACGCTGCCAAGACGTGGAGACCCGGCGATCGGGACCGCAACGTCAACCGGCAGCGTTGCTCACTTTAGAAGTTTGTGAACGGGAGAACAAACTGAGTCCGGCTAGTGGCTAGCACACGTGATCTCTCTCACTACGACCGGGGTAGCACCCCTGCATACTGCTGCGCTACTCCTGTCGGAGAGCTAGCCTCAGACGGTTGGCATCGACACGCCAGAAGTCGTGCTGCTTCCCGTCGACCAGGGTCACCGGAATCTCCTCACCGTAGGTGCGCATCAGATCTTCTGATGCGGTGATGTCGATCTCGCCGTAGTTCTCACCGAGCTCTGCGCACACCGCTTCGACCACCACACGCGCGTCTTCGCACAGGTGGCACCCGGGCTTGGAGTAGATCACCACTCGGGGCGGAGTCCCCCCGAGCTCGGTGTACTCACCACCCTGGATCCTCATTCGAGCAGGCCCAGCTTCCGCGACCGCGCGGTGGCCCGCAGCCGGCCCCTGGCGATCTTGCCGGTCACGGTGTGCGGCAGCTCGTCCACGACGTTGACGGCGCTCGGTTGCTTGAACCCAGCGAGTCGCTGGGCACAGTGCTCATAAACGAGCTCGACGAGCTGCGCGTCAGACAGCGTTGAGCTAGGTGACCGCCGCACGTGCGCGACGACCGTCTCACCGGTGCGCTCGTCCTGAGCACCGATGACGGCGACCTCGGCGACCGCATCCAGCTCGGTGATCACGTCCTCCACCTCACTGGGGTAGACGTTGAAACCAGAGACGATAACCAGCTCCTTCAGACGGTCGACCAGGAAGAGGTCGCCGTCCGCATCGAGGAAGCCGACGTCTCCGGTCGCCCACCAGCCGTCCTGACCGGGACCATCGCTTCTGTCGGGCCAGTAGCCGGAGAAGAGGTTGGCGCCTTTGACAGAAATCTCCCCCGCGTCCTCGCCTGACGGCTGGTCACCCGCTTCATCGACGAGTCTCACCGAGACCCCGGGCAGGGCGGACCCGACGGAGCCACCCTTCGGCACGGTGCTGCACATGGTCGAGGTGACCGCAGGCGCAGCCTCCGTCAGCCCGTAACCCTGGTGCACGGTGACCTGGGACCTGCCGACGAAGGCTGCCAGCAGCTCCGGCGCAAGAGGGGCGGAGCCCGAGAGCACCAGTCGGGCTCCCCTGAGCCGGCTTTGCAAATCCTCTACCTGCATCCAGTAGGCAAGGACCGCCGGCGCGACGGGGACCACCGAGACCGCCTCGTCCTCGATGATGTCGAGGGAGCCCTCCGTATCGAACCCGTCCACGAGGACCAGGCATGCCGACTGGCTGATCACCTGGGCGAGGACAGCGTTGAGACCGTAGACGTGGAAGAGCGGCAGCACCCCGAGCACCACGTCGTCGGGCAGGATGGTCGACGGACGCACCGACGCCACCTGCTCCACGTTCGCCAGCAAGGCCCTATGGGTCAGCATCGCCGCCCGCGGCCGGCCCGACGTGCCGCTGGTGTACAGCAGGACGGCGAGCGCTTCGGGATCCTGCGGGAAAGGGACCGGTCCGGCCACCGCTCTTGCGAGCTCGGCGTAGGGAACCTCACCGGGGATCGTGTGCGCTCCACACACCACGAGGCGGGGCACCACCACGCGATCACCCAGCTCCCGGTCCGCTGGATGGACGGAGTCCTCGAGCCCGCCGACAGCCGAACGAACCTGCGTGCTGGTGGTGGAGTCACAGATCACCAGGCGCGCCCCACAGTCAAGGATCACTCGCACCAGCTCACCCGTCGTCCCTCGCGGATTGACCGGCACAACGACGAGTCGAGCGCGCAGTGCGGCCAGGTAGCTGATCACGAACTCTGTCCGGTTCGCGGTGCAGATGACGACCCGGTAGCCGGCGACCAGACCCATCCGGGACAGGCCGGAGGCAACTCTGCTCACCTCGTCCTCGAGGTCTCCCCAGGTGACTCGCCGGCCACTCCCGACCTCGACCAGCGCGGTCCGCCCGGCGCTTCGCGCGGCCGCACGGGCCAGCAGGTCGGCCACGTTCGAGGCGACGACGCCGTGGTCCGGCACGGGTTCTGTCTCAGTCGACGGCACAGGCCGAGTTTGGCATATCCACTTCGGCTAGTTCGGACATTACTGTGAGAGCGTGAATGCGCCAGGCAGCGGCTCAAAGGGCAACAGGCCCAGCCGGCCGAGGAACCTGCACAGTCGTTCCGTGCTCGCGGGCGAGGCCGCGGCCTCGGCGGCTGAGGTCGAGACCGCGCTGACCACGCCGCCGGACCGGACAGGCGCTGCCTTCTTCGACGTGGACAACACGGTGATGCAAGGTGCCTCGATCTTTCATCTCGCCCGGGGCCTCCACCGGCGCAAGTTCTTCTCCACCCGGGAGATCCTCGGGGCGGCCTGGAAGCAGACGTACTTCCGGTTCGTCGGCGTCGAGGATCCTGAGCACGTGGCCGACGCACGGGCGTCCGCGCTGAACTTCATCCGGGGCCATCGCGTGGAGGAGCTCGAGGAGCTCGGCGAGGAGATCTTCGAGGAGGCGATGGCCCACCGCATCTGGCCCGGCACCAGGGCATTGGCCCAGCTGCATCTCGACCAGGGGCAGCGCGTATGGCTGGTGACGGCGGCGCCGATCGAGATCGCCCGGATCATCGCCACGCGACTCGGGCTCACCGGTGCGTTGGGGACCGTCTCGGAGCAGGTCAACGGTCGCTACACCGGTAGGCTCGTCGGCGAGATGCTGCATGGCGCAGCCAAGGGTGAGGCGGTGCGAGCGCTGGCGGCACGGGAGGGCCTCGTCCTCCGACGCTGCTCGGCCTACTCCGACTCCTACAACGATCTCCCGATGCTCAATCTCGTCGGGGATCCCTGCGTCATCAACCCCGACTCCAGGCTGCGTGACCATGCGCGCGCCCACGGGTGGCGCGTGCGTGACTACCGGACCGGCCGGAAGGCCGCTAGAGCCGGCCTCGTCACAGCCGGCCTTGCCGGAGCAGCCACGGGGAGCGTGGCCGCCGGTCTTGCCATCCGCCGCAAGGTCCGGTGATCGTTACGGAACAGGCACCGCGCACTATGACGCGGGAATGAGCTGAGGAACGGCTTCACAAGCTGTTCACGGGTTCACGAAGCGGGGGCCTGCCCGTAGCCTTTGGCGAGGGCGCGAGCCTGGCTTCGGCCGGGGAGAGGGAATCATGACGTCGGGCGATCCAGAGCTCCAGTGTGGCCTCGCGGTCATGCGCAGGGCAGTTCGGCGCGCACTGGAGCCACTGTCCGGCCTCGCCTTTCCCGCGCTCGCCTGTCCCGCAACTGCCGGTCCGGACGGTGTTGGACACGTCCGGCTCCTGTCCGAGGCGATCAGCTACGGCAAGACCGGCTCGGCCTCCTCAGCGGACTCCTCAGCGGCCCGTTCGTCGGAGTCCGACGACGCAGAAGCCTCACGCCTGATCGGTCTCGTCGAGCTCGCCCGCGCCGGTGACTGCGAGGCTTTCGGTCAGCTCTACGACCACTACAACGCGCAGGTCTACCGGTTCGTCTACTACCGAGTCCGGTCCGTCCCCCTGGCCGAGGACCTGTTGTCGGAGACTTTTCTCCGGGCGCTGCGCAGCATCAGCTCGTTCCGCTGGCAGGGCAAGGACTTCGGTGCTTGGCTGATGACGATCGCGCGCAACCTGATCGCCGACCACTACAAGTCCGGGCGTACCCGGCTCGAGAGCACGACCGAAGACATGGGCGTTTACGACTCACCCACGGAGGGGCCGGAAGAGAGCGTCGTCGCCTCGCTGACGAACGAGCGCCTTCTCATAGCCCTCTGCGATCTCCCCGTTGAGCAACAGGAGTGCTTGATCCTGCGCTTCCTCCAGGGACTCTCAATCGCGGAAACCGCCAGCATCCTGGGCCGAAGTGACGGCGCGGTGAAACAGCTCCAGCTGCGCGGGGTCCGCAACCTTGCCAGGCACTTTTCGAAGGGGATGTCATGACGCCTAGGTCGAACCCGGAAGCAGTGGGCCTCGCTTGCGTAACCTCGATGTCGGATCAGTCGTTGGACGTGGTGACCCCGTGCACCGCCGAGACAGGACGACCGCGATGACCTCGTCGACTCACCGTCGCCGCGCGGAGCAGTTCGCCGCGGTGATCGAGCGCGACCCGCCCAGCGACGGCGCGATGGACGCCGAGTTCACCGAGTTCACCGAGTTGCGCGACCTTGTCACGTCGCTCCGCAACCACGACGACGTCGCGCCACGAGCCGAGTTCGCCGGTGACCTGCGCGTCCGTCTGCTCACCGAAGCCCGGACGGTGCTGGCGGAGTCCAGCCAGCGCGCGAAGCTGCTCCTTCCCGTGCGCCGGAAGGGGCCGAGAGTGCGTCGCCTCGTCGCCGCGGCCTCTGTCGTGGTGTTCACCGGGGGTACGGCGACCATGGCCGCGGCCGCACAGAACTCAATTCCTGGCGAGGCGCTGTATCCCGTCAAGCGCGGCATCGAACGCGCCGACGTCTGGCTCAGCTCGAGCGAGGCCGGAAAGGGCAGCGACCTCCTCGCGCAGGCGAACGCTCGCCTTTCGGAGGTCGAGGGGCTGCTCGCAAGCGACTCGACCGGGAGCGGGACGCAGGTGCCAGGCACCTTGTCCGACTTCACCGAGGAGGCTCACGCGGGGGCCGCACTGCTGCTCGACTCCTTCGAGGACACTCAAGGTGCAGAGTCGGTCAGGACCGTCCGTTTCTTTGCCGCCGAATCGATGTCGACGCTCGTGAGACTGGTTGAAAGGGTCCCGGCGCAGGCCGAAGACGAGCTGGCAACGGCCGCTGTCGCCCTTCAGGAGATCGACGCCCAGGCTGCCACCGTCTGCGCCAGCTGTCTGGCCGTCCCCCCAGTCGCGGTACCCGAAATCATCCTCGCTCGGGTGGAGTTCAACCGGGTCCTGGAGGCAGCCATGATGAGCGGGCCGGACGACAGCCTCCCCGTCGCCGTACCCGAGGGAGCTGTCGACCCTGCCCGCGTCGCGGCCCGGAGCGAATCCGACGACTCCCTGACGCGGGCTCCGCGGCCGGAGAGGTTGGCAACGGGTGAGCCGCAGCCCACCCCGGCGCCCACTCAGGCGCCCACTCAGGCGCCCACCCCGGCACCCATCCCGGCGCCCACCGGGGTCGCCACCGAGGCACCGCCGAACACGGCGCTTCCCGAGCCCGAGCCGTTGACCCCGCCGCAGCCGCCTGCTACGGAGGAGACGGTGCCAGAGGCGGACCCCGATCCCAGCAACATCATTGACGAGCAGTCGGAACTCGGCCGGGAGGCGACACGGGAGCTCGGCGAGACCACCTCGAGTGTTGAATCCGACGTCGATGACACCGACCCTCTGCCCTGACGACTGGCCGTGCTGCCAGGGTCAGTGGAAGACCGAGCGGCGCTGCATGAGAAGGGTGTACAACGTCTGCTGAATCGTCTCGCGGACCTGGTCAGTGACGTTGAAGACCAACATAGGGTCGTCTGCGGCACCCTCGTCGTAGGAGTCGGTGCGGATGGGCTCACCGAACTCGATCAGCCATTTCGACGGCAGCGGCAGCAGTCCCAGTGGCCCGAACAACGGAAAGAACGGTGTGATTGGAATGTAGGGCACGCCGAGCAGGCGGGCCAGTGAGGGGATGTTCCCGACGAGGGGGTAGATCTCTTCGGCACCCACCACCGAGCACGGCACGATCGGGACGCCCGTGCGCACTGCCGCGGCAACGAAGCCCCCACGACCGAAGCGTTGCAGCTGGTAGCGCTCGGAGTAGGGCTTCCCAATGCCCTTGAAACCCTCTGGCCAGACTCCGACCAGCTCACCCTTGCTCAACATCCGCTCGGCGTCCTCGTTGCAGGCGAGTGTGGCGCCGCCCTTGCGCGCCATCTCACTGACCACTGGGAGGCTGAACAGCAGGTCGGCACCTAAGGGGCGCAGATGTCGCCCTGTGTGGTCCCGGACGGACACCGCGGTCATCAGCCCGTCGACGGGCAGAGTGCCCGAGTGGTTCGAGACGATGAGAGCTCCGCCCTGGGCCGGAATGTTCTCCGCGCCGCGTACCTCCACCCGAAACCACTTCTGAGCGATCGGTCGGATTGCGGCCAGGAAGAACCGGTCGGTGATCTCTTGGTCGAAACCGAACTCGTCGACGCGGTAGTCCCCCGTCACGCGCCGGCGTAGGAACGCCAGCACCTCCGCCAGGCGCGGCTCCCAGCTGTCCCCGAACACCTCCTTGGAGGCAGCGGTAAAGGCGAACAGCACATCTGCGAACGGCACTCCCGCGCCAGGAGCGCGCTCCTGCGCCGTGGTGTTGGCAGCCGTGGCAGCCTCTGGCCGGGCCGCACTCACACCGTTGCGAACCGATCGCTTCGGCTTGCCGGCGAGGTTTCGCGCTGCGGCCGAAGGCTTGCTACTGCCCGAGCCGCGACCGGGGCGACCCCGTGTGCCCAGCGGAATGATGTCGGCGTCAGCCACGACCGGTTCCCAAGCCGCCGGACAGGGCTGCGGTCACCGCTGACTCGACAACGGCAACTCGTTGCGAGGAGACGATTCCGGGCGATGTCGCTCGCCGGAAGTCCTCGAAGGCAGCTTCGCTGCTGTAGTCGGGTTCGAACCCGAGGACTTCGCGCATGCGGGTCGTGTCGACTCCACGGCCGTAGGTCAGAAACGCGACTTGTTCTGGCGAGAAGTCCGCGAGCCGGGCCCGGCCGATGATGGCCCCGACCTGACTCACGGCCATGGACGGCATCGGCAGCGATGGCCGCCCCAGTCGGCGAGTGGCCTGCGAGAGCATCATGACGCCGTCACCGGCGACGTTGAAGGTGCCGTGAACCGCGGTCGTGGCCGCATGTCGCAGCACCTCGAGCAGGTCGGTCTCGTGCAGGAACTGAAGGCGGGCGTCGAAGCCGAGCACGGTAGGGATCACGGGCAGACGAAAGTACTGTGCCATCGGTGAGTTGACCATCGGCCCGATGGCATTTGCTGCGCGGAGCATGGTCACGGTCACGTCCGGACGTCGGCGCGCGAACCCGCGGACATAACCCTCGACCTCCCCGGCATCCTTGGCGAAGCCGGACTTGGGCAGGCGCTTGGGTGCCATGTCCTCGGTGAACATCGCCGGGTCGCGGCCTGAGGAACCGTAGACCGCGGTCGAGGACTTGACCACGAGGTGCTTGAGCCCGGGAGCCTTCTGGCAACCCGCGAGCAGCTGCATGGTGCCGATGATGTTGAGCTCCTTCATCGACGTACGCCCCTCGGCCTTGCCCGGGGTGGCGATCACACTCATGTGCACGACAGTGTCGATGTTCTCCATGGCGATCACCTTCGTGATGACCGGGTTCCGGATGTCGGCGTGGACGAACCGGACGGCGCCCATGTCGCCTCGTGGCGGGACCATGTCGACTCCGACGACCCGGTCCACGGCGGGGTCCGCAGCGGCGAGGCGCGCAAAACGTGCGCCGAGGTCTCGTGAGACCCCGGTGACAAGTACGACGCGCCCCATCCTCAGACTTCCTGGGGTGCTCGGTTCACTTGCCCTGACGACGACGCTGGATGCGCGTCTTCTTCAGCAGCTTGCGGTGCTTCTTCTTCGCCATGCGCTTACGACGCTTCTTGATAACGGAACCCACAGTGACCTTTCAACGCGATCGATCGCGGTGCGAGCAGCACGCACGACACGGAGTCCTCAGACTAACCGGCGCAGGCCGTCAGCCGAACAGGCGGTCCGAGCCGTGACCTGTTGGTGAAGCACCGAAAAGAGGGATGGGTCAGCCGGTCTGGTAGTAGCTCTTGCGGAGGTACTCGTCCACGGCTTCCTCGGGGACCCTGAAGGAGCGGCCGACACGTGCGGCAGGCAGCTCGCCGCCGTGCACGAGGCGGTAGACGGTCATCTTCGACACCCGCATGAGTGCGGCTACTTCCGCCACCGTGAGGAACTTGACCTCCGAGATGTCTCCGGAGTTGCTTGACGCCATGATGCACCGCTCTTTCAGGCACACGACGTCCCCCGGCTTCCCCGCCGGGGACCTCACGTATGTGCTCAGGTGAGGATAGAGCCTAGTGTGACCAGTGGGGAAGGGGTGATGTTTTCCACATCTTGGCTGCCTCGGATGTCCGGTCTTCATGTCTGTTTCAAGGCAGGTAGTCGAGGCCATGCAATGGGAAGACTGCCTCACGAGTGGCGTGCACGGCCCGGTCCAGCCAGGTGGCCGGGTCATAGCCTGAGGACCAGTCACGGAAGGTAGGGCTCCGGCCGTCGGTCAGCCTCTGCGGAGCCACCCGACCAAGAGCAGTACGCACGTGCTCTCGCCAGGCCTCCGGCGTGGGCGTTCGTGGATCGAGCGGCGCACCGCCGACGATCGCCAGCAGGTGCGCCCAGGTCCTGGGGACCACATCGACGATGGCGTAGCCACCGCCTCCGGTGACGACCCACTTTCCGGCGCACACCTCATGAGCGAGGTCATGCAGAGCAAGGTTCGCTGCCCGCTGACCGTCCACGGTGAGCATCAGATGGGCAAGCGGGTCCTCGATGTGGGAGTCACACCCGTGCTGGGTCACCAGGATGTCCGGGGCGAACTCCCGAACCAGAGGTGGCACCACTGCGTGGAAGGCCCGCAGCCAGCCGGCATCTGCGGTTCCCGGCGGCAGGGCCACGTTCACCGCACTTCCCAGCGCGTCCGGACCACCGCTGTCGTGGGGAAACCCCGTGCCCGGGAAGAGCATCTGACCGGTCTCATGGAGGCTGATCGTGAGCACCCGAGGATCGTCGTAGAAGACCTTCTCCACCCCGTCTCCGTGGTGCACGTCGACGTCGACATACGCGATCTTGTCGGCACCGTTGGCCAGCAGCCAGGAGATGGCGATCGCGACGTCGTTGTAGACACAGAAGCCGCTGGCTCTGCCCGCCATGGCATGGTGCAGGCCGCCGGCGATGTTCGCCGCATGCAGCGACCGTCCTGCCCACACCTGCCGAGCAGCCTCCACGGAGGCGCCGACCACATGAGAGGCCGCAGCGTGCATACCTTCGAAGACCGGGTTGTCGTCGGTGCCGAGTCCGTGGGCCAGGTCGACCCGCCGTGGGTTGCGTCCGCAAGCCTGGACCGCCTCGATCAGGTCGCCGGTGTGCACGGAGGCGATGAGGTCGTCGGAGGCGGTGGGAGCAGCGACGGCAACCAGACCGGAGCCACTGCCACCCACCAGCCCGAGGTCCTCGGCAAGCCGCATCGTGAGGTCGACCCTCAGTGGTGACATCGGGTGGCTCGGCCCGAAGTCGTAGTCGGTCAACGTCTTGTCGAAGACCACGCAGGATGGACCGGCCATGGATGTCAACCTACTACCGTCCAGCCTCACCCGGAGCCGTCCGAGTATCGTCCATCAACCTCAGAAACCTCCGCAGCGCGGGGGCTGTGCGCTCCTGACATTCGACGTGGTGGACCTAGGCAAGGGCCGGGTGGCCATGCCGAGGCAGCGCCTTGTCTCGCCTTGATCCTCGCGCCGCGCTCACGTAGAATTACGTCAAGAGCCTCCCCGGATCGCCGAGTCCCGTCCGCCGGTCGGAGGCACCCGCAGTCGACAAGAGCATCCGACCGGACGGGAGCGGGGAACCCAACACTGGTGACGGTCAGCGACCGCGCCTTGGGGTAAAGCCGCACTGCGGCCGGGCATCCTTCTTCGCCCGAACCCGACAGCTAACTTCGCAGGCGGCGGAGAAGGACAATCTGATGAGCAGCTCCATCCGTTCTGCCCGCACCTTGGCCCGTCTCACCGCAGCCACCGCCCTCGCGGCGACGCCTTTGCTGGCCTCCGCGCCCGCTGAGGCGGCCTCCGGGGAGACCTGGGACCGTCTCGCTGAGTGCGAGTCCGGCGGCGACTGGGCGATCAACACCGGCAACGGTTACTACGGCGGCGTCCAGTTCTCCCAGTCCACCTGGGAGGGCTTCGGCGGTACGAACTACGCGTCACGTGCCGACCTTGCGAGCCGTGAGCAGCAGATCACCACCGCGGAGAAGGTTCTCGACACGCAGGGATGGGGGGCGTGGCCCGCCTGCTCAGCGGAGCTCGGCCTGGGCGCGGCCGAAGCGGCCGGCTCACCGCACATCGGCGATGCATCGTCGGCGCCGAGCGACTCCGGAGGTGGCGACTACACCGTCGAGTCAGGCGACACGCTCGCGAGGATCGCTGATACCCAGCGCGTCGACGGGGGCTGGCGTGAGCTGTACGACGCCAACCGTGGCGAACTCGACGACCCGGACCGGATCTACGTGGGGCAGACGTTGCAGCTGCCGTGACTGGCGGGCAACCAGATCTCCCGAGCCTCGCTGTACACCTACCCTACGCGGATGATGGCACACACACCCAGCACGGCGTAGGACGAGGTGACGTCGACGACGTGTGCGTCCGAACCGCTGGGATGTTCCGGGTGATCCAGTCCTTGTCGCGCTCGGTGGCGGCGGCGCTACTGACGAGCAGGAACTCCTCGGCCCCGGTCCGGGTGACGGCGAGATCCGATTCGTAGGTCCCCCGCTCGTTGAGCAGTGCGGTGTACACCGCCGTACCCACTGGCACCGCGACGTCGTTGGTGCAGATCCACTGCAGGGCGCTCTCCGCGTCCCGGCCGACGACCAGGAGCTTCGAGAACGACGTCTGGTCGAAGACCGCGACCGCGTTGCGCGTAGCCGACTGCTCGGCCGCCGACCAGGGTAGCCAGTTCTGTTTGCCCCAGGAGTACTCGATCTCCGGGTCCTTTCCGGCGGGTGCGAAGTAGTTGGGCCGCTCCCAGCCCATCCTGCTGCCGAAGCATGCGTTGGCATCGGCGAGCAGGTGATGGAGGGGCGATCTTCGGAAGGGGCGGGCGGTCTCGAGCTCCCGGTTCGGCCAGGGAACCGCGTAGTGCAGACCGAGAACCTCAACGACACGGTCCCGCAGCCACCGGTTGTTGCGGTGGAAGGGGGCGAACCGGCGGATGTCGACGGCGGTCAGGTCGGTGTCGGGCTCACCGTCGACGACCCACTGTGCCAGTGCGCGCCCGGCGCCACCGGCCGAGGCGATGCCGACCGAGTTGAAGCCGACCGAGTTGAAGCCGGCGCCGACGAAGAACCCGGGCAGCTCCGGGGCCTCGCCCAGCAGGAACTGGTTGTCGGGGGTGAAGCTCTCCGGGCCGTTGTAGAACTTGCGGATCCCGGTGTCGTGCAGAGTCGGGATGCGGTGCAGCGCGCTCTCCATCAGCACCGAGAAGTGGTCCCAGTCCTCCTCCAGGAGCTGGAACTCGAACGGGTGCGGGATCGCGTCCGGCGCCAGCCACGGCTTCGCCACCGGCTCGAACCCGCCGACCACCAGAGCGCCTACCTCCTCCTTGAAGTAGGTGTAGCCGTACGGGTCACGCATGTTCGGCAGGTCCGGATGCACGCCCTCGACCTGGTCGGTGACGACGTAGAAGTGCTCGGCCGAGTGCGGTGGCACGGTGACGCCGGCCAGGGCGCCGACCTGCTTGGCCCACTGACCGGCGCAGTTCACGACGACCTCCGCCTCGACGTCACCGCGGTCGGTGCGCACACCGCTCACTCGTCCGGCATCGGTCAGCACGCCCGTGACCCGGGTCCGCTCGGCCACCACCGCGCCCCCGAGCCGGGCGCCCTTGGCCAGCGAGAGCGTGAGGTCGGTGGGGTTGGCCTTGCCGTCGTCGGGCAGCCACAGCCCGCCGAGCAGGTCCTCGCCCGACATGACCGGCCACCGGTCCAGGGCCTGACGCGGCGTGAGCAGCTCGCAGTCGAGACCGAATGCGACCGCCGTTGCCGCGGTACGCCGGAGCTGGGTCATCCGGCCCTCGGTGCGCGCGACGGTCACCCCACCGCACTTCTTGTAGCCGGTGGAGAGACCGGTCTCCTGCTCGAGGCCGGCGTAGAGCTCGGTGGAGTACTGCACCAGCCGGGTGCCGGCCTCCGATGCCCGAAGGAGGCCGACCAGGCCGGCAGCATGCCAGGTGGTGCCGCCGGACAGGCTGCCCATCTCGAGCAGCAGCACGTCGGTCCAGCCCGACCGGGTCAGGTGGTAGGCAACGCTGGTGCCGATCACGCCGCCGCCCACGACGACGACCCTGGCCCGGTCCGGAAGGTCAGTCGTCACGTTGCACCTCCACGAGCAACCTGCCGAAGTCCGGGCCGGTGAACCCGGCGACGGCCTTCTCGAAGCGCTCGAGTCCCCACGCGCGGAAGTCGTAGTCCAGGGTGCTGCGCGCGTCCTGGATGGCGCCCCACGGCACCCAGCTGTATGCCCAGACCAGCGCCTGCAGCCGGACCCGGGCGATCTTGTTGCGCAGCGGCCTGCCGTAGTAGCCGGTCACGAGCGCCTCGACCTGGTCGGGGTCGAGGTCACATTCCGTGCTGGTGTTGTCGAGCTCGAAGCAGGCATCGTTGTTGCCGGGAGGTGGCCGTGCCCTCGCTCATCCACAGGTCTCGCCAGTCCCCCGAGGTCACGGAGGCGCCGGACCACTGGTGGACCAGGTTGTGGGCCACCTGCTCGCGGACGTCGGCGGTCCCGTAGCCGAAGTTGTCCCGGGCCAGGGTGTTGAGCGTCTGGCTCTCCACCGACGACCTTCCGGGCGTCACGATCACGCCGGCCCGGTCGAAGGGGTAGCGGCCGAGCCGCCTCTCCAGCCATCTCAGAGCGTCCGGCGTCTTCTTCAGCGGCTTGAGCAGGTGGTTCGCCCCTTCGGGGAGCCAGTAGCTGATCGGCAGGTCGTGGGGACCTCGTGGGTGAACCGCTTGTAGGGACCGATCGCCACGGTCACGAGGTGTGCGGTGATCGGGTCGGCGTTGGTGAACCGCGTGGTGGTGCGGCCGTTCGCGGTGTCGCGCTGCACCATCTTGCCGTCGAGACGACGACCCACATGTCGGGAACGTCGAGGGCGACGGTGTAGCGCGCCTTGTCGGAGGGAGCGTCGTTGACCGGGTACCACGTGTAGGCGCCGTACGGCTTCTGCATCGTCCAGACCTGACCGGCCTTGGTGGTGTGCCAGCCCAGTCCGGTGGAGTCCACGCGGCTCATGGGCACGTCGACCGTCCTCGGGCTGCCGGCGTAGCGGATCACCACGTCGTAGGTCGAGCCGGCCTCCACCTGGGTCTTGACCTCGAGGTCCTTGCCGACGTGGCCGAAGCGGGTGTCCGCGTCGTCGACCCGGACGGACTTGACGTTCATCCCCGGGTGCAGGTCGAGAGCGAACGAGGCCGCCCCGCGGACGGCGGCGACACGGATCGTCGCCTATCCGACCAGCTTCTTGGCGCCCGCCTGCCAGGTGAGGTCCAGCGCATAGCTGCGCACGTCGATCGCTGGCGAGCCCTTGCTCGGGTAGAGGCTGTCCTCCTCGACGCCGACAGCGGCTCCGGAGACGGTGGCGGACAGCGTGCCGGTCAGGGCCAGGACGCCGATCACGGCGCAGGTTCTGCGCAGCACAGGAGGTCCTTCCGGGAGGCAGGCGTGTCGAGTGTAGATGCGAGGAACGCTGACATCCGGCACATTCCCGTGGCGCCGGTTCACTCGTCGAACAGAGCCCCGCCGACCTCTCGGCTGCGGCCCTCGAAGGTCGCGACCACCGAGGCGCGTGGGTGCACGGAACCGGATCTCGCAGCCGTGGGCGACGGTCCTCCGGTTGTAGGAGTTGCACGCGAACGCGAAGGCCGAGTCGGCCAGGGCGAAGGTCAGCCCGCCGTGCCCGATCGACTACCCGTTGAGCATGTCGGCGCGCACGGTCATCTCGAGACGCGCACGCCCCGGGCCGACGTCGAGGATCCGCATGCCGAGGGCCTGGCTGGCGGCATCGCCGGCCCACATCGCCTCGGCCGCGGGCTCGGCGCGTTCCTGAGGAGTCACAACGGCTTCTCCATCAGCGAGACGAGATGCTCGTCGTCGCCGAGCCGTCCGACCTCGACGAAGCCGCGGCGGGCATGGAAGGCCAGCGACGCGTCGTTGCGGGGGACCAGGTTCACCTCGAGGGTCAGTCGCCCGTGCGCCCTGGCGTCGCCCTCCACCACGTCGTACACGAAGCCGCCGAGTCCGCGTCGCCGGAAGTCCTCGTGCAGCACGATCCGGTCGAGGTAGGCGAAGTCGTCGTAGCGCCCGGAGAACCAGCTGAAGTTCTCGGAGTCGTACGCCGCACCGGCCGCGAACGTGACCACGAAGCCGGCGAAGATCCCGTCGACGTCGACCACGTCGAAGCGCTCGGCGAGGCCGCGCAGCACGTGCAGCCGCGGCTCGTCCATGGGGGCGAGCTTGACCACGTTGCGCTCGTTCAGGGCAAGGACAGGCGCGACGTCGGTCTCACGCAGGGGGCGCAGCTCAGGCACGGTGTCAACCCAATGTCCGCACGGGCCGTGGTGCGCGACCGCGGCCCGTGCGGATGGCTCAGTGCAGGTGGGACTCGGCCTCGGCGATCTTGGCGAACTCCTCCTCCGGGGCGCTGGCGACCAGGTGGTGCCGGCTGTAGAACCAGAAGTAGGCCAGGGCCGCCGCGAAGACGATCGCCGTGATGCCGGCCGCCGTGATGTCGACGAAGAAGGTAGCGATCACGGCGACGAGGCTGAGGACCAGGGCGACCCCTGTGGTGGCCACTCCGCCCGGGGTGCGGTAGGCGCGCTCGAGGTCGGGCTCGCGGCGCCGCAGCATGATGTGGCTGAGGTTCAGCAGCACGTAGGACACCGTCGCACCGAAGACGGCGATGTTGATCAGCAGCGCACCGTCCTTCGTGAGTCCGGCGAGCAGGAAGCCGATCGTGCCCGGGACGATCAACGCCACCCATGGGGTGCTCCGCTTGCCGGTGAGCGAGAGGAACTTGGGAAGGTAGCCGGCCCGGGAGAGGGCGAAGAGCTGTCGGGAGTAGGCGTAGATGATCGAGAAGAAGCTTGCGATCAGACCGGCCAGACCGGCGTAGTTGACGAAGTCCGCCAGCATCGAGTTCTGCCCGTAGACCGCGCGGATCGCCTCCGGGAGCGGGTTGTCGGAGGTCCGGACGACCTCGGAGCCGGCCGAGCCGGGCACGAGGAACAGCATGAGGGCGGCGAAGACGAGCAGCATCCCCATCGCCACGATGATGCCCTTGGGCATGTCGCGCTTGGGATCCTGGGTCTCCTCGGCCGCGAGAGGCACACCCTCGATCGCGAGGAAGAACCAGATGCCGTAGACCAGCGCGGCCACGACGCCGGTGATGCCGTAGGGAAGGAAGCTGCTCGACAGGGCTGACCCGTCCGGCGCGATGTCGAGCATGTTGCTCGCGGAGAACTTCGGCGCCAGGCCGATCACGGTGGCGATCAGGGCGACCACGGCGATCACCGTGATGCCGAACATGAGCTTGAGCGCCTCGCCGACTCCGTAGAGGTGGACGCCGACGAACACCGCGTAGGCAATCAGGTAGACCAGCCAACCGTTGGTGAGCCCGAAGAGGCCGAGTGCCTCCACGTAGCCGCCGATGAACACGGCGATCGCGGCGGGCGCGACGGCGTATTCGATGAGGACGGCCATGCCCGTGGCGAAGCCGCCGATGGGGCCGAGGGCTCGGCGTGCGAAGCCGTACCCCGCTCCCGCCACCGGCAGCGCCGAGGACATCTCGGCCAGGCCGAAGACCATGCAGGTGTACATGATCCCCATCAGCAGGGTGGCGATCATGAGACCACCCCAGCCGCCCTCGTCGAGGCCGAAGTTCCAGCCTGCGAAGTCGCCGGAGATGACGTAGCTGACGCCGAGCCCGGCGAGGAGCACCCAGCCGGCTGCGCCTCGCTTGAGCTTGCGGTGATGGTGGTACTGGGAGTCGACGTCCTGGTAGTCCACCCGGGATCTGGCCATGTCGTCCGTCCTTAGCTCCGCCGTCTGGGTGCTCCGAGTCTGGGACCACCTCCCCCACGCGTCAAGATCCTGCGGGCGAAAAGGTTCGAAGCCGAACCATTGACTCGGTCGTCGATGTATCACGAGACTGGGCGTCGTGTCGGTCCCTCCCAGCATCGAGCCCACGATGCAGCTCAGCGAGACGGTGATGCGGGCCGCCCGGGGCCACCACGCCTTCGAGGGATGTGTCGAGCAGCTGGCCACCGCCATTCGCCTCGGCCTCTACCCGCTCGGCAGCTCCCTTCCGCCGGAGCGAGAGCTGGCCGAGCGCATGGGTGTCTCGCGTACGACGTTGCGGGAGGCCATCGCGGCGCTGCGCACGGCCGGTTTCGTGCACACGACGCGGGGGCGCACGGGTGGCACGGTGGTCAGCTACCGCCCCAGGAAACCGTCGTCTAAGGGGGCTCGTGCGTTGATGCAGCGCAGCGAGAAGCTTCGCGACACGCTAACCTTCCGTCGCGTCGTCGAGCCGGGCGCCTGTCACGTCGCAGCCCAGCAGGGGCTGACCGGCGAGGAGCAGGCCTTGCTCGTCGAGGCACACGAGGCCGTGGCCACCGCGACCGACCCCGCGCAGCACCGGCAGGCCGACTCCCGCTTCCACCTCGCCGTCGCCTCGGTCACGGGATCGCCTCTCACGATCCGGTCGGTCACCGAGGTGCAGTCCGACCTGCACGACATGCTCAGCGCCATCCCGGTCCTCGACGTCAACATCGAGCACTCATCCCAGCAGCACCGCGCCATCCTGAACGCCATCCTCACCGGCGACGCCGACCGGGCCCGCCAGGTGATGGAGAGCCACTGCGACGACACGGCTGCGCTGCTGCGCGGGCTGCTGGCCTGATGAAAGGAAACGTATGAGCCTCCCGGAACGCAACCCGCGTCTGCTCAACGTGGAGACGTTGAAGCAACAGGTCGTCAACGGCGACATCGACACGGTCGTCGTCGCGTTCACCGACATGCAGGGGCGGTTGCAGGGCAAACGGCTGCATGCGGCGTACTTCGTGGACCTGGTGCTCGACCACGGGACCGAGGGCTGCAACTACCTGCTCGGGGTCGACGTGGACATGAACACCGTCGACGGCTACGCGATGACGTCGTGGGACAAGGGGTACGGCGACATGGAGTTCGCCCTGGACCACGACACCCTCCGCCTGCTTCCCCACCTGCCGGGGACCGCGATGGTGCAGTGCGACCTGGTCACCACCGACAACGAGCCGGTCGAGCCGTCACCGAGGCAGATCCTCAAGCGCCAGCTGGCGAAGGCTTCCGATGCCGGCTACGTCGCGCTGGCCGGCACCGAGCTCGAGTTCATCATGTTCGACGACACCTACGAGGGCGCCTGGACCGCCGGCTACCGCGACCTCACCCCGAGCAACCAGTACAACGTCGACTACTCGGTCCTCGGCACGTCACGGGTCGAGCCGCTCCTGCGCGACATCAGGAACACCATGTACGCCGCAGGCATGAACGTCGAGGGTGCCAAGGGCGAGTGCAACCTCGGCCAGCACGAGATCGGCTTCCTCTACGACACGGCGTTGGCCACGGCCGACAACCACGTGGTCTACAAGACGGCCGCCAAGGAGATCGCGTCCCAGCACGGCAAGGCGATCACGTTCATGGCGAAGTTCAACGAGCGCGAGGGCAACTCGTGCCACATTCACCTGTCGCTGCGCGGTGGTGACGGCGAGATGGTGTTCTGGGACGACGAGCGGGATGCCCGGACGCCGCTCTACGACCAGTTCATCGCCGGCGTACTCACCACCGCGGCCGACCTCACCCTGTTCTACGCGCCGAACGTCAACTCCTACAAGCGGTTCGCGCACGGCTCGTTCGCCCCGACCACGATCGGCTGGGGCAGCGACAACCGCACGTGTGCGGTCCGTCTGGTCGGTCGCGACGCGTCGGCCCGCATGGAGAACCGGCTACCGGGCGGCGACGTGAACCCTTACCTCGCACTGTCGGCGATGCTTGCGGGCGGCCTGCGCGGGATCGAGCAGCAGCTCGAGCTGGAGCCGGAGCTGGTGGGCAACGCCTACCTCTCCGACAAGGCGAAGGTGCCGTCGACGCTGCGGGACGCCCGGGACGCCTTCGCGTCGTCGGAGGTGGCCGGAGCGGCGTTCGGCGACGAGGTGGTCGCCCACTACACGAACATGGCCGACGTGGAGCTCTCGGCGTACGGCGCCGCCGTCACCGACTGGGAGCTTCGGCGCGGCTTCGAGAGGATGTGACCGCGACGTGAGCACCTACACCGTCGTCAACCCGGCGACTGAGCAGCCCGTCACCGAGGTAGGGCTGGCCACCGTGGCAGACACCGACGCGCTGGTCGAGCGGGCGCACGCCGCCTTCCCGGCCTGGAGGGCGATGGCACCAGGTGAGCGTGCGACCCTGTTGCGCCGCTTCGCCACCGTGGTCGACGCCCACGTCGAGGAGCTGGCCGAGCTCGAGGTCCGCAACGCGGGACACACATGGAGCAACGCCACCTGGGAGGCCGGGAACGTCCGGGACGTCCTGAACTACTACTCCGCGGCGCCCGAGCGGCTGTTCGGGCGGCAGATCCCTGTCCCCGGAGGCATCGACCTCACCTTCCACGAGCCACTCGGGGTCGTCGGCATCATCGTGCCGTGGAACTTCCCCATGCCCATCGCGGGCTGGGGACTCGCCCCGGCGCTGGCGGCCGGCAACACCGTGGTGCTCAAACCGGCCGAGCTCACGCCGCTGACCGCGATCCGACTCGGTGAGCTCGCCTTGGAAGCCGGCATCCCCGAGGGTGTCCTCACCGTCGTTCCCGGCAAGGGCTCGGTCGTGGGCTCCCGGTTCGTGTCCCACCCCCTCGTCCGCAAGGTGTGCTTCACGGGGTCGACCGACATCGGCAAGCAGATCATGGCCGGCTGCGCCGAACAGGTGAAGCGGGTGACCCTCGAGCTGGGCGGGAAGAGTGCGAACGTGGTGTTCGCCGATGCCGATCTGGCCAAGGCTGCGGCTGCGGCGCCGTACGCCGTCTTCGACAACGCCGGTCAGGACTGCTGTGCGCGGTCGCGGATCCTGGTCGAGCGCGCGGCGTACGAGGAGTTCCTCGGCCTCCTCGAGCCGGCGGTCAAGGCGCTTCGTGTCCTGGACCCTGCCGACGAGACGAGCGAGATGGGACCGCTGGTCTCTGCCCGCCAGAAGGACACCGTCACCGGTTTCCTCGACGAGGTGGAGGTCGCCTTCACCGGTTCGGCGCCCGATGGGGACGGGTTCTGGGTGCCGCCGACCGTCGTTGTCGTCGACTCCCCGGAGCAGCGGATCTGGCGTGAGGAGGTCTTCGGCCCTGTCGTGGCGGTGATGCCCTTCGACGGCGAGGAAGAGGCGGTCGCCCTGGTCAACGACACGGAGTACGGTCTGTCCGGCTCGGTCTACACCCGCGACCTGGCGCGTGCTCTGAGGGTGTCGCGCAGGATCGAGGCCGGAAACCTGAGTGTGAACTCCCACGCATCGGTGCGTTACTGGACCCCGTTCGGCGGCTACAAGCAGTCGGGGCTGGGCCGCGAGCTCGGGCCGGACGCGCCGAACGCGTTCACCGAGGTGAAGAACATCTTCATCTCCGATGAGCGATGAGTGGGCATCCCGAGAGGAAGGACATCGCATGGCAGGGCGTCTTCAGGACAAGGTCGCCGTAGTCACCGGCGGCTGCTCCGGGATCGGGCTCGCGACCGTCAGGCGGTTCGCTGAGGAGGGTGCGAAGGTGGTCGTCGGCGACGTGGACGACGAGCGGGGCGACTCGGTCGCCGACGAGGTCGATGGCGTCTACGTGCACACCGACGTCACCTCCAAGGAGCGGGTCGACACGTTGTTCCGGACCGCGCAGGAGACCTTCGGCTCGGTCGACGTCGCCTTCAACAACGCGGGAATCTCCCCGCCCGAGGACGAGTCGATCCTCAACACCGGCCTGGACGCCTGGCGCAAGGTGCAGGAGGTGAACCTCACCAGCGTGTACCTGTGCTGCAAGGCAGCGCTTCCCTACATGCTCGAGCAGAAGAAGGGCTCGATCATCAACACAGCCTCGTTCGTAGCGGTGATGGGGGCCGCCACGTCGCAGATCTCGTACTCGGCGTCCAAGGGAGGTGTGCTGTCAATGACGCGCGAGCTCGGCGTCCAGTTCGCGCGCGAGGGAGTGCGCGTCAACGCGTTGTGTCCCGGACCGGTGAACACCCCCCTGCTGAGAGAGCTTTTCGCCACGCACTACGAGCGGGCGGCGCGCCGACTGGTTCACGTCCCGATGGGCAGGTTCGGTGAGCCGGAAGAGATGGCCAACGCCGTGCTCTTCCTGGCCTCGGACGAGTCGAGCTTCATGACCGCGTCCACGTTCCTCGTCGACGGCGGCATCTCCGGCGCCTACGTCACCCCGATCTGAGCTCCGATCGTGAGACCGCTGATCGGGCTGAGCACCTACCGGGAGCAGGCCCGGTGGGGAGTGTGGAACACCAACGCTGACCTGCTGCCCACGGTGTACGCCGCCGCGATCGAGGCCGTGGGTGGCATTCCCGTTCTGCTTCCTCCTGTCGCCCGGCCGGAGGAAGACGCTCCTGCGGTGGTGGCCCGGCTCGACGGGCTGGTCATCTCCGGTGGTGCTGACGTCGAGCCGAAACGCTACGGCGAGCACCCTCATGCGCGCACGGTGCGCTGGCGCGAGGACCGGGACGCGTGGGAGCTCGCGCTCCTCGACGCCGCCGAGTCGGCAGACCTCCCGACCCTCGGCGTGTGTCGGGGGATGCAGGTGATGGCGGTCCGTGCCGGAGGCACTTTGGACCAGCACACCCCGGACCTCGTGGGTCACGAGACGCACAACCCGGGTAACGACCGGTTCGGTGAGGTCGACGTAGCCACCAGACCGGGGTCGCAGGTCCACTCGCTGGTCGGCGAGCGGCTGACCGTTCACTGTCACCACCACCAGTCGGTCCGGGACCATCCCGGGTTCGAGGCGGCGGCCTGGGCCGAGGACGGGACGCTCGAGGCGATGGAGCTGCCCGGCGGCCGGTACTGCCTGGCGGTCCAGTGGCATCCCGAGATGGTGCACGACGCCGGCCTGTTCCGCGCCCTCGTCCAGGCCGCCACCGACAACGGCTACGGAAGCAGGAGGCAGGAGTCCCCGAACTCGTGCCACAGGTAGCCGTGAGCGAAGGCAGCGGCGTAGGCCTGCTCGGTCAGCCGTTCGCCTGCCACCGACTCCACCAGCAGCAGGTGTGACGCATCGGGGTTGTGCCACCCGCTGATCAGACCGTCGACCAACCGCGCTGGGTCCTCCGCCGAGATCACCCGGTCGGTCCACCCGGCCGCAGGGGCGGCCAGGCCATCTCGGCCAGTCGCTGACTCCAACGCGCGTGTCACCGTGGTTCCGACCGCGATGACACGCCCGCCGCCGGCCTTGGTCACATTGACCATGCGGGCAGCTGCAGGAGTCACTTCGAAACGCTCACGCTGAGGCGGCTCGCCGGCATCCTGCGACGAGACGCCGGTGTGAAGGGTGACCGCTGCGATGCCAATCCCTGAAGACACGAGCCTCGTCACGAGTTCGTGGGTGAACGGACGGCCGGCGCTGGGCATCTCCGCACTACCCGGCCTCGTGCCGAACACGGTCTGGTAGTCCTCCAACGGGAAGCGGCCGGTGAGATACCCGTAGGAGATGGGGCGCCCGTTCCGCTCGAGCGCGGCGTGCAACGAGCCGTCCACACGCGCTCGCCAGAGCCGGTTGCCCAGACCCGTCGGGAACGATCTCTCCGTGGCGTAGGGGGCCACCAGCGTGAGGCGGGTCGCTGCGTCGATGTCGACAACGTCAGTCGGCTCCGCGTCGAGGACCGGCTTCGCCGCGTCAGGTGCCGAGCGGATCTCCACTACCCAGGTCTTGTCGTCCAGCTCGGTCGCAGCATGGACTACGACGGGGTTGGTGCCACGGTGCCGGGCGTCGAGCTCCGCGGCGACGGTCGCGGAGTTGTTGACCACCAGGAGGTCACCCGGATTCAGGAAGCTCGGGAGTTGCGAGAAACGAGCGTGGGCCAGCCCATCCCCGGCGGCCACGAGGAGCCGAACCTCATCCCTGGAGAGACCGCGATGTTCGGGGGGCTCGGCGGCCGTGAGTGCGTCGGGGTTGTCGAACTGCGTGTGCGGCATTGCCGTGGGCGCAGGCATCAGGCACCCAGCCCCCGTCCGAGCACCGGCGCTTCCGTGCCGGTGGCGAAGTCGCACGCCCGATAGCGGCCGCTCGCCGGACGCCGATGGATCAGCGTCAGCAACGACGGGACCACTGTCTCGGGCCGCGGCCGGTCGCCGATGTCCTCACCGGGAAAGGCGAGCTGATGCATCTCGGTGCGCATGTCACCGGGATCGACGGCGTAGGCCGCGAGCTCCGGCAGCTCCGCTGCCAGAGTGAGCGTCAGGTGGTCGAGCGCAGCCTTGGATGCGCCGTAGCCGCCCCAACCCTCGTAGTGCTCCACGGCAGCGTCCGAGGACACGTTGAGCACGATGCCGTGAGAGCGGCGGAGTGCTGGCAAGAGCTCCTGGGTGAGGGCGTGTGGCGCCTCGACGTTGACGACAAGGATCCGGAGCAGGTCCGACGCGTCGAGCTTTGCGAGCGGTGGAAGTGGACTCGGGCCCAGACTGCTCGCATTGTTGACGAGCAGGTCGAGCCCTGCGCCCAGATCGGCAGCTGCGGCGGCAAGCAGGGCTCGGTGTGCCGGGTCGGAGACGTCGCCCGGGACGGCGTTGACCTCGGTGACCTCCCGCAGCTCGCGAGCCACCAGCTCCAGTCGGCTCGAGGACCGTGCATTGATGACCAGACGCCAACCCGCGTGAGCGAGGGCACGAGCCATTGCCCTGCCGAGTCCGGTCGATGCTCCGGTGATGAGGGCAGTCGACATGGTGCCTCCTCAGTTCGTGAACGACGTGTTGAGCACATACTTCAAGTTGAAGTACACTTCAAGTCAAGGGAGGTGTCGTGTTGGAATCGTTCGACCTCATGAATGTCTCGGATGTTGCTCGTCGCAGCGGTTTCGCGGCCTCGGCGCTTCGGTACTACGAGAAAGAGGGCTTGGTACAGGCAAGCCGCAGCGGGGGTGGCCAGCGGCGCTATGCCAGGAACGTCCTGCGCAGGCTGGCCTTCATCCGGGCCGCGAGTAACGTCGGTCTCACGCTGGAGGAGATCCGGAGCGAGCTGGAGCGGCTGCCGAAGTCCCGCAATCCGACGAAGGCGGACTGGAACCGGATCTCGCGGCACTGGCGCAAGCGGTTGGACGAGCAGATCGCCTCGCTTCAGGCGCTTCGGGACGGGTTGGACCGTTGTATCGGCTGCGGCTGCCTGTCACTCAAGCAGTGCGCCTTCTCCAACCCGAACGACATCGCAGCCACCTCCTCCAAGGCGCCCGGGGCGACGCTTCTGCCGCCACTGTTGCGCAAGCCAGGCAAGCGATAGCCGGACGGCCGACGTTAGCCGCTGGCTAGACGCGGCCGTTGATGAACACCTCATGCACGAGGGGAACACCGGGCCGGTAGGCGAGGTGGAGGTACGACGGTGCCTCGAGCAGCACGAGATCGGCGGCGGCACCCTGCTGTAGATGGCCGATGTCGTCCCGGCCGAGCGCGCCGGCTCCTCCTCTGGTGGCGGCCCAGAGCGCCTCCGCTGGTGTCAACCCCATCTCCCGCACCCCCAGCGCGATGCACAGCGGCATCGAGGAGGTGAAGCTCGAGCCCGGGTTGCAGTCGGTGGCCAGAGCGACCGTGCAGCCGGCGTCGAGGAGTCGCCGCGCGTCCGGATAAGGCGAGCGGGTGGAGAACTCGACTCCGGGAAGCAAAGTCGCCGTCGTCCCCGACTCGGCCAGCGCGCTGACGTCATGCTCGCTCAGGTAGGTGCAGTGGTCCACCGCCCTCGCACCCAGCTCACACGCCAGCTGCACTCCCTGCCCGTAGCCGAGCTGGTTGGCATGAAGGCGCGGCTGCAGGCCCTTTGCGTTGCCCGCTCCGAGAATCGTTCGTGCCTGGTCGACGTCGAAGGCCCCGCTCTCGCAGAAGACGTCGATCCATCGCGCATACGGGGCGCACGCGTCGAGCATCGGACCGGTGACCAGGTCGACGTACCCAGCCGGATCCTCGGCGTACTCGGGCGGCACCACGTGCGCACCCAGGAACGTGGTCTCCTCCGTCACCTGCCCGGCGATCGCGAGGCTGCGTGCCTCGTCGGCGACGGTGAGCCCATAGCCACTCTTGATCTCAACCGTCGTTGTCCCCTGGCGGCGCATCTCCTCGACGGAACGTGCGACGTTCGCGGCCAGCTGCTCGTCGCTCACCGCGCGAGTGGCGGCGACCGTGGTCCCGATCCCCCCGGCTGAGTACGCCGTGCCGGCCATCCGGGCCGCGAACTCCTCGGAGCGGTCTCCGGCGAACACGAGATGCGAGTGGGAGTCGACGAAACCGGGGATCACGGCGCGACCACCGACGTCGTAGGACGTGTCCGCCGGTGGCGCCTGCGCCATCTCGCCGAGCCAGGCCACACGCGAGCCCTCGACCACCACCGCCGCCGAGCGCACGATGCCGAGCGGTGAGCCGTCACCGACCGCGGGGTCGTTGGTCACCAGCTCGCCGATGCCGGTGAGCAGCAGCGAGGTCACGTTGCCTCCCACACTCGTTCGATTGCTCGGCCGAGCGAGCCGCCGATGTCCTGGTCGTTGCCCCGGGTGTAGACGATACGGCCGCCGCTGACCACCGAGACCACGTCCGCGCTCGTCGCTGCGAAAACGACCGTGCTCGCGTCCGACCCGGTGCCGGCAGTGCGCGGGCTCGAGGTGTCCACCGTCACCAGGTCGGCCCTGGCCCCCGTGGCGATCCGTCCCGCGTCCGCGAAGCCGAGCGACCGGTGTCCCTGTGAAGTGGCGGCGCTCAGCAGGTGCCGTGCCTGCCAGTGACCACGCTGCCGGGTCGCGAGCCGCTCGTGCATCTCGACCGCTCGCATCTCCTCGAACATGTCGATGACCGCATGGCTGTCGGATCCGAGCGTGAGTGACGAACGGGCCTGATGGAGCCTCAGCGAAGGCCCGATACCGTCGCCCAGGTCACGCTCGGTGGTCGGACAGAAGCATGCGTGCGTCCCGGACCCTCCGAGCAGCCCGATGTCACCGCTCGTCAGGTGGGTCGCGTGGACCACGCTGGTGCGGGCACCGAGCGTCCCCTCCTCGGCCAGCACCGCCGTCGGGGTCAGGCCGTAGGCAGCCAGGCAGTCGTCGTTCTCCGCGACCTGCTCGGACACGTGCACGTGCAGCGGCGCCTTCCGGCCCTGTGCCCAGGTCGCCACGAGACCCATCTGCTTGCGAGGCACCGCGCGGACCGAGTGGATCGCCGCTCCCACCACGACATCACCGTCCCCACCGGCCCCGGCCGCGGAGGAGAGGTCGTCCACACGCTGCTGCCAGGCGAGGACATCGCCGTCGGTGTACCTGCGCTGGACACCCTCCGGCGGAGAGCCGATGCCAGAGGTGAGGTAGCACGTGTCCAGCAGCGCGATCCGCAGGCCCGCGTCACGAGCGGCTTCGATCAGTGAGAGTCCCATCGCGTTCGGATCGTCGTACGGTCGTCCGTCCGGGCCGTGGTGCAGGTAGTGGAACTCACCCACGGCGGTGATGCCCGTGGCCACCATCTCGCGGTACGTCGCCCGGGCGAGCCCGTAGTACAGGTCCGGATCGAGCTTGGCGGCGACGCCGTACATCTGCTCCCGCCACGTCCAGAAGGTGCCGCGTCCCTGCTGGGTCCGGCCACGTAACGCCCGGTGGAACGCGTGGCTGTGACAGTTCGCAAGGCCAGGGATCGTCAACCCCGCAAGGCGACTGGCTCCCCTTTCGGGGCGAGCCACACCGACCTCGACACCGGTGATCCGGTCCGCGTCGACAGTGACCTCGACACCACTCCTCAGGGCGTCGGCAGCTCCCGTACCGCCGTTGGCCGGCGGACCCAGCCAGGCGCGTTCCAGCCAGTAGGTGGTCCTCATGAGGCCAGCAGCTGTAGCGTGTCGGCCAACGCCACCACCCCGGTCTGGCAGTCTTTCCATTCGGCGAACTCCTCCGGTGAGTGCGAGACTCCCGTCGGGTTCCGGACGAACAGCATCGCGGTGGGTATCCCCGCCTCGGAGACCACTCCGGCGTCGTGACCGGCCATGGTCGCGATGACCGGCCAGTCCTCCCCCTCGGCCTGCGCGGCGATGCGCTGGGCGAGCCGGGGGTCGAAGTACACCTCGCCGGAGACCGACTCGGCGGTCATCTTCACGTGTGTCCCGTCCCAGTCCGCCCGCTCCTGCGCGAGCCGTTCAACCGCGGCCCCCATTGCCTCGAGAACCGAGGAGGTCGCGGCCCGCGCGTCCATCCGCGCGACCACGCGTGAGGCGATGGCATTCGTGGCGTTCGGCGCTACGTCGACCCGTCCGAAGGTCGCACGGGAGCCGGAGAGCCGGGCTTGCTTGTCGGCCGCAAGAGCCGTCATCGCGAAGGTGAGCATCGGGTCCCGTCGGTCCTCCATCCGGGTCGTTCCGGCGTGGTTGGCCGTCCCGGTGAAGTCGAACCGGAAGCGCCCGTGCGGCCAGATCGCCGAGGCGACCCCGATCACGGCGTCCCGGTGGACCAGGTCGCGCCCCTGCTCGACGTGCAGCTCGACGAAGCAGTCGACGTCGTCGAACAGGTCCGAGCGACCGAGCACCGGCTCCAGGCCGGCCGAGACCATTGCGTCGGGCAGGAACAGCCCGTCCCGGTCCCGCAGCTCATGTGCCCACTGAGGGCTCAGCCCACCCGTCATCAGACGTGAGCCCAGACAGGCGATCCCGAAACCTGATCCCTCCTCCTCGATGAACGTGGCCACTCCGATCGCTTTCGACGGGACGAACGAACGCTCCCGGAGCAGGTCGACCGCCGCCAACGCGGAGACCACTCCGAGCGGACCGTCGTACGCCCCGCCCTCGAGCACGGAGTCGAGATGCGAACCGGTCACCACCCCACGTCTTGCGACACGGTGCCCGCCGTGCCGCGCATCACGATGCGGATCCCACCAGGCGACGACGTTTCCGTTGCCGTCCCGCGTGACCTCGAGCGAGCGACGTACGCACTCCTCCTCGAACCATGCGGCGCACTCGCGCTCCGCCGGGCCGAACGGCAACCGGTTGTAGCCGCCGGAGGAGGGCGAGCGCCCGATCGGGGCGAGGTCGCGCCACATCTGCTCAAAGGACATGATCGGCTCCATGGAGTTCCAAGAGGTCGTGCGGAAGAGGCGGATGGTGCGAAGCTACTCTTCCGAGCCAGTCGAACCGGCGGTCGTCGAGCGGATGCTGTCGAACGCGCTGCACGCCCCGAGTGCCGGGTTCAGCCAGGGCTGGGCCTTCCTGCTGCTGGACCGGCCAGACGACGTGGACAGGTTCTGGCGTGCGGCCACGCCGCGAGACGTCGGCGAGCCCGACGAGTGGCTGCGTGGCATGCGCACCGCGCCGGTCGTGATCGTGCCGATGTCGTGCAAGGCCGCCTACCTGGGCCGGTACGCCGAGCCGGACAAGGGCTGGACCGATCGGGACGAGGCCCGATGGCCGGTGCCCTACTGGCACATCGACACGGGCATGGCCTCGCTGCTCGTCCTGCAGACCGTTGTCGACGCCGGGCTCGGCGCCTGCTTCTTCGGCATCCCGCCAGAGACTGTGGAGGCGTTCCGCGGCGAGTTCGACGTCCCACGCGAGTACACGCCGATCGGCGCCATCACGGTCGGTCACCGCACGCGTGATCCTGGTGCGCCGGGGTCGGCAGCCCGCAGGCCGCGCAAGACCGTCGCGGACATGGTCCACCGCGGCTCGTGGTGAGGACCGGCCGAGAACGAGCAGGAGGACGACAGCGTACGGCGGGCGCATCAGCCCTCGCGCATGGGGATACGCACGCCACGTCGCGCAGCCACCTCGATGGCGTCGGGGTACCCCGCGTCCACGTGCCTCACCACACCCATCCCGGGGTCGTTGGTGAGCACCCGCTGGATCTTCTGTGCAGCAAGCTCGGTGCCGTCCGCGACGCAGACCTGCCCGGCGTGGATGGACCTGCCCATCCCGACCCCGCCGCCATGGTGGATGGAGACCCAGGTGGCGCCGGAGGCGGTGTTGACCATTGCGTTGAGCAGCGGCCAGTCCGCGATCGCATCGGACCCGTCGAGCATGGCCTCGGTCTCGCGGTAAGGCGAGGCGACCGAGCCGCAGTCGAGGTGGTCGCGCCCGATCACGATCGGCGCCTTGAGCTCTCCCGAGGCCACCATCTCGTTGAAACGCAGCCCGGCGAGGTGGCGCTCGCCGTACCCGAGCCAGCAGATCCGGGCCGGCAGACCTTGGAACTGAACCCGTTCCCCGGCCATCTCGATCCACCTGTGCAGCCGCTCGTACCCTGCTGACTCCTCGGCGGGGAACAGCTCGAGGATCGCCTTGTCGGTCGCCGCGATGTCCGCGGGGTCACCGGACAGGGCAGCCCACCGGAAGGGGCCTTTGCCCTCACAGAACAGCGGCCGGATGTAGGCGGGCACGAAGCCGGGGAAGTCGAAGGCACGGAGGAACCCACCCTTGCGGGCCTCGTCACGGATCGAGTTGCCGTAGTCGAAGACCTCCGCTCCGGCGTCCAGAAAGCCGACCATCGCGGCGACGTGGAGGGCCATCGACTTCTGCGCCCGTGCTGTCAGACCGGCCGGGTCCGTGTTCCGAAGTGCCTGCCACTCGCCGAGCTCGACGCCTACCGGCAGGTACCACAACGGGTCGTGCGCGGAGGTCTGGTCGGTGACGATGTCGATCGGCGCCCGCCTCTCCAGCAGCGCGGGAACCATCTCGGCGGCGTTGCCCAGGACCCCGATCGACAGGGGCCGCCTCTCGTCCCGGGCGGCCACAGCCAGCGAGATCGCGGAGTCGAGCGAGTCGGCCTGCACGTCAAGGAACCGGTGTTCGATGCGTCGGGTGATCCGGGACTGGTCGCACTCGACGCAGATCACCACGCCGTCGTTCATGGTGACCGCGAGCGGCTGCGCACCACCCATCCCGCCGAGCCCCGCGGTCAGCGTGATCGTCCCGGCCAGCGTCCCGCCGTACCTCTTGTCCGCCACGGCCGCGAACGTCTCGAAGGTGCCCTGCAGGATGCCCTGGGTGCCGATGTAGATCCAGGAGCCGGCAGTCATCTGCCCGTACATCGTCAACCCGAGATCCTCGAGCCGGCGGAACTCCTCCCAGTTCGCCCAGTCGCCGACAAGGTTGGAGTTCGCGATCAGCACCCGTGGCGCCCACTCGTGGGTGCGCATCGCGCCGACCGGCCGACCGGACTGCACGAGCAGCGTCTCGTCGTCGGCCAGCGTCGTCAGTGCGGCCACGATGGCGTCGTAGGACGCCCAGTCCCGCGCAGCCTTCCCGGTGCCGCCGTACACCACGAGGTCCTCGGGCCGCTCCGCGTTCTCGGGGTCGAGGTTGTTCATCAGCATCCGCAGCGGTGCCTCGGTCTGCCAGCTCCGGGCAGTCAGCGCCGTTCCGCGAGGGGCCCGCACGGGCTCGGCCCTGCGGACTCTGTCGGTGTCCTGGCTCATCGAAGCTCTCCGATCTTTGACTCCACGGCTGCCACGACGGCGCCGCTGCTCACCAGCGACACCGCTATGTCGATCTCGGGGGAGAGATGGCGATCCGGACCCGGACCGTCGATGCTTCGGCGCAGCAGGGCGACCACCGCTGCGGTGGCCGGTGCCGGCTGCAGCGGCGCACGCAGGTCGAGCGCACGTGCAGCGGTGAGCACCTCGATGGCGACGACACGGGTCAACCCGTCGACGGAGCGTCGCAGCTTTCGGGCGGCACCCCAGCCCATGGACACGTGATCCTCCTGCATCGCACTCGAGGGGATCGAGTCCACGCTGGCCGGCATCGCGAGCCGTTTGAGCTCCGAGACGATCGCGGCCTGGGTGTACTGGGCGATCATGTGGCCCGAGTCGACGCCGGGGTCGTCGGCGAGGAACGGAGGAAGTCCGTGGCTGCGGGTCTTGTCCAGGGATCGGTCGGTGCGTCGTTCCGACATCGACGCCACGTCTGCGGCGGCGATCGCGAGGAAGTCGAGCACGTAGCCGACCGGTGCCCCGTGGAAGTTCCCGTTCGACTCGACCCGGCCGTCCTCGAGCACGACCGGGTTGTCCACCGCCGAGTCGAGTTCCCTGCTCGCAACATCCGTGGCGTGGTCGACGGTGTCCCGGGCCGCACCGTGCACCTGTGGGGCGCAGCGCAGCGAGTAGGCGTCCTGCACCCGGTGGCAGCCAGGTCCGCGATGGCTGGCCATCACACCGGAGTCGGCGAGGATCCGGGACAGGTTCTCAGCCGAGGCCGACTGGCCGGGATGGGGACGCAGCGCCTGCAGGTCGGCGGCGAAGGCCCGGTCCGTGCCGAGCTGCGCCTCGACCGACATGGCGGCGGCGACGTCGGCGGTCGCCAGCAGAAGTCGTAGGTCGGCGATCGCCAGCACCAGCATCCCGAGCATGCCGTCGGTGCCGTTGATCAGTGCGAGCCCTTCCTTGGCCTCGAGCTCGACGGGTTCCAGGCCCGCCTCACGCAGGACCTCGGCGGCCGGGCGCCGTACACCCTGGCCGTCGCGCACGTCGCCCTCGCCCATCAGCGCCAGCGCGCAGTGCGAGAGCGGGGCGAGGTCACCCGAGCAGCCCAGTGAGCCGTACTCGTGCACGATCGGGGTGATGTTGTGGGTGAGCAGGGCGGCCATCGTGCGAGCGGTCTGCAGCCGGACGCCGGTGTGGCCGGTCGCGAGTGTGGACAGCCGCAGCAGTATCAGCGCGCGGGTGACCTCAGGCTCCACCTCCGGTCCACTGCCGGCGGCGTGCGAGCGGACGAGCGACTTCTGCAGCTGTGCCCGCTTCTCGGCCGGGATGTGCCGGGTCGCAAGGGCTCCGAAGCCGGTGGAGATGCCGTACGCCGGAGTAGGTGCTGCCGCGAGAACCTCGACAGACGTACGCGCCCTTCGGATCGCCGCCACGGCGTCATCCCCCACATCGACGGCCGCTCCGTCGCGAGCGACCGCGAGAAGCTCCTCGAACGAGACCGGACCAACTCCGACCGTGATGACTGTCATGGCCCCATTCCACTGCGCGTGGTGGACTCGCGCCACCTGTTCAGGCATAGCTTCGTCTCAGATACGAGACTTATTCACGTAGTCTTCCGAGTTGTCAGGCGCGGAGGGAGAGGCGCGGAGGGAGAGGCTGCGATGGGACAGGTGCCGTCGGCGACGCGTGCGCTGCGTGTTCTCCGTTTCCTTGCCACCCAGCCGGACCCCGTGACCCTCGATCGGCTCGCTCGTGCCGTCGACCTTCCCCGCTCGACGGCGTACCACCTGGTCAGCGCCATGATCGAGGAGGGCTTCGTGGCGCACCTGGCCGACGAGCACCGGTACGGGCTCGGGGTGGCCGCGTTCGAGGTAGGCAGCGGCTACGCACGCCAGGAGCCGCTGCAGCGGATCACCCGGCGCCACCTGGCACGTCTGGCGGACACCGTCGGGCAGTCCGCGCATCTCGCGGTCCTGCACGGGCGCGACGTGCTCTACGTGCTGGAGGAGAGGGCGCCGGGTCGACCCCCGTTGGTCACCGACGTGGGTGTGCGGCTCCCAGCGCATCTGACCGCGAGCGGTCGCGCGATCCTGGCCGAGCTGCCGCTCAACCAGGTCCGGGCGCTCTATCCGAACCGATCAAGCTTCGTCGACCGGCACGGTCTCGGGCCTGCGTCGCCTTCGGCGTTGCGGGTGCTGCTCACCGAGACCAGGCAACGCGGCTACGCCATGGAGAACGGCGAGGTGACCCCGGGCTTCGCCTCCGTCGCGGCAGCCGTGCTGGACCACAACGCCCATCCCATCGCCGGCATCGCGGTGACCTATCCGTCCGGCAGCCTCACCGATCTTTCCGCGACCATTGCCGACACCCGGCGGACAGCCGTGCAGGTGACCCGACGCATCGCCGGTCGCCTGAGCCCGGCAAGGTAGGTCGCCACGCTCGTGGGTCGGCCACACGCACAACCCAGGCCACGACCCCTCGTAAGCCGACGGGCACAACCACCGATCCTGGCCCAGTTGAGGGGTGGAAGTGGCGTTGTGCCCGTTGACGTACGCCGATGGGTGGTGAAGAGCCAGGTGGAAGGCGGGTCGCGTCTGCTGGTCGCTGAGGCCCGCTCGCCGGCGGAGCTCGACGCGATGGTGTCACGGCGCTCGCCGGCCAGCCTTTGGAGCACGTCATCGGCTGGGTGAAGTTCTGCGGCCGGCGGATCTACGTGGATCCGGGAGTCTTCGTCCCCCGGCGACGTACCGAGCTGTTGGTCACCGGCGCCGTGGACCTGGCCCGCAGTGCAGCCGCAGGCTCCAGTCGAGGCGCGGAACAACCACGGCCTGTGGTGGTGGACCTGTGCTGCGGGTCCGGCGCGGTGGGTGTGGCGGTGGCTGCTGACCTCGAGCCGGTCGAGCTGCATGCCTGTGACATCGATCCGGTGGCAGTCCGGTGCGCTCGCCGTAACCTCGCCACGGTGGGCGGCTACGTTCACACCGGTGACTTGTACCAGCCGCTTCCGGACCGACTGCGCGGCCGGGTGGACGTGTTGGTCGTCAACGCCCCGTATGTGCCCACCGACGCGCTGCGGTTGATGCCTCCTGAGGCGCGCATGCACGAGCCGCGGGTCGCCCTCGAGGGCGGCCACGACGGGCTCGATGTGCACCGGCGCATCGCCGACGAAGCAGCACAGTGGCTGGCGCCCGGTGGTCACCTGCTGATCGAGACGAGTCGACGTCAGGGGCCGTGCACCGCGGACTGCGTCGCAGCCGGTGGTCTCTCCCCGCGGGTCGCCACCTCGCAGGAGCTGGACGCCACCGTGGTCGTCGGACACCTGCCGGCGGGTCGGGCCGAGGCGTTCGCGCACGCCCGGTGAGCTGGCGCCGTACCGCAGCACCTCGCGCTGGCCGCTGACTGCTGGCCGACCGGAATCCATAACTTCGCTCGTCGACAAATCGCAAACAAACCTTTGCAAAGACATGTTGTCAGTTCTAGGATGCGTCCATGCAGCTGTCGAGCATCACCCCGGACCCCACAGCGCTGCGGGCGCTCTCCCACCCCGTGCGTCTGCGCATCCTCGGCCTCCTCCGTGTCGAGGGCCCGTCGACGGCGAGCGCTCTGGCGACCCGGCTGGGCCTGAACTCCGGGGTCACCAGCTACCACCTGCGCCAGCTCGCACTTCACGGCTTCGTGGTCGACGAAACCTCGCGAGGCGACGGACGGGACCGTTGGTGGAAGGCAGCACACAAGTCCACCCGCTCGGGAGAAGCCGTGGAGTCGACACCCGAGGGGCGCGAGGCGTCCGACGCGTTCGGGCAAGCCATCGCCGTCGTGCACACCGAGCAGCTGCAGCGCGCCGTCGAGGAGCGTCCCCTGCTCCCGAGTCCCTGGCGCCATGCTTCATCGCTCAGTGACTGGGGACTTTCCGTCACCCCCGAACGCGCCAAGGAGCTCGCGGACGCCTTGGCCGCTGTCGTGGACGGGTGGGAGGAGGACTCCACCGATCGAGACGATGTGGAGGAGTTCGTCGTGATGCTGCACGCGTTCCCGCGGCCGGGACGGCTCGGCGAGCCGGGTTCGTCATGACCAGCCGAGCGCCCCTGTTCGGATGGCTGGCCGCCGAGGCCGTCTCGCTGACCGGCACGCGTGTCTCCATGGTCGCGATCCCCTGGTTCGTGCTCACCACAACGGGGAGTGCCACCCAGACCGGGATCGTCGCGTTCGCCGAGATGGCCCCGTACGTCGCGATGAAGGCGCTCGCGGGCCCGTTGGTCGACCGGACCGGTGCCCGCCGGGTGAGCATCGCTGCCGACGTCGCGAGCGTGCTCGTGGTCGGCGCGATCCCCTTCCTCGCCGCCACACACCGGTTGTCCTTTCCCCTGCTCCTGGCATTGGTCGCCCTGGCCGGCACCTTGCGAGGTCCAAGTGACGGCGCCAAGCAGGCACTCGTTCCGGCGGTCGTCGAGGCCTCCGGCGTGTCGATGGAGCGAGCGACCGGTCTGGGCGGCGCCGTGGAACGCCTGTCCAGCACAGTCGGAGCGGCGCTGGCCGGAGTCCTCGTTGCTGCGATCGGGCCCACGCAGGCACTGGTCATCGACGCCGCGAGCTTCGGCGTCTCGGCGGCCTTGCTGGCCCTGACGGCCCCCCGGCGCCTTCCGACTCCTGAGGCCGAGTCGGAGAGCAAGTACTGGGTTAGGCTGCGCCAGGGCTGGGACTTCCTCCGCAGGGACAAGGTGCTGGTGGCCATGGTCGCGATGGTGGCCACGACCAACCTGCTGGACGCCGCCTACGCGACCGTGCTGGTGCCGGTCTGGGCGCGTGAGTCCGGCGGCGGAGCAGCCGCGATCGGCCTGCTGTTCGCCGTCTTCAGCGGAGCAGCCGTCCTCGGCAGTGTGCTGGCGGCGACCGTGGCTGAGCGTCTGCCGCGTTTCTGGACCTACCTGATCGCGTTCCTGCTCGGTGGGATGCCCAGATTCGTGGTGCTCGCCTTCGGAGTCCCTCTCGCCGGTGTGCTCGCGGTCGCCGTGGTCGGCGGTTTCGCAGTGGGTTTCATCAATCCGATCCTCGGCGCGGTCATGTACGAGCGCATCCCGCCACATCTGGTCGGCAGGGTCACCTCGCTCCAGAACTCCCTGTGCTGGGCGGGAATCCCGTTCGGCGGCATCGTCGGAGGAACGCTCGTCGCAAGCTTGGGCCTCAGGCCTGCCTTAGTGATCCTCGGAGCCGCATACCTTCTGGCTACCATGCTGCCGGCCCTGCAACCGCAGTGGCGAGAGATCGACAGGAAGCCTCAGCCCGTGCACCCGTAGCGTGGTCGCGCTGAAGTGACGCCTTCCCGGACGTGCTGCGCCGCGCTCGGAGTTACTGTTCGGTAGGGTCGACGTCACGCTGGCCAGCCGCCGGATACGGTGCGGCTGCCGCATAGGCTCTCCCCACGCCGGCAAGCCGTTCGAGGAGCATTCATGGAACCAGTCCAAATCGTCGCGCTGGTGCTTTCGCTGGCGATCTCACTGGTCGCGATCGCACTGTTCGTCAAGGCTGTCCGGCACATCATCGACGTAGTGAGGCTCGGCCAGCCGGCTCCCCACCGCTCAGGGGACAAGGGTGCCCGCTGGGTCATGATGGTCAAGGAGACTCTTGGCCACACCCGGATGCTCCAGTGGACCGCGGTCGGCGTCGGCCACTGGTTCGTGTTCATCGGCTTCGGGCTGCTGTTCTTCACGCTCCTCAACGCCTATGGGCAGCTCTTCGACGCACACTTCATCCTGCCGGTCATCGGGCACTTTTTCCTCTTCGAATGGGCGACCGAGCTGTTCGCCTGGGCGATGACCGCCGCCATCCTGGCCTTTCTCGGCTACCGCGCGAGCCGACCCAAGGAGCGCACGCGAGGCCCGAAGGGCAGGTTCTTCGGCTCGACGATGTGGCAGGGCTACTTCGTCGAGGGCGTAATTCTTGGGGTCGGCCTGTGCATTCTCACCCTTCGCGGGCTCGAGTACGCACTGGCCAGCGACTCCTCCGCCTTCCACTTCCCGCTGACATTCTGGCTCGGCGAGATGTTCAGCGGCCTTTCCGTGTCCGCGGCCGAGAACCTCATCTGGATCATCGCCGCCGTCAAGATCATCATCTCGATGACCTGGCTCTTGGTTCTGGCCCGCAACACCACTATGGGTGTGGCCTGGCACCGGTTCACCGCGTGGCCGAACATCTGGTTCAAGCGCAAGAGCGACGGAGGTACGTCGCTGGGCGCGCTGCAGCCGATGATGGCGGGAGGCGAGCCGATCGACTTCGAGAACATCGAGGACCTCGACGAGGACACCGCCTTCGGCGTCGGCAAGGCCGAGGACTTCACCTGGAAGGGCATCCTCGACTTCAGCTCCTGCACCGAGTGCGGTCGCTGCCAGAGCCAGTGCCCGGCGTGGAACACTGAGAAGCCGCTGTCCCCGAAGCTGCTGATCACCCAGCTGCGTGACCACACCTACGCCAAGGCGCCGTACCTCCTCGCGTCCCGCAACGGCACAGCGGAGGAACTCGAGAGTCTGCCCGATGCCGTCAAGGCAGAGGCCGAGCGTGAGCTGGTCGGAGCGACCGAGGGTTACGCTTGGGAGCCGTCCGGCGGGGCCGTGATCGACCCCGAGGTGCTGTGGAACTGCACGTCCTGCGGTGCGTGTGTGCAGCAGTGCCCCGTCGACATCGAGCACGTCGACCACATCATGGACATGCGCCGCTACCAGGTGCTCGTCGAGTCCAACTTCCCCACCGAGCTGAACCAGCTGTTCAAGGGCCTGGAGAACAAGGGCAACCCGTGGAACATGTCCCCGAACGCCCGGATGGACTGGGCCAAGGGTCTGGAGTTCCCCGTCAAGCAGGTGGGTGTGGATGTCGACGACCTCGATGAGGTCGACTGGCTGTTCTGGGTCGGCTGCGCGGGCGCGTACGAGGACCGGGCGAAGAAGACCACCCGTGCGGTGGCCGAGCTGCTCGACATGGCGGACGTGAGCTTCGCCGTGCTCGGTGATGGCGAGACCTGCACCGGCGACCCGGCCCGCCGCTCCGGCAACGAGTTCGTCTTCCAGCAGCTGGCGATGCAGAACGCAGAGGTGTTCAAGGAGGCGAAGGCCAAGAAGATCGTCTCCACGTGCGCGCACTGCTTCAACACGCTCAAGAACGAGTACGAACAGTTCGGCGTCGAGCTCGAGGTCGTGCACCACACGCAGCTGCTCAACCGCCTCGTGCGCGAAGGAAGGCTGACGCCGGTGCCCGCGAACGGGAGCCCGGGCCGAGCGATCACCTACCACGACCCGTGCTACCTAGGTCGGCACAACCAGGTGTACTCCCCACCGCGCGAGCTGCTCGACGTCATCCCGAACGCAGAGTTCAAGGAGATGCCGCGCAACAGCGAGCGATCCTTCTGCTGCGGTGCCGGCGGGGCTCGCATGTGGATGGAGGAGAAGATCGGTGAGCGGATCAACCTCAACCGCACCACCGAGGCGGTCGAGACCGGTGCCGACCAGATTGCGACCGGCTGCCCGTTCTGCCGCGTGATGCTCTCCGACGGTCTTACCTCCAAGCAGGCGGACGGGTCAGCGCGGCAGGAGGTCGAGGTGCTCGACGTGGCTCAGCTGCTGCTGGCCTCGCTCAAGGGGGCCGACACGCCTGCCGCACCCATCGCGGCTGCTACGGCTCCGACCTCGTCCGACGGTACGGCGGGCGCTGCCGACGTTGGTGGGGGTGCCACGTCGACGGCGGTTCTGGAGCGACCCGAGCCGGTAGAGACCAAGGCGGAGCCGGACGCGAACGACGTCACCCTGTCCGATGACACGGTGACCGAGCGCCGCGAGGTGGGTCCACTCGCCTCCGCGGCCGTGAAGGAGGACCTCGCGGAGCCGTCGGCTGACCCCGCATCGGAGACCGAGCCCGCGGACGCGGCGAACACCGACCCGGACTCCTCCGATGTGACGAGCGAGAAGATCAGCGAGGCTGAGTCGACCGCACCACAAGACGACGCGGCCGTCCAGAGTGCCCAGGATGACGAGCGCGCCTGAGCCTCCAGATGACCCCGGGTAACTGCCGTTGCTTAACGTGACGTCGAAATGCCACCAACATAGGGTTTACTTGACATCATTGCGATGCCATAGTGGTGCACATGGATATTACGCCGTACGTCGACAGCCTCCGGCATGATCTCGTCGCCGCTGCCGAGGCAGGAGGCCCCGAGAGCCGGGGAGCCGCCGAACGACTCGCGTTGGCCCTCGACCCCGCCGTGCGACTGGCGCTCATGGACGCGCTGTCGCAGGCTGCCGCGGAGATCACGAGCGAGCTCTCGACGGGTTCGGTCGACGTGCGCCTGCGGGGCCGCGAGCCGCAGTTCGTGGTCGACGTACCCACGATTGCGTCCGCTCCACTCGCGCGGACGCCGCTGACACCGCCGACGTCGCTCGAAGCGGAGGAGGATGAGGAGGATGGCGCGGTCGCGCGGATCACCCTCCGTATCCCCGAGTTCCTGAAGTCGAAGGCGGAGGAGCTGGCCGGCAAGAGCGGGCACTCCCTCAACACCTGGATCGTGCACACCGTGCGCGACGCCACCCGTGAGCGCGCCGTCAATGTTGACATCGACCTGTCCAGTCTGCCGTTCCTCGAAGGCGCGCAGCGCTGGCCCACTCGGAGCGGAAACCGCCGGATGAGCGGCTGGGTCTGACCGTAGCGCCGCGCAAGCGGCCACCAACTCAACAACCGATGAGAGCAACCGACCGGCACGCCCGGCTCGGGAGCCGAGCACACCCTGGAGGAGCAATGGAACGCATGTTTCACACCCCTGAGCCGGTCTCGTTGCACGTCGAGATCGGAGCGGGCGACATCAAGGTCCATGCCCACGACGGCCTGACCGAGACACAGGTGATCGTGGACGGACGGGACGCCGACGAGGCCACTGTCGAACAGCGAGGACAACAGATCGTGGTGCTCGCCCCCCGCAAGAAGGCCGGGTTCTTCTCCACCACTGGCCGCGAGCTCAGCGTCACGGTGGTCCTGCCGACTCACAGCGAGCTGTCCACCAGAACTGGATCCGCCGACCTGGTCGCCACTGGACGTTATGCGAGCGGCCGGATCAGGTCAGGCTCCGGAGAGGTACACGTCGACGAGTTCGGCGATGAGACGGTCGTGGAGACCGGCTCGGGTGGAATCCGCATCGACGCCGCGCTCGGTGACCTGCGGGTCAAGTCCGGGTCCGGAGACGTCGAGGTGCAACGGCTGGCGAGGAGTGCGGGCATCTCGACCGGTTCGGGCGACGTCCTTCTCGGGGCCAGTGAGCACAAGGCGGTCGTCAAGTCGGGCTCCGGGGACGTGCGGGTCAACGACGCGCACACCGACGTGTCACTCAGCACCGCGTCGGGCGACCTCTCCGTCGGTGTCATCCGCAGCGGGGCGGTGGTGGCCAAGGCGGTCTCGGGCGACGTAAGTGTCGGCGTGTTACCTGCGATCCCGGTCTGGACCGACATCAGCTGCGTCAGCGGACGGGTGTCCTCAACGCTCGAGGGCGCTGGGCAGCCGGAACCTGACCAGGATTTCATCGAGATCCGTGCGACGACGGTCAGTGGCGACATCGCCTTGGTGCAGCTATGAGACTCGACAGCGGCCGGATCGAGCTGAGCGTGCGTTCTGCTGCTTAGACGGTGTGTGGCTCACGTCGCCGTGCGATGGAAGTTCTGGTGGGACCGGGACGGCGTGGGGCCGCGCTGCCCCTGGTACCGGGAGCCGTACTTCTCCGAGCCGTAGGGGTGCTCCGAGGGCGATGAGAGCCGAAAGAAGCAGAGCTGACCAACTTTCATGCCTGGCCACAGCTTGATCGGGAGCGTGGCCACGTTGGACAGCTCGAGCGTCACGTGGCCGGAGAACCCGGGGTCGATGAAGCCGGCGGTCGAGTGGGTCAGCAGACCGAGCCGGCCAAGCGACGACTTTCCCTCGAGCCGGGCGGCGACGTCGTCGGGCAGTGAGACCACCTCGTACGTCGAGCCGAGCACGAACTCGCCGGGGTGCAGGATGAACGGCTCGCTTCCGGCCGGCTCGACGAGACGGGTAAGGTCTGGCTGGTCCTCGGCCGGGTCGATGTGCGGGTACCTGTGGTTCTCGAACACCCGGAAGAACCTGTCGAGGCGCACGTCGATGCTCGACGGCTGGACCATCTCCGGCTCGAACGGTTCGAGGGTGACCCGCTCGGCATCGATCTCGGAGAGGATGTCGCGGTCGGAGAGAAGCACAGGGAGAACCTACCGGTATGATCGCCGCGACGTTGTCCTGAGGGCGGCTCGAGCCGATCCCGGGAACGGCTTTTGCGGATGTAGTTCAATGGCAGAACATCAGCTTCCCAAGCTGAACATGCGGGTTCGATTCCCGTCATCCGCTCCGATTGCGATCGCCCCGAGTGATTCCGAGCGTGGTCAGTCCAGCGCGAACGATCCTGTGACGATCTCGCCTGCTGGCTCGTACGTACCGATCACGACTCCAGTGCTGGAAACTTTGCTGTCGACGAGCTTCAATCCGGAGGGGATGGTGCCTTCCGAGAACAGGCGTTTGCCCGACCCGATGACGAGGGGAAAGACCCAGAGACGATACTCGTCGACGAGATTGTGGGGCATCAGCGTCTGGATCAGGTTCCCGCTGCCGTGGACCTGCAGCTCCGGCCCGTCCTGCTTCTTCAGCGTCGCGATGCCTGCGGCTGCGTCTCCCTCGATCAGGACCGAGTTTCTCCACTCCAGCGTGAGCCGACTCCGCGACGCGACGTACTTGGTGGCGTCGTTCAACGGCTTGGCGCCGTCCTCCTCTGTGGCGTGCGGCCAGTGCGCGGCGAAGACGTCGTAGGTCTTCCGTCCGAGAACGAGGTCGAACGGAAGGCTCATGGCCTCGCCCATGACCTGACCCATCTGCTCGTCCCAATAGTTCACTGACCAGCCCCCCTGCGCGAAGCCGCCGCTGTCGTCCTCTCCGGGTCCACCCGGGGCCTGCATGACTCCGTCGAGGGTCAAGAAGGTGCTCACGATCAGCTTTCTCATCTCTCATGTCCTTTCGATCCGATGCCCTGCTCGAGTCGAGCCCAGCACGGTATGAGACCGCTCAGAGGAGCAATACTCATCGCTGGTGCACAGACGATCGCAGGTTCCGGCTCGCATGGCGCAGAGCAGACGGCGGCAAAGCGTCCGATCCCAGGCTGTCGGATGCAGGCAAGCCCTTACACATACTCTGGATAGCCGTATGAGTGGCTGACTCTTGTGGTGGTGAGGCGCTGCGTGAGCACCAACCGTGACCTTCCGTATGTGGACGAGCACGCGATAACGATCGCGGCGCCGCACGATCTGGTATGGACCGCTCTCCGGTGCTACGCGACCACCTCGATCGGCGTCCCCGACGGCAACCCGCTAGCGCGAATTCTCGGCACCTTACCGCGATCGGGCTTCGAGGTCGCGGAGGCAGTTCCTGGGGAGCGGCTCACCCTTGTCGGTCGCCATCGGTTCTCTCGTTACGCGTTGGTCTTCGAACTGCACGTCATGGCAGACGACAGCACGGTGTTACGCGCCAAGACCTATGCGGCGTTTCCCGGACCCCACGGGCGGATGTACCGCGTCCTGGTCATCGGAACCCGCGCTCATGTGCTCGCGACCAACCACATGCTGCGCGCCGTTCGACGACTAAGCTCGCAATGACCTCCTCATGAAGCCCAAGTCGGCCAGGCCAGAGGACAGCCTCCGCGCAACGACGAGACCGAAACTGTGGCCGGGTCACTCCTGGAGCAGCTCATGGCTCTCGCGTCGTGAGCTGCCCACGACGATCTGGGGAGATACCCACCCGGGAGACAGGTGACCGGCTACCCTCGTCGCGTGTCCGTCCCCGACTTCGTCGTCGATCTTCGTAGGCACGTAGGTCATAAGGAACTGTGGCTGCCCGGGGTGACGGCGGTGGTGCGTCGGGATGCCGAGGTGCTGCTGGTACGCCGGTCGGACGACGGCGAGTGGACACCGGTCACGGGGATCGTGGACCCGGGGGAGCAACCCGCGGTCGCGGCACGACGAGAGGTTCTCGAGGAGACCGGTGTGGTGGTCGAGGTGGAACGGCTCGCCTGGGTCAACGCCGGCCCACCCGTCGTACACGTGAACGGGGACCGGGCGCGCTACCTCGACCATTGCTTCACCTGCCGGTACGTCGAGGGGCGGGCGCACGTGGCCGACGACGAGTCGGTCGACGTGGGCTGGTTCGGCAGCGACGACCTTCCTGAGATGGGGCCGATCTTCGCCGAACGGATCGCCTGTGCGCTGGAAGCCGGGTCCCGGACCCGTTTCGCCTGACCAAGGCGCCGGAACCGCCACGACTATTGTTCACGGAATGAGCACCCGGCGCAGGAACGTGGCACGGCGATGACCGAACCGACGCAGTTCGCGGGCGTGCCCGAGGCGGCGCTCGACTTCTACGACGACCTCGAGACCGACAACAGCAGGTCGTTCTGGGCGACGCACAAGGAGACCTACGAGTCCGCGGTGCGCGCCCCGATGGCCGCGCTTGGAGCAGCTCTGGAAACGGAGTTCGGCACCCCGAAGATCTTCCGTCCCTACCGCGACGTGCGCTTCGCGAAGGACAAGACGCCCTACAAGACCCACCAGGGGCTTTTCATTCCGCATGGCCCGGCCACCGGCTGGTACGTCGAGGTTGCGGCATCGGGAGTGCGCGTCGGCGTCGGGTTCTACGAGGCCTCGTCCAAGCGGCTCGCCCGGATCAGGGAGGCGATAGCTGAGGACCGGCGCGGCAAGGAGCTCGAGGCGATCGTCGAGGAGCTCGAGCAACGCGGTTGGAACCTGGGTGGCGACAAGGTCAAGACCAGCCCGCGCGGGTACGACGCAGGCCACCCGCGGATCGAGCTGCTCCGCCACCGGTCGATGACACTGGGCCGGTCCTACGGGTTCGAACCGGTCATCCACACGCCCGAGCTGCTCACCATGGTCCGCGACGACTGGCGTTCGGCGACGCCGTTCGTGCGGTGGGTGGCCGACAACGCCGGAGGCGACTGACGCAGGCTGCCTCGCCGGACCTACCTCAGAACAGCTCAGTGTGGCTGCCAGGCCTCGTCGTCCTTGGTGCGCGAGGTGACTTCCCGGGGGAGCTTGTGGTCCGCGAGCGCACGGATCGTCACCCTTTCGAACACGTCACGCAGACTGCTCCGCGCTGCGATCCACACGTGCTGGAGCACATCAGCCGACTCGTTGTAGGAGACAGCTTCCGGGCGGAGCCCGTAGACGCTGACCAGTGGGCCGTCCACGGCACGAATGACGTCAGCCACCGTCACCGTCTTCGGATCCCGGGCCATCCGCCAACCTCCGGCCTGGCCCCGCTGGCTCATCACCACCCCTGCTCTCCGCAGGTCGGCCAGGATTGCCTGCAGGAAGCCGTGCGGGATGTCCTGAAGTCTGGCGATCTCCTCCGCGCTGATGGCCGAGTCGTCGGTCTGGCTCGAGATCTCGATGAGCGCGCGTAAGGCGTAGTCGGACTTCGCGGAGACTCGCATGAGGCAAGTCTGTCAGAAACTAGAGATTGCCTCGGAGCACCTGGGTCGCCGGTACACAGCCCGGCGGGGGGTGTGCCACCGGGCTGCGTGTTGGGTCAGACGGTGACCGGCGTGATCTCCAAGTCGGCGTCTCGCGCGATCCGCTCCTGCTTGACCGCCCACACGATCAGCGAGATCCATACCACCGCGATCACGACCGAAGCGGTGAGGACCGTGTAGCCGGAGGCGCCGAAGGACTCGAAGATCGTCTTGGCGTTTGTCAGGATGATGAATCCGCCGGCCGCGACGCCGAGGACTCTCGCCGCGAGATGCTTGACCAGCCAGGCGGCGAACGGCGCCGCGATCACGCCACCGACGAGCAGCGCTCCGGCGTAGGCGAAGTTGATGCCCTGGCTACCCAGCGCGAGGAGAAAGCCGAGCGAGCCTCCGACGGCGACCACGAACTCCGAGGTGTCGATCGAGCCGACCACCTTGCGGGGCTCGAGTCGGCCAGAGGACAGCAGCGAGGTGGTTCCCACGGGACCCCAGCCTCCGCCGCCGATGGCGTCCATCAGACCAGCGACGACACCGAGCGGGGCGAGGAAGAGCGCGGAGACCTTGCCGGGGAAGGCGGGACGGCGACCGCCGAGGGTCAGGAAACGCCAGACGACGTATGCACCGAGGAGGAGTAGCAGCGCGGCGACCCAAGGTTTGGCCGTGTCACCGGGAATGCTCGCCAGGAATGTCGCGCCGGCGAAGGCCCCGATGCCACCGGGGATCGCGATGATGCTGACCGTTCGCCAGTCCACGTTGCCCAGCTTGTGGTGTGAGAAGCCGGAGACGAGCGTCGTACCGATCTCGGAGAAGTGAACAGCCGCAGACGCGGCAGCAGGCGCGATGCCCGCGGCGAGAAGAAGAGTCGAGGAGGTGACGCCGTAGGCCATACCCAGCGATCCGTCGATCAGCTGGGCCAACAGCCCCACGAAACCTAGGACGATCAGATTGCGCATTGGTGCACCCTTTCGGAACAGACGGACAGAACCGGCTCAGGTGCCTGACTCAGTTTGTTTAGTGATCTAGTGTGTCAAGTAAGTCACTAGGTTAAGGGTAGAAATAACTTAAGTCAACTAACTAGATAGTTTTGGTATGTCCGCCGCCCCCCGCATCGGCGCGGACGCAAGTCACGCATTCCGGTGGTTGCTCATGCTACTGGCGGGTAGGATATTTATGTTACCGGTGAGTATGAGGTTCAAGGGACTCGAGAAGCCGCAGCAACGGGCGCCCAGACCCACGATTTCGAAGGCGGAGCCGTGAGCCACTACAAGAGCAACATCCGCGACATCGAGTTCAACCTCTTCGAGGTGTTCGGCCGGAACGAGGTCCTCGGCAAGGGCCTGTTCGAGGAGGTCGACACCGAGGCGGCGAAGTCGATCCTCACCGAGATCGACCGCCTCGCTCGTGAGCACCTCGCGGCCTCGTTCGAGGAGGGCGACAGGAACCCACCCGTCTACGACCCCGAGACTTCCTCGGTAATGATGACCCCCAGCTTCAGCAAGAGCTATCAGGCGTTCATGGATTCGCAGTGGTGGCGCCTCCAGCTGCCGGCCGCGCTCGGTGGCCAGCCGGCGCCCTCATCACTCGTGTGGTCGATGGCGGAGCTGGTCCTCGGCTCGAACCCCGCGGTGTGGATGTACGCCACAGGCCCCAACTTCGCCCACGTCGTCCACCGCAACGGCAACGACCGCGACAAGAAGATCGCCCAGCACATGATCGACCGTGCATGGGGCGCCACCATGGTTCTCACCGAGCCCGATGCTGGGTCCGACGTCGGCGCGGGCCGCACCAAGGCACGCCGACAGGAGGACGGCACCTGGCACGTCGAGGGCGTGAAACGGTTCATCACGTCCGGGGACCACGACATGAGCGAGAACATCATCCACCTCGTGCTCGCCCGGCCGGTCGGCGTCGAGGGCGTGGGCGGGCCCGGGACCAAGGGACTCTCGCTCTTCGTCGTGCCCAAGCACAAGTTCGACATAGAGACCGGGAAGCTCACCGGCGAGCGCAACGGCGTCTACGTCACCGGCGTCGAGAAGAAGATGGGCATCAAGGTGTCCACCACGTGCGAGATGACATTCGGCGACTCGGCCGTGGGGAGGGGAGCGCCCGCGCAGGGTTGGCTGCTCGGCGAGGTCCACGACGGCATCGCCCAGATGTTCCAGGTGATCGAGAACGCCCGCATGCTAGTCGGCACCAAGGCCATAGCGACCCTCTCGACCGGCTACCTCAACGCGCTCGAGTACGCGAAGACCCGCATCCAGGGCGCCGACCTGACGGAGGCCGCGAACAAGACTGCTCCGCGGGTTTCGATCACGCATCACCCCGACGTACGACGCTCGCTGATGACCCAGAAGTCGTTCGCGGAGGCTCTGCGCGCGCTGGTGATCTACACCGCGACCTGGCAGGACAGGGTGCAGATCGCCGACCACGCCGGTGAGCGTGACGAGCTGGCCGAGCGCGTCAACGACCTGCTGCTGCCCATCGTGAAGGGCTACGGCTCGGAGCGTTCCTGGGTCCTTCTGGGCACTGAGTCGCTGCAGACCTTCGGTGGGTCCGGGTTCCTGGAGGACTACCCGATCGAGCAGTACGTCCGGGACGCGAAGATCGACACCCTCTACGAGGGCACCACCGCCATCCAGGGCCAGGACCTCTTCTTTCGCAAGATCGTCAAGGACCAGGCAAGGGCGCTCGGCTACCTCGCCGGTGAGATCGAGACATTTGCAGCCAGCGATGCGGACTCGGCACACGCAGGAGGCCGGCTCAAGGAGGAGCGCGAGCTGCTCGCCAAGGGTCTCGAGGACGCCCAGGCAGTTGTGGGGACGCTGGTCAACCAGCTGTTGTCGGCCGACCCGAATGCCGAGGGCGGCGACCAGCGCAACATCTACAAGGTCGGCCTCAACACCAGCCGACTGTTGATGACGCTCGGCGATGTCATCTGCTCGTGGCTTCTACTGCGCCAGGCCGAGGTGGCGCTGGCCAAGCTCGGTGGCGAAGTGAGCGCGAAGGACAAGGCGTTCTACGACGGCAAGGTGGCCGCGGCACAGTTCTTCGCCCGCAACGTGCTGCCGAAGCTCACCGCCGAACGTGCCATCGCCGAGGCGACCGACCTCTCGGTGATGGACCTGGCAGAAGAGTCCTTCTAGGCGGCAGCTCACGCGAAGTCGCGTGTTGTCCGGCCGGCCGCCGGTCCGGGCGGGTATAAATGGCTGCAGCACTGCGTGCATGCGTGCGCGCCACGAACGAGACGGCGCCAATGTCGTCCCTAAGACTGAGGAGACAAGCATGGGCATCGGGCTGGGCGTCGTACTCATTGTTGCGGGACTGATCCTGGTCCTCGGGGTCGTCAACTTCGACATGCCAGCGGTCGAGGACACCACCCTCGGATGGATCTTGCTGATCGTCGGCATCCTGGCCATCGTCCTGGCGCTGGTCATCAACGCACAGCGCTCCAGGTCTCGCCACGTGGAGGAGCGCCGGTACGACGGTCCACCGCGGTAGCCGACGCACGTCGCCTCCCGGTGGTCAGCGGTCGACCTGGGACCAGCGCGGCTTCTTCTTCGCGCCGCTCGCCACACTGCCGCCTTCGTCGAGGTGTGCGGTGTCCCGCATCTGGCGCTCGTTCCGGCGTGGACGTGCGGAGCGCTCAGGACGTGTGGAGCGCTCGGGCCGTTCGCTGCGGAAGCCGCGGTCGCGGAAGTCCGGACGAGCAGCAGCAGGGCGCTGCTGGCGGGCAGAACGATAACCACCCTCACCACGGTCGCTTCGCGCCGGCCGGCTGTCCTGCTGCCCCTCACGGCCGCCCCCGTAGCCGCCGGACCGCTCCGAGCTCGTGCTCCCGGAGTACGACGTGCGCGGTTCCAAGCGTTGTCCGTTCCGCGACCCGGTGCTCCGCGACCCAGAGGGCCGGGACGGGGCGTACCGGGACTGGCCGGAGGACCGGCCGGAGGACCGGGCCGGGCTGCTGCCACGACCGGCCAGAGGTGCCTTCTCACCCGACGCGGCCAGCGCCTCGGCAGTCATCGGCCGCGGTGCGGTGCGGATGTCGTGGTGCCGTGAGTCGACACCGGCCCGGGACTGGAGCCGGACGATCTCGTCGCGCTGGCGCGGGGTCGTGATGGTGATGACGGCACCGGACGCACCGGCGCGGGCGGTGCGGCCTGAGCGGTGCAGGTATGCCTTGGCGTCCGCGGGTGCGTCGTAGTGGATCACGAGACCGACGTGGTCGACGTGGATGCCGCGGGCGGCGACATCGGTGGCGACGACAACCTGCGCCCGGCCACTGGAGAACTTGTGCAGGTTGCGCTCCCGCACGCGCTGGGACAGGTTCCCGTGCAGGTCGACCGCCTCGATGCCACCCTCGGTCAGCGACTCGGCCAGCTCTGTGGCCCCCTCCCGGGTGCGCACGAAGACGATCGAGCGCGGGTTGGCCTCGACGAGTGAGGTCGTCGCAGCCACCTTGTCGCGGAAGCCGCTGACGACCATGACGTGGTGGTCCATCGTGGTGACCGAGCTGGAGTTGGCATCGAGCTCGTGCAGCTTCGGGTTTCGCAGGTGGGTGCGGACGAGCCGGTCGACGTCACCGTCGAGCGTGGCGGAAAGTAGGAGGCGCTGGGTGCCCTTGGGTGTTTCGCGCATCAGCTGGTCCACGACCGGGTAGAAACCGAGGTCGCACAGGTGGTCTGCCTCGTCGAGGACGGTGACCTCGATGTCGTCCATGCGGCATGCGCCACGGTTGATCAGGTCCTCGAGTCGCCCAGGCGTGGCCACGACGATGTCGGCGCCGTTGCGCAGCTGCTTGATCTGGCGGTCGTACGGCGTGCCGCCGTACACCGTGGTCAGCTTGAGGTTCACCACATGTGCCAGCGGCTCGAGCGAGCGACGCACCTGCGTGGCCAGCTCACGCGTGGGAACCACGATGAGCGCACGCGGGTGCTTGGGACGGCTGCGCTCCCCGACGAGCCGCGTCAGGATCGGCAGGCCGAAGGCCAGGGTCTTTCCCGAGCCGGTCTGGGCACGGCCGAGCACGTCGTGACCACTCATCGCGTCCGGGATCACCGCGGCCTGCACCGGTGTCGGAACGACGATCTCCTGTCGTGCGAGCGCGTCGACGATCTTGGCAGGCAGGTCGAGGGAGTCGAAGGTGGGCAAAGCAGACTGAACGTCAGGCAAGGTAGGTGCTTCCATGAGTGTCGGGCGCGTCCTACCCCGGATGCCACGGCGTGGCCCGGCGAGCCTGCGAGACGCAAGGCACCCGATCACTGGTCCTGCGCGGCAGTTGTTGCTGTGAACCTGCTTGATCTCCGCGCACCCACACCGGGCGACAATAAGGCCTCCTGGGCTTCCGCCTCGCTCGAACATCATTCGAGAAAGCAAAACCCCGCGACCTTGGCTGAAACCAATCCTACCAGCGCCAGGTCGTGCCTCCGACCGTCTCGGGAGCGCGAACAGGAGATGTTGCACACCTTCGGCGCTCACCTGTGCAGCTGGCCGCTCCCCACCGTGCCGTCGACCGTGACCGTCCGCCCCGGCTCCGTGCCACGACCGTCACGCCGCCCGGCTAGAGTCGCGATCCATGACCTCTGACCGGGAACGGCTGGCCGAGTACGTCGACACCTGGCGAAGCGCGGTCGACGACGTAATACTCCTGCTGCGGGGACTGACCGACGAGGAGTGGTCCCGCCCGACCGACCTAGCGGGCTGGGACGTACGCGCGGTGGCGGCGCACCTGGCACATCTCGAGTCCGAGCTCAGCGGCGTCGAGCAGGTCCAGGTCGAGGTGCCCGAGCTGGAGCACCTGACCGCTCCGTCCGGGCGGTACACGGAGTCGGGGAGGATCGCCCGGAAGTCGCTGGGAAATCGCGAGATCGTGGATGAGCTGGTCACCGCCGTGGCGACGAGGGCGACGGCTCTGCGTTCGGACCCACCCTCCGACGGGTCTGCGAGTCCGCCGATCACGCCAGCCGGGATGCCGTGGAGCTGGGAGACCCTGCTGCGCAACCGGCCCACGGATGTGTGGATGCACGAGCAGGACATCCGCCGGGCGATCGGTCGACCCGGCGCCATGACCTCTGCCGCTGCGGTGCACACGGTGCTGGGGCTGACGATGAGCTTCCCCTACGTGGTGGGCAAGCGGGTCGCCCCGCCAGCAGGTACGACGGTCGTGCTCGACGTCACCGGCGTGCACCCGGTGCACCTGGCGCTGTTGGTCGACGAGACCGGCCGAGCGGTCATCGCCATCGACGAGCCCGTTGAGCCGACCGTCGCGTTGCGGATGGACGTCGAGACCTTCGTTATCCTCGGCGGAGGCCGACGCTCACCCGAGCAGGCCGACGTCGTCGTCATCGGCGACCAAGACCTGGGCCGACGTGTTCTCGAGTCCATGGCGGTGACCCCATGAGCTCCTCGGCGTGGACGGTAGCCGACATCCCGGACCTGACCGGGAAGCGGGCCCTGGTCACCGGAGTCACCTCAGGGCTCGGGAAGCACACCACCCTGGAGCTGGCCCGGCACGGCGCCGAGGTGCTGATGACCGCGCGCACCGAGTCGAAACTCCGTGCGTCTGTCGAGACTCTCCGGAGAACGCTACCCAATGCCTCGGTGGTGCCGGTGGTCCTCGACCTCGCGGACCTGTCCTCGGTACGACGTGCGGCGGAGGAGGCGGCGTCGTACGGCGCCCTCGACATCCTGGTCAACAACGCCGGCGTGATGGCCACTCCAAAGGCTCACACGGTCGACGGCTTCGAGCTGCAGTTCGGGACCAACCACCTCGGACACTTCGCCCTGACGGGTCTGCTGCTTCCCCAGCTGTCCGCCTCCGACGGCGCGCGTGTGGTCACGGTGTCCTCGCAGGCCCACCGGCTGGTGCGCTCGGTCCCACTCACCGACCCACGTGACGGGAGCCGTCGCTACCAGAGATGGGTCGCCTACGGCGAGTCGAAGCTCGCGAACCTCCTGTTCGCCTTCGAGCTCGACCGTCGCGCGCGCCGGGCGGAACTCCCGCTGGTCTCGACCGCCGCTCACCCGGGCTACGCGGCGACCAACCTGGTCAGCAACGGCCCGCGTCGGGGAGTCTTCAAGCCAGTCGGCGCCATCATGGAGGGTGTGACCCGACTGATGGCTCAACCGTCCTCGCAAGGAGTACTGCCCCAGCTCATGGCGGCCACGATGGCGGAGCTCCCTGGGGCGACGTACGTCGGACCGGGTGGGCCCGCGGAGTCTCGAGGAGCCCCGGTTGTCGTCGGCGCAGCGAAGCCCGCGCACGACGAGCAGATGGCGGCTCGTCTCTGGGAAGTCTCCGAGCTGGCGACCGGGGTTACCTTCCTCTAGTCGTCTCCCGGCCTGCTGCCAGTGCCATCCCTGCGTCGAACGGTCAGAGGTGCCGGCGGGACTGGACGACCCGGAACCGGTTGGCTACGAAGGCGGCGTCGGTGAAACATGCGTTTGCGGCCGGGTTCGCGCCGGTGCCGTGGAAGTCCGAGAAGGCGGCGGACTGGTTCACGAAGACCTGTCCGGTCAGGTTCTCCGAGAGCGCGACACCGGCGTCGAGCGCCGCCGCACGCATGGCGGCGACGACGTCGGCCGAGGCGCTGTACACCGAGGCGGTCATCGCGCCGTGCTCGATCACCGTCCGCTGGAACACCTCGATCGACTCGTCCGTGCCGGCGGTGGCCACGAGATAGGCGACCGGGCCGAAGCACTCGGACTCGTAGGTCTCGGCGTCTGCCGTCGAGATGCCGACCAGAGCTGGGGTGCGCACGATCGCCTCGGGATAGACCGGGTGCCTGACCTCGCGCGACGCCACGAGTACGTCGCCACGCGACTGCGCCTCCGACAGCCTGGTGAGCACAGCGTCGTTCACCACTCCACCGAGCAGCTCAACGGCACGGGCATCCTCGCCCAGCAGCTGGTCGAGAGCCGTGCCGATCCCGGACGCGACCTCCTCGAACGACTTGTGACCTTCGTCGGTCTCGATGCCCTCGGCCGGGACATAGAGGTTCTGCGGCGCGGTGCACATCTGACCGGTGTAGAGGGATAGCGAGAACGCGAGGTTGGTACAGAGGCCGCGGAACGAGTCGGTGGAGTCGACCACGACGGCGTTCACTCCGGCTTTCTCGGCGAAGACGACGGCTTGGCGGGCGTGGTCCTCGAGCCAGTCGCCGAAGGCGTTGGAACCGGTGAAGTCGATCAGCCTCACCTCCGGACGCAGGGCCAGCGTCTTGGCGAGGCCGTCGGCTGGGTCCTCTGCGGCGAGCGTGACCAGGTTTCGGTCGAAACCTGCGTCGGCAAGGACCTCCTGCGCGACCTGGGTGGTGATCGCGAGCGGGAGTACGGCACCCGGGTGCGGCTTGATGATCACCGGGTTGCCGCACGCCAAGGACGCGAACAGCCCCGGCCACGAGTTCCACGTCGGGAAGGTGTTGCAGCCGATCACCAGAGCCAGTCCGCGGGGGACGGCGGTGAACGTCTTCTCCATCCGCAGCGGCTCTCTCCTGCCTGGTTTCTCCCATACCACGGTCTGGGGGGTTCGCGTCATCTCCGCATAGGCGTAGGCGATCGACTCCAGTGCGCGATCGAGCGCGTGTGCGCCGCCTGCCTGGAAGGCCATCACGAACGCCTGACCGGAGGTGTGTTGCACGGCGTTCGCGAGCTCGAAGATCCGGCCGTGCAACCGGTGAAGGATCTCCAGGCAGACCCCGGCCCGTGCCCCGGGACCGGCGTCCCGGAAAGCCTTGAGTCCTGCGCCGGCGGCCCCGACGAGGACCTCGACGCCATCCTCCGAGACGCGCGGGTAGGACACTTCCAGCTCGAGACCGAACGGCGATTTCTCGGTCGTCACGGACCTGTCGGATCCGGGCGTGGACAGCGGGAAGGTCGTGCCGGCATACGCCTCGAACACAGTCTTGCCGTCGGCTGCCGCGCTCTCCCCGTAGACGCGCGGGCTCGGGCTCTCGTCGAAGGCCGAGAAGTACTCCCGGGACCGGGTCGCGGCGATCGCCTTGTCCAGGATGTCGCGGTGGCGTTCAAAGAGGTCGTCGCTCATGTGAGGTCCTCACCCGGGGCTCGCCCGTATGACAGTCCGACTGCTGATGAGCGGCCAGTCTGTCACATGCTTCGGCTCGCGTGACGCCCTCTACGCCGCGTCCTACGAGCTCTGGTCTTGGCCCTCGCGTTAAAGGCTGCGGACGCTGTTCACGGCCACTCGATGGTCACGCTAACGCCACGAGTGGACAGAGTTCGTCCTGCGTGACCCGCCTCGGCCGAGTCGCTTTGACGTGCGACCCTTGGCCCGTGCCCATGTTGCGTCGGCTGCGGGACGAGGACGCCGCGAAGGTGCTCGCCCTTAATCTCGCCAACGTCGAGGCACTCGCTCCGATGGACGAGGACCGGCTCGGCGAGCTGGAGAAGCTCGCAGACCGCTTCGATGTGGTCGACACGGAGGGCGAGCTTGCAGGCTTCGTCATCACGTTCGGCCCACAAGCGGCGTACGACTCCGAGAACTACCAGTGGTTCGCCGAGCGGTTCGGGGACCGGTTCTACTACCTGGACAGGATCGTTCTCGACGACCGGTTCCGTCGACGGGGGCTTGCGACTTTCGTGTACGACGAGGTGGAGGCTGTGGCGGCGGCGTACGGCCGGCTCGCGCTGGAGGTGAACCTCCTTCCGCGCAACGACATCTCGCTGTCCTTCCACGAACGTCGCGGTTTCCGGGAGGTGGGTCGGCTCGGCGACGGCGAGAAGCTGGTCTCGATGATGGAGAAGCGCCTGTGAGTGACGCATCTCCACGGTGGACGCCCTCGAGAAGGAGCCGTCGGTCGACCGGGGAAGGTCCTGGACCACGTGGCGCAGATGGCGGCGCTACTGGAGGTGGGACGACCCGTGGATACGTCTACGACCGCACCGCACCGATGTGGGACCGGCTGCGGCGCCGGCTCGTTGAGCAGCGCAACCTCGTGTGATCTGATCTTCCGGTGAGGACCTCATGGTGAGCGACTGCTGCGAGGACGACGCGTCCCCGTCGTCGCCTGCGAGTTCGGTTTCCTGGCCGGGTCGATCGGCGTCGCGGCCGCCGAGCGGCTGGTCTTCGCGATCGAGCGAGCGACGAGCGAGGGGCTCCCACTCCTCGCGGCTCCGGTCTCGGGTGGAACTCGGATGCAGGAGGGCACGGTCGCGTTCGTGCAGATGGCGAAGATCTCCTCAGCGATCGCCGTGCACAAGAGCGCCGGTCTTCCCTACCTGGTCTATCTCCGTCACCCCACCACCGGCGGGGTGATGGCCTCCTGGGGGTCGCTCGGCCATGTGACCGGCCGCGCCTGGGAGTCTATTCGCAGGTCACGGCGGTCCGAACGCCCCGGCGTTCGCCGACTCCTGAGGTACGCCGCCACCGACGTCATTCCGCTCAACGGGACGGCTCAGGGGGAGTCCGACCCCGGGTTGCTGATCGCACTCGCCCGCTTCGGCGACTCACCATGCCAGAGCTGCACCTTCCCCTGATGACGGTCATCGACACCCCGGGGGCCGCGTTGTCTGTGGAGGCCGAGGAGGGTGGCCTGGCTGGCGAGATCGCTCTTTGTCTTGCAGACCTGGTGACCCTCGATACGCCGACCCTCACGCTGCTGCTCGGCGAGGGCAAACGGGGGAGGCGCGCTGGCACTGCTCCCTGGGGACAGGGTGGTCGCCCAGCACGCCTGGCTCTCACCACTTCCGCCGGAGGGTGCGAGCGCGATCGTGTACCGCGACGTCGACCACGCTCCCGACATGGCTTCCGCCCAAGGAGTCCGCTCCCTCGACCTCCGCCGGGCGGGCATCGTGGACCGGATCGTCGCCGAGCGGCCGGACGCGGCCGACGAACAGTCCTTCGCTTCGAGCTGGCCCAGCTGTTGCAGCGCGAGCGTTCCACGCTGGTCTCGCGGCGGTCGCGGCGCTATCGCAAGCTGGGCCACCACCAAGGCTGAGGAACCGTACTGGCACCCCGCTCAACGCGGTGTGTCCCGGGGCGGACGGGTCATCGACGCGTGCGCCTCCGGTTGAGTCTCCCGCAGGTGGACGCGTGCCCGGGTGCGATATCTCCACACCTGCACGCCACCGACCACCCAGCCGACGTACTGCACAGACATCGCGATCGTATAGGCGCGCGGGCTGTAGTCCGTCGAAGATCCCGGGGTGGCCACGTCAAGCAGCACTCCGATGGCCAGGATCATCGCCAGCGCCGCGACGAAGCCGCCGACGTTGACGATCCCGGTCGCCGACCCGAGCCTCGACGATGGTGCGAACGTGCGAGCCACATCGAAGCCGATCATCGATCCCGGACCGCCCAGGCCCGTGGCCACCACCAGCATCACGAGCAGCCACAGCGGCGCGTCCCCCGGCCAGAGCAGAACGGTCGTCCACGTCACCATGATGGCACCCACGATCGCGAGCACGAGGGTCGAGCGTTGCCAGGGATGCCGCGCGATGAACCTCCCGATGAGCGGTCCGCCGGTCATCATCGTCACCACCAGTAGCGACAGCAGCACAGCCGCCGCCGCACCGCCGGTGTGCTCGGAGTCGACGAAGAACGGGTAGCCCCACAGCAGACCCACGACGTTGGCGCTGAACTGGGTGGTGAAATGCGACCACAGCCCGAGCCGGGTGCCTGGGTCCACCCAGGAGAGCCGCAGGTCGCGGCCCACGGTGCGAACGTCCTTGACGAGGCGAGACGGAGGCGATTCGGGCGGCACGTCGCGGACCACCAGCAGGACCAGAACGGCGAGTACGACGCCCACGACGGCGCTGGTCACGAAGGTCGGCGTCCAGCCGTACGACGACAGAGACCGAGCCAGTGGGACCGCTGCGACCAGAGCCCCCGACTGACCGAGCAGCGCGGTGAACGCGGTCAGCATCGGGTTGCGCATCGCAGGGAACCAGGAGGCGATGATGCGCAGGACGCTGATGAACACCATCGCGTCGCCCATCCCCACGAAGACGCGCGCGGTCAGCGCGCCACCGAAGCTGCCGGTGAACGCGAATCCCAGTTGGGCCAGCGTCATCAGGAAGGCACCGGTGAACAGGAGCCGTTGTGGGCCGTAACGGTCGAGCAGGACGCCCACCGGGACCTGCATCCCGGCGTACACCAGCAGTTGCAGCATCGTGAAAGTCGACAACTCTGACGCGGAGATCCCGAACCGGTCCGCAGCCACGATTCCCGCGACACCGAGGGAGGAGCGGTGGAAGACGGCGAGGAAGTACACCGCCACCGCCGTCCCCCAGACGACCATTGCCCTGCGCCCGCCGGTGGGGTGGGTCGGTGAGGTGCGCATGAGAGGGAGTGCCCAGATACTAGTAGAGCATCGCGCTGGCCGGGTCCTCGAGGACTGCGGCAACGTCGGCGAGAAAGCGTGAACCCTTCTCGCCGTCGACGATCCGGTGGTCGAACGACAGCGCGAGTGTGGTGACGGAACGGGGCACGACCTTCTCCCGCCCCCTCCTCGTGTGTACCCAGGGCTGCCTGCGTACGGCACCGAAGCACAAGATCGCGGACTCGCCCGGGTTGATGATCGGTGTTCCCGCATCTACGCCGAAGACGCCCACATTGGTGATCGTGAACGTCCCCCCACTCATCTGCTCCGGCTGGGACCTGCCCGCCCGCGCCACGTCGGTGAGCTCGTTGAGCGCCGCGCCGAGCTCCCGAAGGGACATCGCGTCCGCGTCCTTGACATTCGGAACCACGAGCCCGCGCGGGGTCGCTGCCGCGATCCCGAGGTTGACGTAGCTCTTGAAGACGATCTCCTGCGCCTCGGCGTCCCACGACGCATTGACCTCGGGAGTACGCCGGGCCGCCAGACAGACCGCTTTGGCCACTACGAGCAGCGGCGAGACCCGCACGTCGCGGAAGTCACGGTGGGTCTTCAGCCGCTCGGCGTATCTCATCGTCCTGGTGACGTCGAGGGTGATCCACTCGGTCACATGCGGAGCGGAGAACGCGGAGTCGACCATGGCCTGCGCCATCATCCTCCGCACACCCTTCACGGGCTCACGCGTCTCGCGTGCGCCGGTACGACGCGCGCCGACCGCGGCTTCGGCGCTCACCGGTGCAGGCTCGGCCGACTCCTGCGTTCCGGCAGCGGCGGCCTCGACGTCTGCCCGGGTGACCGTGCCGTTCGGACCGGTCGCCGGCACCGAGGCGAGATCGATGCCTAGACCCTTCGCAAGCTTGCGCACCGGAGGTTTCGCGAGGACCTTCCCCACGCCCTGGCTGTTGGCCTCACTCGTCGGCACGGCCTCGCTCGTCGCGGGCACAGCCGGCTCGTCACCCTCGTCGGACACGTCCGGAGCGGCTCCCGGAGTGAACGCCCCCTGTAGCTGGCCCTGCACGGCTTCTCCGGCTGAGGAAGGCGGCGTAGCGCCGCCCTTGCGGGCACGACGAGTCAGCGCCGCCGTACGAGGTCCGTAACCGACGAGGGTAGGCATCTGCTTCTCATCCGCCTCCCCGTTCCGTTCCGTGGGCACGGGCTCGGAGGTCGCCGCACCCGCGTCGACGGCACCGCCTCCCGAGGACACCGAGATGATCGGCGTACCCACCGCGACCGTGTCACCCTCCTCGGCCATCAGCGCCTCGATCGTGCCGGCGTAGGGCGACGGGAGCTCCACCAGGGACTTCGCGGTCTCGATCTCCACGACGATGTCGTTGACCTTGATCGTGTCCCCGACCTTGACCTTCCACGTCACGATCTCGGCCTCGGTCAGGCCTTCTCCTACGTCGGGAAGCTTGTACTCGTTGACAGCCATGCCATCGATCTCCAGTGCACTCGAGCGGTCGGAAGGTCTGCTAGTAAGCGAGGGAACGGTCGACGGCGTCCAGGACCCGGTCGAGGCCGGGGAGCCACTCCTCCTCGATACGGCTCGGCGGGTACGGCGTGTCGAACCCACCGACGCGCAGCACCGGAGCTTCCAGCGCGAAGAAGCACTGCTCGGTGATCCGTGCCGCGATCTCGGAGCCCATTCCGAGATTGACGTGAGCCTCGTGCGCCACCACAGCCCGGCCCGTCCGGCGAACCGATGCGAGCACCGGACCCATGTCGAGCGGAGAAAGCGTGCGCAGGTCGATCACCTCGATGCTGCGACCCTCCCCCGCCGCGGCTTCCGCGCTCTGCAGGCAGGTCTTGACCATCGGACCGTAGGCGAGCAGCGTGAGGTCGCTGCCTTCGCGTACGACCCGCGACGTGAACAGCGGTTGCGGCTGGAGGGACTCATCCAGCTCGGCCTTGTCGGCGTGGTACTGCCGCTTCGGCTCGAGGAACACCACCGGGTCGTCGGCCGCGACCGCCTGCTGGATCATCCAGTAGCCGTCGACCGGATTGGAGCAGGCGACGACTTTCAGGCCCGGCGTGTGCGCGAACTGCGCCTCCGGGCTCTCGCTGTGGTGCTCGACGGCCCCGATGCCGCCACCGAACGGGATCCGGATCACGAGAGGCATCTTGACCCGGCCCTGGCTACGGAAGTGGATCTTCGCGACCTGGCTGACGATCTGGTCGTAGGCCGGATAGACGAAGCCGTCGAACTGGATCTCGCACACGGGCCGGTAGCCACGCATGGCCAGCCCGACCGCCGTACCCAGAATTCCGGACTCAGCGAGCGGGCTGTCGATGACCCGGTCCTCACCGAAGTCCTTCTGCAACCCGTCGGTGATCCGGAAGACGCCGCCGAGCTTTCCGACGTCCTCTCCCATGATCAAGACCTTCGGGTCGGCCTCCATGGCGGCGCGAAGACCGGCGTTCAAGCCCTTGGCCAAGGTGATCTTCGACATCAGTGGACCCCCTCGAGAGACGTTCCGGCGGCCCCGTCGAACGAGGCAAGGTACGCCGCGAAGCCTTCCTTCTGTTCCGCGAGCTCAGGGGTCTGGTCGACGTACACCTGGTCGAAGACACCCAGCGGACTCGGCTCCGCCAACGCCTTGCAACCCTCGCGCAGATGCTCGCCGAGCTGGTCGGCCTCGTCCTCGATGCCGGCGAAGTAGTCCTCGTCCGCCACGCCGTTGCGGGTGAGGTACGCCTTCACCCGTGCGATCGGGTCCTTGAGCTTCCAGTGCTCGAGATCGGAGACGAGTCGGTAGCGCGTCGGGTCGTCGGTGGTGGTGTGGGCACCCATCCGGTAGGTGTAGGCCTCCACGAGCGTGGGTCCGCTGCCCTCGCGGGCGCGTCGCAGAGCGGCCTGGGTGACGGCATAACAGGCGAGTACGTCGTTGCCATCGACCCGCACGCCGGGAAAGCCGAAACCCAGAGCCCTTTGGTAGAGCGGGATCCGCGACTGTCGTTCGATCGGCTCGGAGATGGCCCACTGGTTGTTCTGGCAGAAGAACACGACTGGCGCGTTGTACGACGCTGCGAAGATGAACGACTCGTTCACGTCACCCTGGCTGCTCGCGCCGTCACCGAAGTAGGCGACCACCGCGGCGTCGCGGTCGGGGTCACCGGTGCCGACGACGCCGTCGCGCTGCATGCCCATCGCGTAGCCCACCGCGTGCAGCGTCTGCGCGCCGATCACGATCGTGTACAGCCCGAAGTTGCCCTGGTTCGGGTCCCAGCCCCCCTGGTCGACACCGCGGAACAGCCCGAGCAGCCGCAGGGGGTCGACGTCGCGGCAGTAGGCGACGCCATGTTCACGGTAGGTGGGGAAGACGAAGTCCTGCGGGCGCAGCGCACGGCCGGAGCCGATCTGCGCCGCTTCCTGACCGAGCAGCTGCGCCCAGATGCCCAGCTCACCGTGTCGTTGCAACGCGGTCGCCTCGGTGTCGATACGCCGGGTCAGCACCATGTCGCGGTAGAGGCCCTTGATCACTTCGGACTCGTCGGCTCCGTTCCCGACATCGAAGGCGAAGTCGGGGTGGGCCACGCGCTCACCCTCCGGCGTCAACAGCTGCACCAGCTCCGGGCCACCATCGGCGTGCGAGGGCCCGAACACCTTTCCGAGATCGAGGCCGAAGTCCGCTTTGCTCGGGTTCTCGCTCAACTGCACTCCTGTGTGTTGTCGATGCACGGGGTCTCCGTCACCGGCTAAGAGCTCATGACCTGCGCGACTCGGGTGCGGGGTGGTGCGACGCGGCGTGCAGGTTGGTCCAGGCTATGACCGGAGACACACCGATCCCAGTCGACAATAAGGTATCGACACTCCCGCTCACGGCCTAATTCGACCGTGCGCTGGATGAGCCTTCCTGCGGCTCCACGTGGGGTGGGGCCCGTCCACCGGGGAAAGGAAACCGGACTCCTCCCGTGGCCGCACTACGTTGTCGGCATGACCTTCAAGACGGTTGCCGAGTGTACGACGGTCGACGCCCCGCCCGAGGTGGTCTTCTCGATCATCGCCGACCCACGCCAGCACTCCCGCATCGACGGGTCAGGCTCCGTGCGCGACACGATCGACGGGCCACCGCGGCTGTCGAAGGGGGCGACGTTCGGCGTCAGCATGAAGCTGTTCGGCCTGCCCTACAGGATCTCGAACCGGGTCGTGGAGTTCGAGGAGAACCGGCTCATCGCGTGGCGGCACTTCGGTGGACACCGGTGGCGCTACGAGCTCGAGCCCGTAGCCGGCGGGACCCTGGTGACCGAGACCTTCGACTACAGCCGCTACGGAACGACGGCGAGGGCCGTGATCGAAGGTGCCCGCTTTCCCGCCCGTAACCGAGCGGGGATCGTGGCGACCCTGGTCCGGTTGAAGGCCGCCGCCGAGGCAGACGTGAGAGGCTGACCGGGGCTCAGACGAGTGAGTCGACCCAGGCGTCGTGCAGGCTCGCGAACCGGCCACCACGGCCCGTGCCACTCTCGACCAGCTCGGCGGGTGGTCCGTCCTCGACGATCCGGCCGTGCTCGAGCACGAGTATCCGGTCGGCGATCTCCACCGTCGAGAGCCGGTGCGCGATGATCAGGGCGGTCCGATCTGCCAGAATGGTGCGCAACGCGCGCTGCACCAGCCGCTCCGACGGCACGTCGAGCGAGGAGGTGGCCTCGTCGAGGATCAGCACGTCCGGATCGGCGAGGAACGCCCTCGCGAAGGCGACGAGCTGTCGCTGTCCGGCCGAGAGCCGCCCGCCCCGGTTGGCAAGGTCGGTGTCGTAGCCCTGCGGCAGGGCGGAGATGAAGTGGTGCGCGCCGATCGCACGGGCAGCGGCAACCACATCGTCCATCGCAGCGTCCGGCCGGCCGAAGCGGATGTTGTCGGCGACCGTCCCGGAGAACATGTAGTTCTCCTGGGTGACCATCACGATCGAGCGGCGCAGCGTCTGCCCGTCGAGGTCTCGCAGGTCCACCCCGTCGAGGAACACTCGGCCGCCGGACGGATCGTAGAACCGAGAGACCAGCTTGGCGATGGTGGTCTTGCCCGCGCCGGTGGTGCCCACGAGGGCGATGGCCTGTCCCGCGGGGACACTGACATCCAGGTCGGGAAGCACCGGCACCCCCTCGACGTACTCGAAGCGCACATGGTCGAAGCGCACCTCCCCTCGCACGTCGTCCAGGGGGACCGGGGAGACCGGTTCGGCCACCGTCGGCTCCTCTTCGAGCACCCCGGAGAGCTTCTCGAGGGCAGCCGATGCGGACTGGAAGGTGTTGTAGAACTGCGAGATCTCCATCATCGGCTCGAAGAACCCGCGTAGGTACAGCAGAAACGCCGCGAGCACACCGACGCTCACCTCGCCGTAGAACGCGAGGTAGGCGCCGTAGAGCAGCACGATGGCGATCGTGATGTTGCCGATCAGCTTGATGCCGGGCATGAACAGCGCGACGAGCCGGAACGCGCGCAGGTTCGCCCGGCGGTACTGCTCGTTGACGTCGTCGAAGATCTCCTGGTTTCGCGGCTCCCGCCGGAAGGCCTGAACCGCGCGGATCCCACCCATCGACTCGACGAAGTGCACGATCACCAGGGCGACCTTCTCGCGGGTCACCCGGTAGGTCCTGGCCGAGGCCTTGCGGAACCAGTTCGTGAGCAACAGCAGGAACGGGAAGCAGAGGAGCGCGACCAATCCGAGCTTGAGGTCCAGGACGAGCAGGAGTACGGCGGTCCCACCCAATGTCAGCACGGCGGTGACCAGGCCGTCGAACCCTGTCTCGAGCATCTCGTAGATCGCGTCCACGTCGGAGGTCTGGCGTGAGATGACCCGACCGGAGGTGTAGTCGTCGTGGAAGGAAGGGCTCAGCTTCTGGAAGTGCCGGAAGACCCTTCGCCTGATCTCGAACAGCATGTCCTGGCCGATCCGCCCCGAGAGCACGAGGAAGACCTGGCGGGTAGCCGCCTGGAGCAGGGTCGCGCACAGAGCAAAGGCGACCACCGTGTAGAGCACGGTGGTGTCCCCGTCCGCCCGGATCGGAGGAATCCCCTTGTCGATGCCTTCCTTGACCAGGTAGGGGATCGAGAGCCGGGACGCGTTCTCCACCAGCACGACCCCGAGCAGGATCCACAGCAGCTTTCGGTGCGGGTTGAGCAGGTCCTTGAGCAGCCGGCGGGACCGGTCCCGCAACAGCCCGGAGACCTCGTCGGTGAGGTCGTCGGAGCCGTCGGCCCCGACACCGCGCCACGACTCGTCCGGCTCCGGTAGGGAGCGAGCCTGCCCCTCGAGCGACTCCTGCCCCGGACCGTTCGGCCCGGGTGTCGTGGACGTGGTCATGCCGGGGCCTCCTCGAGCTCGGCCGACTCGGCGGCGAGCAACTCCCTGTAGGCAGGCACCGATGCGAGCAGGTCGGTGTGTCTCCCGACGTGGGTGACAGTGCCGTCCTGCAGGAGCGCGACCTTGTCGGCCAGCAGGACCGTCGACGCCCGGTGCGCGACGACGATGCCGGTCGCCTCGCGCAGCACTCGCCGGAGCGCGGTCTCCACGAGCTTCTCGGTGTGTACGTCGAGCGCGGACAGGGTGTCGTCGAGGACCAGGATCCTCGGCCGGGCGAGCACGGCGCGGGCGAGCGCAAGCCGCTGCCTCTGCCCACCCGAAAGTGACATCCCCTGCTCCCCGATCCGGGTCTCCAGGCCCCAGGGCAGGTCGTAGACGAAACCTGCCTGGGCCACCTCGACTGCCGCTCTGATCTCTTCCTCCTCGGCCACGCCGCGGCCGAGGAGGAGGTTCTCGCGCGCACTCATGGAGAACAGCGTCGGCTCCTCGAAGGCGGTCGCCACGATCGAGCGGAGGTTGGACAGTGTGAGCTCCCGGATGTCGACCCCGTCGATCGTTACCCGCCCGCCGGTGACGTCGTACAGCCTGGGCACCAGCGCGGTGAGGGTGGTCTTGCCCGAGCCGGTTGCCCCGACCACGGCCACCGTCTCGCCGGGAGCGACCTCGAGGTCGACCCTGCGCAGGACCGGCTCGTCGGAGCCGGGAAAGCAGAAGTCGACGTTCTCGAAGCGCAGGTGGCCCCGCGGGTTCTGTAGCTCCCGCTCTCCGGAGACGATCGTAGGCTCGGTGTCGAAGACCTCGAGCACGCGCGCCGCGGCGGTCATCGCCTCCTGCGCCATGGCCAGGATCACGCCGAGCGAGGCGATCGGCCACACGAGCGAGAGCATCAAGGTGATGAAGGCGACGAGGGTTCCCGGGGTGAGGTCACCGCGCCCGACGCCGACGGCGCCGAGCAGAAGCACGAGCACCACAGCCAAATTCGGGATGACCTCCAGGAACGTCCAGAACCTGGCCGAGAGCCGCACCTTGTCCATGGAGGTCTCGTAGAGCTGACGGGCGGCGTCATCGTACTGCTGGGAGACATGCCCGCTGCGACCGAAGGACTTGATGACCCGGAAGCCGACCGCGCCTTCCTCGGCTAGTGTGGCGAGATCCCCCTGCTCGTCCTGGACGCGCCGGGAGACCACGACGTAACCCCTCTCGAAGCGCATCGAGAGGTAGATGATCGGCACGGCCGTCGCGGCAACGACCAACCCCAGCGGCCAGTACATGTCGAGCAGCACACCGGTCACCACGACCAGCTGCACAATGTTGGTGATCAGGAACAGGATCCCGAAGCCGCTGAACCGGCGGATGCTGGAGAGGTCGGTGGTGACCCTCGACAGCAGCTGCCCGGACTGCCAGGAGCTGTGGAAATCCATCGGCAGCTGCTGCAGGCGTTCGTACAGGTCGTGCCGGATGTCGGTCTCGACGCCGAGAACCGCGTTCGACTGGACCCAGCGCCGCCACCAGATGAGCACGGCCTCGAGGATGCCGAGTGCCAGCGCGAGCAGACCGAGGGGCAGCACGGGCCCGATCTCACCGTCGGTGATGGGCCCGTCGATGATGGCCCTGGTGACCAGAGGGATAGCCACGGACAGGCCCACGCCGACGAGAGCGGTGCCGAGCATGATCACCAGCGCCGTGGCGTGAGGCTTGAGATAGCCGGAGAGGCGCCAGAGCGAGTGGACTCCGGCCGGTGGCGACGGAGAGGGCGTCACAGACATCATTGTAAGAAGCAGGTTAGTTGGTGCCTCTGACAGAACCCAAGCCGCCGACGAAGGGAGCGGGTCGCGTCATCTCACTTCTCGCGACCCCTGCCAGCCAGCAGCCCGACGATCGTGGCGGCGGTCCGCTCGACCATGCCCAGCACGAGGTCGCACTTCCCGAGCCACGTCACCTCGACCTGTTGTGCCCGTGTCGACGGGGGTCGTACCCGTGCTCGGTCAGCACTGACCTCGGCGATCGGCGAGCGGCCGGAGGAACGGGCGCCCTCAGTCGCCGTCCGGAAGGACGAGCTCGAGCACCCAGGTGGCCACCATCACGACCACCGCGCCCAGCACGGCTGTCCAGAAGCCGTCCACGTCGAACCCAAGCCCGAGCTGGCTCGAGATCCAGCTGGTCAGCAGCAGCATCAGGGCGTTGATCACGAAGATCAGCAGGCCGAGGGTCAAGATGATGAACGGCAGCGACAGGGTCTTCACGACAGGGCGCACCACGGCGTTGACCACGCCGAAGATCAAGGCGACCAGCAGCAGGGTGACCACCCGGTCCTCGGTCGAGCCCCCAGTCAGCGTGATCCCGTCGAGCAGCCAGGTCGCCACCGCTAGGGCGAGTGCGTTGACGACCACCCAGACGATGAACTTCATGACATCGATACTGCCAGAGGCTCAGTTGTCCCGGGGAAGCTGCAGAGCGGTCAGCATGGACATCTCGGCATGCTCTAGATGCTGCTCCAGCTCGACGGCCGCGGCCTCGGTGTCGCCTCGCTCGAGCAGGTCGAGCAACGCCCGGTGCGAGGCGACCTGCTCTCGGGAGTTGCGGCGGATCCGGTCGACCTTGGCGAGCCCGAGGCGGACCTCCGCGGACAGCGCGTCCGCCAGTGCCGCCAGCCGCGGGGACTCCGTCAGGCCGACGAAGGAGCGGTGGACCGCCAGGTGAGCGGCCGTGAGCTCGGCGGCCGCCGCGTCGGACTCCGCGGCCTGCGTGAAGGCGACGAGCGCCCGTCGGACGGCGTCGCGTGCCTGCTCGCTCGCCTCGGCCCAGCGTCGTACGCCCGCCATCTCGAGGACCGCGCGGGAGCGGCACACGTCTCCCACCGACTGGGGGTCGAGCTCGGTCACGTGGACACCGCGGTTCGGTTCACGGGTGGCGATGCCCTCCGCGACGAGCGCTCCGAGTGCTTCGCGAATGGTGGAGCGGGAGACACCCATGGCGTCGGCAAGTGCGGTCTCGCGAAGCGGTGTGCCCGGCTCGACCTCGCCTTCGAACAGGGCGCGCCGTAACTCGTCGGCCACCCGGTCGACGGTGGAGGAGTGCTCGAGCCGCAACGTCTCGAAGGGGTTCATGGGTTCTTCCCGCTCGCAGGGTTCGCGTGCCTCTCGCGGCCTCGATCATCGTCGGGCACGGCTGCGTCACATTGTCCGACAAAAGTTGACGTGGCGGCTACCCCATGCGGCATAATCTCTTTGGTAGTCCGATTGTCTGACAATCAGACTACCGAGTTCCACGCGAGTCCGACCAAAGGAGGCGACATGGACACGACCTATCAGCTGCAGTGGGGCCGTCACTATCTGATGGTGGAGCCGAACCACTTTCGCGTGGACTACGCGATCAACCCCTACATGAATGTTCGTGACCAGCCCGAAATCGTTCGAGTCCGTCAGCAGTGGCTCGGCCTGATCGCGCAGATCCACGCCGCGGGTGCGGACGTGGAAGTGCTCGAGCAGCGTCCCGACGCCCCGGACATGGTCTACGCCATGAACCTCGGACTTGTGGTGAACCCTTCGCATCCGGGCATGCCGGCCGACGCCCCGCTACAAACGGGCCGCGTCGTCCTGTCCCACATGCGCTACGCCGAGCGACGCATGGAGACCGGCACCGCTGCCCTGTGGTTCGAGCAGGCCGGGTTCTCCAGGTCCTGGGTCGGGCGCGACGGCGTGGGCGCTCACTTCGAGGCCGGCGACGCCTTCGCCTTCCGCGACGCGCTCGTCGTGGGCTGCGGCCCCCGCACGGAGCTTCTCGGTCTCAAGCACCTCGCGATCGATCTCGACGTCCGGGTTCGTGGGCTGCGCCTCACCCATCCCGGGATGTACCACCTCGACCTGGCATTCTGTCCTCTCGACGAGAACCGGGCGATGGTCTGCCCTGCCGCCTTCGATGAGGCGTCCGCGCGGGCCGCGCTCGACCTCGTACCCGAGCCGCTGGTCCTCACCGAGGAGGAGGCGCTGACCTTCTGCGCCAACTCGATCGTGATCGGTAGAACCATCCTGATGCCCGCGTGTCCACAGCGGGTCCGCAGCCAGCTGGAGAAGTGGGGCTTCGAGATCGTGCTGGTCGAGGTGGGGGAGTTCCACAAGGGCGGCGGCTCCATCCGCTGCCTGACCAACCCGCTCGACGTACGCCTGGGACGCGACCTGCCCGAGGTTCTCGGCGGAGAGGTCCTTCTGCCCTGAGGAGTGTGGCCCGAGACGACGCGCCCCCGGGCAGTTCGGCGAGGCGACTCCGGCGAGGATTCAGGCGATGACTCAGGCGAGGTGGGGTGGCTCGACGACGAGATGGGCTTGCCGAGCCGACTGTGCCAGCACGATCCCGGCGACTACGGCCACCCCCCCTGTGATCGCCACGGCGTCCAGTCGTTCGTAGAACCAGACCCAGCCCAGCGCGCTGACACCGATGGGCTCGAGCATCGCGACCATGGTGACCGTGGTCGCCCGTAGATGTCGCAACGCTGCCAGCTCCAGCCCGAAGGGCAGTAGCGTTCCTAGGACGGTCACCCAGGTGAGCACGGCCCACACCGGCACGTCGTACCCGCCGAGGACACCGAGCAGTGAGGTCTGCTCGGCCAGCAGCCCGGCGTTGACCCCGGTGACCGGCGAGACCAGGTTCAGCGCGACGGCGGCCACCAGGAACGACCACAGGATGACTCGCATGGGGTCGAGTGCGCCGACCCCGTGCTCACCGACCAGGAAGTACGTCGCGAAGCACACCGCTGCGCCGAGACCGGCGAGAACTCCGAGCACGTCGAAGTCGGCTCCCTTCCAGATCCCGGTCGCCGCGACGAGCCCGACCATGGCCAGGCCCAGTCCCACCCACATCCGGTTGCGAACCTGCTCCTTCTGCACGAAGCGTGCCCATACCGCGACGAGGATCGGCGCCTGGTACTCCAGCAAGAGGGCCATCCCGATCGGCAGGCGGTCGATTGCCACGAAGTAGGTCCACTGGAGGGCTGCCACCCCGATCACCCCGTGGACCACGAGAAGCAGCCCGAGCCGCCCGGACGGAGGTCGCAGGGCGTCGCGCCGGAAGAGCAGAGCCACCAGCACTAGCACGAGCACGGTGCCGGTGACGCGGACCGTCGTCAGCGAGACCGGGTCGACCCCCGCGCGTAGCGCCACCCGGGACACCCCTGCGTTGACGATGAAGAGCAGGGCGCCGAGGATGACGAGCGCAGAACCGAGCAGGGGCTTTCGGGTGACCACCGCAGAAGTGTAAGGGGTCAAGCGCGGGAATACTCCTGACGTGCTAGCTCGGCAGCTGCAGGACGGGCGGGGTTAGGGTGTGCGCCATGACCTCCCCCCAGGCGAGCACCCCGCAGGTGCGACCGGCTGTCGCGAACATCCCCGCCTACCTTCCCGGCAAGCCGCCGACGGCCCGGAAGGGCGTCTCGAGCTACAAGCTGTCCTCGAACGAGAACCCCTACCCGCCTCTGGCCGGCGTGCTGGAGGCCGCCACGGACGCCGCGGCCACCATGAACCGGTATCCCGACATGGGGTGCACCGAGCTCTACCGGGCCCTCGCCGAGCGCCTCCGCGTCCCTTCGGCACACCTCGCCGCGGGCACCGGTTCGGTGGCCACTCTCTACCACCTCCTACAAGCCTTCTGCGAAGCCGGCGACGAGGTGATCTACGCCTGGCGCTCCTTCGAGGCCTATCCGATCGCCGTCGCAGTCACCGGCGCAACCTCTGTGCAGGTGCCGCTCGACGCTCAGTCGCGGCACGACCTCGACGCGATGGCTGCGGCGATCGCCGAACGCACCAAGGTCGTGGTCGTGTGCACACCGAACAACCCGACCGGCCCCGCGGTCGGCCTGCGAGAGCTCGAAGTATTCCTGGACAAGGTCCCCTCACACGTGCTGGTCGTCATCGACGAGGCCTACCGCGAGTTCGTGCGGATGGAGGACCGACTGGACGCGGTCGCCGTGTACTCCGACCGTCCGAACCTGGCGGTCATGCGGACCTTCGCCAAGGCCTACGGGCTGGCGGGCTTCCGGGTCGGTTATCTCGTGGCAGCCGAGCCGATCGCGGCAGCGGTGCGCGCCTGCGCACTGCCGTTCGGTGTCTCCTCCGTCGCCCAGGCGGCTGCGGTCGCTTCGCTCGCCCATGAGTCCGAGCTGTTCGAGCGGGTCGAGGCGCTGGTCGTCGAACGCGAGCGGATGGTGACCGCCCTGCGGGTGCAGGGATGGCCGGTTCCCGATGCCCAGGGCAACTTCGTGTGGCTCGCTCTCGGCGCGCGCACCACGGAGTTCGCCGCCGCCGCGGAGGAGGCCGGAGTCATGGTGCGACCGTTCGCGGGGGAAGGCGCCCGGATCAGCATCGGCGACCCGGCCGGCAACGAGGTCCTGCTCTCTGTCGCTAGTCGCTTCGTCCCCTAGCCGGTCGGTCCCGCTGCCAGGTCTCCCGAGACTGAGCGGCGTCTCAGGTGAGGGTGGCACTCTAGAGTGCGTGAACCTTCCCAGACCCGGCGATGCCGACACCTGCCACGTCCTGGTGGTCGACGACGACCGCTCGGTGCGCGAGTCCCTGCGCCGATCCCTGGAGTTCAACGGCTACCAGGTCAGCCTGGCCAGCGACGGGGCCGAAGCGCTCGCGAGCATCGGCGGGAGCGCCCCGGACGCGCTGGTGATCGACGTGATGATGCCCCGGCTCGGTGGCATCGAGACCACACGGGCACTGAGGGCCGCCGGCAACGACCTGCCGATCCTCGTGCTCACCGCTCGAGACTCCGTGGGTGACCGGGTCGAAGGACTGGATGCGGGCGCCGACGACTACCTCACCAAACCGTTCGCCCTCGAGGAGCTGCTCGCCCGACTGCGAGCGATGCTACGCCGCACGCACGTCGCACCCGGGTTGGACGCGGACAGCGAGGTCATCGGCTTCTCCGACCTGACCTTGCATCCCGGGACTCGGGAGATTCGCCGCGGCGAGCGACTGATCGACCTCACGCGCACCGAGTTCAGCCTGCTCGAGATGTTCCTGCGCCGGCCCCGGCGGGTGCTGGACCGTTCCTTCATCCTAGAGGAGGTCTGGGGCTATGACTTTCCCACGACCGCGAACTCGCTCGAGGTGTACGTCGGATACCTCCGCCGCAAGACCGAGGCCGCTGGCGAGCCACGGCTGATCCACACCGTGCGTGGAATCGGCTATGTGCTCAAGGAGAGCTGATGGGGCTCCACTACAAGCGGTCCCTCGCGAGCCGGGTCGCGCTGCTCGCCACCATCGCCGTGGGCCTCTCCGTCGCGTTCGTAGCCGCCGCAGGTTACGGGACGGTGCGCATGCAGATGCAGCAGACCCTCGACGAGTCACTGCTCTCGCGGGCACAGTCGGCTGCTCGGTCCAACGCGCTGACACAGGCGAGCGCGCAACAGATCCCGTCATGGGCACTCGGTGCTGCCGACGTACGCATCATCTTCGTCACCGCCGACCGTCGGTACTTCAGCGCCGACCGCGGCCCCACGTTGCACCTCGGAAAGCCCGAGCTCGACGTGGCGGCGGGGGACAGCGACTCCTCCACCCGCACGATCACCGCGAGCGACGGCCGTTACCGTGTGGTGGCCGTGCCCTCGGGGTCCGGAACTGCCCTGGTGCTCGCACAATCGCTCGAGCCGAATGACCGCACGCTCGGAAAGCTCGGCCTCGTGCTGCTGGTGTTCGGCCTCGCAGGGGTCCTCGGCGCGGCCTTGGCCGGAAGGGCGGTCGCACGCAACGGTCTCCGTCCGGTACGTCGGCTGACCGATGCCGCGGAGGAGATCGCACGCACCGAACAGCTCGAGCCCATCGACGTGAAGGGCAACGACGAGATCGCCCGGCTGGCGTCGGCGTTCAACGCCATGCTCCTCGCGCTCTCGGCCTCACGTGATCGCCAGCGCCAGCTCGTCGCCGACGCAGGTCACGAGCTGCGCACGCCATTGACCTCTTTACGCACGAATCTGGACCTTCTGGTCCAGGCGGACCAGCGTGGCGGTCTCTCGGAGAGCTCGCGTGCCGAGCTGCTCGAGGACGTCCGCTTCCAGATCGAGGAGCTGACCAACCTGATCGGGGACCTCGTCGAGCTGGCCCGCGACGAACCCATGCCCGTCGCCGTCGAGGCCGTCGACCTCGCCGAGATCACCGATCGCGCGGTCGCACGAGTACGACGCCGTGCTCCGAGTCTCCGGTTCGTGGTGCACACCGAACCGTGGTGGGTGATGGGCGAGCCCGGCCCGCTCGAACGGGCGGTCACCAACCTGCTCGACAACGCCTCGAAATGGAGCCCACCGCTCGGGGAGGTGAGCGTCAGCCTGGCCTCGGGGAGCCTTCGCGTGGCCGACCAGGGGCATGGAATCGCCGAGAACGACCTGCCGCACGTCTTCGACCGCTTCTACCGGTCTCCGGAGTCACGCACGATGCCTGGGTCCGGACTCGGCCTCTCGATCGTCCGCCAGATCGTCGAACGTCACGGCGGTTCCGTGCGCGCCGGTCGCGCCGAGGACGGAGGCGCGGCATTCTGGCTTGAGGTGCCGGGTTCTCCGACGCGGAGTCCGACCGCCCCCAGCGCCACAGCCGGCCGCGTCTGAGGTTTGCGCGGATCCCGGCGGAGTCCTTGGCAGAGTCCTAGCCAGCTCTCAGTGCCGTTTCAGGTTGGGCGGCCATCCTTGTACCCATGACCGAGCAGACACCGACCGACCACGCCGCCGGAGCGCCGCCTGGGCAGAGCACGCATCGGTTCGCCTCCGCAGACCCCAGCGGCCCGTCCGGACATGACACCGGGTCGCGGTCACCTCATGGCGGTGGCTTCACAGCGGGTGTGCTCGTGGCGGCGCTCGTCGTCGGCGGACTCGGCGGCGTCGCCGGAGCAGCAGGATTGGCCACATTCGACTCGCAGAGTGCCGGCACCGCGCCACCCGTCTCGGCATACACCGACACCAGGTCGTCGCCGGCATCCGATGTCAACGTCGTGGACAGCCAGGACACCGCACCGGAGCCCGGCTCGGTCGAAGACGTCGCGGGGACGCTACTCCCCTCCGTGGTCCAGATCAACGTGCGGAGCCCACAAGGCTCCGGATCCGGCTCCGGCATCGTGCTGAGTCCGGACGGAGACATTCTCACCAACAACCACGTCGTGGACGTCGCCTCGGACGGTGGCGATATCTCGGTCAGCTTCGACGACGGTTCCAGCGCCCGGGCCGAGATACTCGGCACGGACCCGCTGACCGACCTCGCGGTGATCAAGGCGCAAGCCGTGTCGGGCCTGACTCCTGCCCCCCTCAACGCGTCCGACACCCTCGACGTCGGCGAGGAGGTGGTCGCGATCGGATCGCCGTTCGGTCTCGAGGCGACGGTCACCAGCGGCATCGTCTCAGCCCTCGATCGGCCGGTGTCTGTGGGGACGTCGGAGCCTGGGTCGCTGGACACGACCTACCCGGCCGTTCAGACCGATGCGGCTATCAACCCCGGCAACTCCGGAGGCCCCCTGGTCAACATGAGCGGAAAAGTCGTCGGGGTGAACTCCTCGATCCGCACGGCGTCGTCGGCGACGAGCGAGGCCGGCTCGATCGGCCTCGGGTTCGCGATCCCGTTGGACAAGGTGCTTCCCATCGTCGACCAGCTGCGCTCGGGCCGCACACCTACCCACGCCCGGCTCGGTGTCTCGGTCCTCGACGCCACGAGCGAGACGGGGCTGACCGCCGGCGCACGGGTAAGAACCGTCGAGGACGGGTCGGCCGCCGACGAGGCAGGCCTGCAGTCAGGTGACGTGGTGACGAAGGTGGATGGCGAGCTGATCACCGGTGCCGCCTCCCTCGTGGCCACGACGCGCGGCTACCGTCCTGCAGAGACGATAACCCTGAGCGTCGTACGCGGCAGCGACGAGGAACTGACCCTCGACGTCACCCTGGACAGTGACGGGGGTGAACCGACCTCGTGACGCTGGCCACAGACCGTCATCAGCCCGTCGACGGGCCCGCTCACTCGAGGGCGGACAGGAGCCGCTCGGCCTTCCAGAGCGTCTCGGCGTACTCACTGTCCGCCTCCGACCGCACCGTGACGCCACCACCGGTGCCCAGCTCGTAGCGGTGCGGCCGCCCCCTCGGGGGCGTGCCGACGGTGACCAGTGTCCGGATGATCACCCCCAGATCGGCGCGGCCGTCCCCGCTGATCCAGCCGAGCGCACCCGCGTAGACCCCCCTCGGCGTTGTCTCCACGTCGGCGATAATCTCCATCGTGCGCAGCTTGGGTGCCCCGGTCATCGATCCGGCCGGGAACAGTCGTTTGAGCGCCTCTACCGTGCTCACGCCGTCACGGAGCCGCCCTCGAACGGTCGAGACCAGCTGGTGCACGCTCGCGTAGGACTCCACCTGCATGAGCGCAGGCACGGTGACCGTGCCCGGCTCGCACACTGTGGACAGGTCATTGCGGAGCAGGTCGACGATCATCAGGTTCTCCGCCCGAAACTTTGGGTCGGTTCTCAGCGACTGCGCCTCCCGGTCGTCCTCCGCGCTCGTGGATCCTCGCGGCGTGGTGCCCTTGATCGGCTTCGTCTCCACCCACCGCTGCCGGTCGACGGCGGCGAACCGCTCCGGGCTCGAGCTCAGCACGTGGGTGCCGTGGTGCTGGAGGTAGCCGGAGTACGGCGCCGGGTTGAGCCGTCTCAGCCGCAGATAAGCGGTGACCGGGTCGACGTCGGACTCGACGCAGACACGATAGGTCAGGTTCACCTCATAGGAGTTGCCCAGCCGCAGCTGCTCCTGGACACGCGTGAACCACTCGCAGTACTCCTCTACGCCCGGACCGACGCCCGGACCGACGCCCGGACCGCTCCGACCGCCCCGACCGCCCCGACCGCCCCGACTGCCGAGACGTTCGGTGGCGGGTGTCTCCGGTCGGCACCCGGTTTCCGGCGACTCCTCGGGTGTGTGGTCGAAGACCAGGAGGTTGCGGGTGCGCATCCACAGCGCGTCGGGTGCGCAGCTGGACGAATGGCCGAGCAGCGCTGGGAGCTCGCATCGCGATGCGTAACCGAAGTAGCCGACCCAGCTGGTCGAGGGATCCTGGTCCTGGCCTATCTCGTCCTCGAGCACGTGAAAGATGTCGGTCCCGACGACATCGTGGGAGTCTGCGGTGTGGCGCCGGACCTCGCATCGGGCGGCGTCGTAGGTCAGCGACACGTCGTCGCTTTCCAGCCAACCGATCAGGGATCGTCGTCCTGACCACTCGCGCGACCCACCGCCGTCGAGCCAGAACATCCGCGGATGAGTCGCGGCGAGGTCACCGAAGGCGGCCAACGGGTCGGTCCAGGTCACGCTCATGGTCATGGGAGCCCGAGAAAGTTGGTGACCATCGCGGCGCCATGCTCGGTCAGGATCGACTCGGGGTGGAACTGCACTCCCCACTGTGGTTTGTCCCGGTGCGCCACGCCCATGACCACGGGACCGTCGGCGCCGTCGCACCAGGCGGTCTCCCGCAGCACGTCCGGGACCTCGAGCGTGGCCAGCGAGTGGTAGCGCACCGCGTCGAAGTCTGGCGGGACGCCTTCGAAGATGCCGCTTCCGTCATGGCGGATCACGGCCACGTCCCCGTGCGCCGGCCGGACCTGACCGACGCGTCCGCCGTACACCGAGACCATTCCCTGCATGCCGAGACAGACGCCGAGCACGGGAACCTGTGCGCACTGCAGCAGGGAGCGTCCTACGGAGAAGTCCCGGTCCTCGTCCGGGCTGCCCGGACCAGGCGAGAGCACGATGTGGGTGAAGCCACCCTGAACTCCACCAGCCAACAGGCTCTCGGCGTTCACCTCGTCGTGCTCAACCACCTCGGGAAGCCGCTGCGTGATCGAGGCGACGAGATGCACCAGGTTGTAGGTGTAGGAGTCGTAGTGGTCGACTACCACGACGCGGGGGGTCACGACAACAGCTCGAGGACCAGATCGTGGATGAGGTCATAGCCGTTCTCGGTCAGGATGGACTCGGCGTGGAACTGCACGCCCCGGTAGTGCGGCCCGGCGATCAGATGGACGTCGCCGGAGTCAGGGTCAGCGGCCACCCGGACTCCAGCGGGAAGCGTGACCCCCTCACCGGAGTCGGCGGTCCCGGGCAACCTGGCCACGAAGGTGTTGTAGAAGCCCACGTTCTCCTCACGACCCCCCAGCAGCACTCTCGCCTGGGTTCCCTGGAACACGATGTCCTTGTAGGCAAGGGGGATCCCGAGCCGGCTGCACAGCACCTGATGCCCGAGGCAGACCGACAGGAAGGGCCGGCCCGATGCGAGCAGGGTGTCCGTCGCGGCCCGGAATGTGGCGATCTTCGGAGTCTCCACCTCCCGTGGGTCTCCCGGCCCGGGGCCGACGATCACCAGGTCCCAGGAGTCGAAGTAGCCGTCCAGCTCCGAAGGCAGGGCGTCGTGGCGAACGACCGAGCTGGTCATCCCCATTACCGAGAGAACGTGGCGCAACATGTTCACGAAGTCGTCCTCCCCGTCGAGGATGACCACGGACCGGCCCTTCAGCTCCGGCGCCGGGGGCGACTCGGCCTGGTCGGTGAGCCAGAACCTGCTCAGGCGCTGGTTGCGAGAGCCCAGTGAGATCAGGACGTCCTCGTCGCGGGTCAGCTCGGCGACTCCTTCGGGAGCACCCGTGGCGGAAGGGACGAGACCGAAGGCGCTGAGTATCCCGCCGGCCTTGGCGTGCGTCTCAGCGACCTCGTACCCCGGATCGGAGTCCCGGACCAAGGTGGCGCCGGCGGTCACTTTGAGCTTGCCGTCCGGCGAGACGTCGGCGGTCCGGATCACGATCGGCGAGTCGGCGGTGGGCCGTCCTTCGCCGTCACGGCCCAGCAGCGCGAGCGCCGCTCCGTAGTAGCCGCGCCCCTCGCTCTCGTACTTCTTGATCAACCGACAGGCGTTCTCGACCGGCGACCCGGTGACCGTGGCGGCATACATCGTGTCCCTCAGAACTTCCCGGACATCCCGGTTGGTGCGGCCGGCGAGCAGGTACTCGGTGTGCACGATGTGCGTCATCGGCTTCAGGAAAGGGCCCAGCACCTGTCCACCCTCATGGCAGATGTCGCACATCATCTTCAGCTCTTCGTCGACGACCATGAAGAGCTCGTAGATCTCCTTCTCGTCGGAAAGGAACTCGAGCAGCCCCGCCTTGCGATCCCGATGACCCTCCTGTCCCCGGGGCAGCCGGAAGGTGCCGCTGATCGGGTTCATCCGCACGTCACCGCCGTGAACGCTCACATGACGTTCCGGGCTCGCCCCGATCAAGAACCGCTCACCGGTGAAGAAGACGTAGGTCCAGTAGGCACCGCGCTCGTTCTCCAGGAGATTCCGGAACACGGTGAGCGCCTTGCGGGCGTCCCAGCCCTCCAGAGTCGCCCGGTAGTGCCGACCGACGACAAGGTTCGCCGCTTCACCCCGTCCGATCTCGTCCTCGATGATCCGCCTCACCACGACGCCGTACTCGTCGTCCCCGACCTCGAAGCCACCGCGGTCCTCGAAGTCGATGGGCTCGTCCGGCAGGACACCGAGCATCTGCTCGACCGGAACCTCCACCTCGCTCTCGATGGTCACCACCGTCAGCGGGCTGCCGTCGTCGTGTGCCTCGAAGCCACGGTCGGTCACCTGTCGGAACGGGATGGCCAGCAGCCGGTCGAACCGCCGCCCCGGCTCGGGCGCGCCCTGCTCGAGGGGTACGTCCACCAGCGAATCGATCTCGGTGCGGGAGCCGCCGAGGAGAGTCACTGTCGCAGAGTCGCGCAGCCGGATGACCGCCCACGCCTCGTAGCCGGCCAGAGCCTCGAGAGCGGCTGAGTGCGAAGAGAGGGTTGCGGCGTCCATGGTTCCTCGAAAACTACCAGCGCACCGACCGGTAGGCGTCGCCGTACCGACTGCGCCGTAACCAGGTCGGGAAAGACAGCGCGCACCGTCGGCAGGGTCCCGACTAGGCCGAGATGGCGACCATCTGCTGGGTGGCCCGGGTGAGCACGACATACAGGGTCGCCCGTCCGGTGACCGACTCCGACTCGATCTCTTGCGGTTCGACGGCCACGACAGCGTCAAACTCGAGCCCCTTCGTGTCCAGGCCGGTCAGTACGACGATCCGGGCGTCGGAACCACCGGCGGTCTCCTGGGCTAGGTCCGTCCGGGACGCGAGCCAGCCCTGCACTTCGGCGCGGCGGGCGACCGGAACCACGATCGCGATCGTGCCTTCCACGGATGCCGCGAGCTCCGAGACCGTCTCGAGCACGCCGGACGCGAGATCCTCGCGACGACGCTCGACTGGCTCGACACCTGTCGAGCGCACCGCGTTCGGCAGATCGGCCTTGAGCTCCATTCGGTCGGCGTAGGCGGCGGCGTAGTCGTAGATCTCCTTGCTGTTGCGATAGTTCGTGGACAGGTGGAAGTCGTGGCGGGCCTTGTCACCGAGCGCCTCCTCGCGTGCTCGTCCCGACTCCGCCGGAACCGGCCACGACGACTGCGCCGGGTCGCCGACGATGGTCCAGCTCGCCCCCCGACCGCGACGCCCGAGCATCCGCCACTGCATAGGCGTGACGTCCTGTGCCTCGTCGAGCAGGACGTGGGCGTACCCGTCGTCCTCGGTCCGCAATGCCGTGCGGGGACCTGTGGAGTACTCGCGGTCGCTGGCGGTGGTGATCTCCCGCAGGTTCTCGTCGACCAGGTGAGCCAACGGGTCCTGGTCGTGATCGCTTTCGACCGGTACGTCGCCGAGCAGATAGCGCAGCTCGTCGATCAGCGGCACGTCCTCGATCGACCACCCACCAGAAGCCGAGGCGGCCCAGGACTTCGAGACCAGCGCCTGGTCCTCTTGAGACAGCACCCCCTCACCGACACGTGCCAGGAACTCGGGGTCGCGCAACCAGCCGAGGACCTCGGTCGCATCCAGCCCCTGCCACCAGGCGAGCGCGAAGTCAAGGAAGTCCGAGCGGCCCAGCATGGCATCTGCGAACTCCTCCTTGCCCCGCTCACGTCCGCGCTCGCCTTCCACCTGCCGCCACATGACGTCGACGAGTGCAGCAGCGGCCCTGGACACCTGCTTGTTCCGCTTGCCCTGGGACATGAGCTGCCGCCGGAGCGCGGAGAGCTCGCGCTCGCCGAGCAGGATGTTGTCGTCGCGGTAGAAGACCCGGAACTCCGTCGGGGCACCGGGCGCCGGCTGCCGCACCGTACGCCTCATCAGCTCGGCCATCCGGTCCGAGCCCTTGACGGACGCGACCGCCGGGTCGTCGTGCTGGACGCCGTTGATCCCGTCCACGACCTCTCCGAGCGAGCGCAGCGCCACGGAGGTCTCTCCGAGGGAGGGCAGCACCCGCTCTATGTAGCGCATGAACACCCCCGACGGGCCGACGATGAGCACGCCACCACCCTCGTAGCGACGCCGCTCGGAGTAGAGGAGGTACGCCGCCCGGTGCAACGCGACCACGGTCTTGCCCGTGCCCGGACCGCCCGAGATGGAGACCACACCGCGCGAAGGGGCTCGGATGGCCTCGTCCTGCTCGCCCTGGATCGTCGCCACGATCGAGTGCATGCTGCGGTCGCGGGCGCGGGAGAGCTGGGCCATCAGGGCGCCTTCTCCTACGACCGGCAGCTCCGTTTCCGCCCCGGAGTCGAGAAGGTCGTCCTCCACCGCGACGACCTTCGGACCGGCACAGCGCAGCACCCGACGGCGAACCACACCGCGCGGGTCAGCGGCCGTCGCCTGGTAGAACACGGCGGCTGCCGGCGCCCGCCAGTCCACGAGCAGCGAGTCACGCTTATCGTCCCGCAGGCCGATCCGGCCGATGTAGCGTGGCTTCTCGTCGGCGAGCGCGAGGTCGAGGCGCCCGAAGACCAGACCCTCGTGCGCTGCGTTGAGGGTGGCGATCCGCTTGGCAGCCTGGAAGACCATCGCGTCGCGTTCGACGAGGCCACCCTCGTGGCCCAAGCGAGCACGTCCGTGACCTTCCCGGGCGAGCGCTTCGGCGTTCCGTGCCGAGGCCTCCAGCTGAAGGTACACGCGGTCCACGAACTCCTGCTCGTGAGCGATCTCCTGCTGTGCCAGTTCTCCCCTGGTGACCTCAGCTGACAACACGACTTCACCATTACCTCGACGTGATCCCCAGTGGGGAAAGACAAGTTGACTAGTCTACCGCGACCATTCGTGCCGATGTCCTATCTGCGTCGTCGGAAGCGGACCTCTCCACTGGCCAGGAACTTCATGGTGAACCGGGTGTCGTGGGCGCGCCGGTGATGATGCCCGCACAACGGGAGCCCGTTGTGCAGGTCAG